>JAKURJ010000043.1 GCA_022452125.1 Candidatus Poseidoniaceae archaeon
CTGGCCTAGGTGTTCTTTTGCCCATTCTAGTTTAGCCGCTGAATCGCCACCGACTAGTCCAAGTTCCATTACTTCAGGAGTCTTGGAAGGAGTTCCTGTGATTGAATGCGGTTGTGTTGCTGCAATGATCCTAACCTCAACTAAATCTGCTTCACCTAGAGCATCTAGGTGCTTGTCAGAGTCGTGAACTTTCATGGCATTGTTGTGAATTCTACGGAATAATTGTGGGAATGCTTCTGAAATTTGCTCGGCATCTACCCATGCTTCACCAGCGGCTTGCTTACCGTATGCTGTCATTTTGTATCCACGAACGCCAAGTACTCTCATCTTTGGTACTTCTACAACAGTTACAGGGACTCTAATCTCCTGTCCTGCGCTGTTCGACCTTGGGTTTAGATCACGAGCCATGATGTGGGTCATTCCAGCTTTCCAGCCGGCGAACCCTTGCACACGGACCTCGCTCGCATCGGTTTCTGGCCACGACTTAACATGTCCAAAATGGCGTGCGGACCGCTTGCGCGGGCTAAACGCCATACTACCACGTCTTGGGTGACTTCTCTTTGCCATATGTTCGGCCTCCTATGTTTCGTTACTCTGCATTGGCCCCCCGATAAGGGGCATACAGAGGCTGTCAAGGCTAGGGAGTTGCCGTGACACCGGCTTCCAGTCCACGAACGGGACCGGTAGTGATGGGATGCTGTGCATTGCCCACTGTGTCTGGCCACTCGCCTATCGAGCAAGTTGCCGACTTACCTCCCCTATATGAGTGGTTCGGTTAAGAACGGCGCATAGGGCCGCTGAGCGTCTATGTAAATTGACAGTCTTCAAGCATTGTGGTCCTTGAGTATTCTCAGACAAGCCTCAAATGCAAATCCTCTTGACCCCCCGCCTCCCAATCTGCTGTTATGACCCCTATGCTGTCTCACCCTCGCCTTAGCGAAGGAGTTGAGGCAAGAGCATACCAGTTACTAGCAGCAAAGCAAGCGATATCTGGATCCACATTACTAGTGATGCCTACAGGCTTGGGGAAAACCGCAGTACAATGGATGGCTATGGCTAATGCTCTGGAAGGGAGCGGGAAAATCGTACTGGTCGCACCTACTACTGGATTGGTTGCACAACAAGCCAGGATGGCTAGAGATTTCATCAATATAGAACCTGAGAAGATTGTTACTCTGACCGGTCAAGACAGGCCTGCCAAGAGAGAGAAAATTTGGGGTGATGCAAAAATTGTGATGGCAACACCTCACGTCATCCGTAATGATGCTAGAAGTGGCCGAATATTGCTCTCAAGCATCGACCTATTGATTGTCGATGAAGCACATCATGCAACAGGATCTGATTCTATGGCACAATTGGGCGACATGTATCTTGAAGCATCTCCAAATGCTCTGATTTTAGCCGCAACTGCGTCCCCGGGAGTAAAAGCAGGCAAGGTTTTGGAGGTCATTCAGAGGCTTGGCATAGAGAGACTTCATGTTACAAAAAGACAGGATGACCTAGTACAACCATACATCACCTCGATGGAGATTACAAAACATGAACTGAACATACCAGATAACCTTCATGACATAATCAGACCATTGAGAATACTTGAAGCAGAAGAATCTGAATTTCTGATTAGATCGGGTTTCTTGATTCGCTCTGGCAGAATTACAACTGCAGCAATTGAAGAGGCGCAAAGAAGAGCTAGCGCAGCAATCGGTAGAGGAGATGTAAGAGGATATGACGCTGCGAAAAGGATTGGAGACCTTCGCAGATTACACAGATTATTGGATTTACTAGACACTCAGGGGCTCAAATGTGCGATTAAATATCTCGAAAGAGCGAAATTCGAAAAGGACCGTAAAACCAAGAGATTCCTTTCCTTACCACCGGTCGCAACCCTACTTAGAGAAAAGAAGGATGAGATTGAAGCTCATCCCAAGCCTTCACTGGTGGTCAAGTTAGTAAAAGAGGGACTGCAAGGGGATGGAAAAGTAATCGTATTTACAGAATACAGAGACACCGTAGATAATTTACTCGAAATTTTGTCACAGGAGCCTGATGTAAAACCCGGTAAATTCGTCGGCCAAGCCAGTAAAGGAAGTCAACTTGGAATGAAACAAAAGGAGCAAATCGCACAATTACAACGCTTCAAGGAAGGAGAAATCAATGTATTAGTCGCTACGAGTGTTGGAGAAGAAGGATTAGACGTACCAGCCGCAGATAGTGTGATTCTGTACGAGCCTGTTCCAAGCGCAATTAGGGCGATTCAGAGAAGAGGGAGAACTGCCAGACAGAGAGACGGTGACGTACACATTCTAATCGCCAAAGGAACTCGTGACGAATACGTTCAGCAGGCTTCGATAAAGCGTGAGCAAGCGATGTATAGAACTCTTGACTCATTGCAAAAGCAATCTCGTTTACCAAAAAGAGCACCTCCTAAATCTGACGTTTTAGGAGATTTCAAGGTAAATGGAGAGAATGTCGATTCATTCATCCAATCTGAAGAACTGAGATTGTTCAGAGAAAAGCCTAACCCAGTAGTTGAGCGGATTGATCAAAAACTGGTAAAGAAAGATACTGCACCTCCAATAAATAGGCCACGCGCACAGAAATCTCTGGCAGATTTCTCAGGCAATCAAGGAAAGAAAAATGACCAAAAATGGTGGAAACCTGTGCTAGATGGAACTATTTCACATTCCAGAGATAATGAATCGAAGGCAGCCGCTGCTGCTCAATCAGAAGTTGTTGCGAACAGTCTAGAAAATGAGACTCAAACGATGATTGTTGTAGATCATAGAGAAGCTAATTCGACTTTGCCTGCAATGCTCAAGTTACATGGCCACGAAATCAGTCTGGAAAGCCTGACTGTTGGCGATATTAGAATCTCTGACAGAGTGCTAATTGAAAGGAAGACTGCGAGGGACCTAGTTGATTCATTAATCGATGGACGATTGATTCATCAAGCTCGCAGATTACATGCTGCTGCTCCTAGACCACTTCTTATTGTGGAATCCTTAGAAACGGATAGAGTACATCCCAATGCTGTTCATGGAGCGATGGCATGGGTAACTCTGGACTTGGGACTACCAGTGTTGATGACTGGTTCACCTGAACAAACTGCTAGATTTATCTCGATTGCTGCTAAACGAGAAGCTAGAGTTCTAGATTTGTTAATCGCCCATGCCAAAAAAAGGACTAATGAAGCAGAAAAATCTGCAATTAAAGCGGCTTCAGCAGAAATAATGTCCATCATTGGAGGGCAAAATGAAGAAGGTGTACTCTCAAGGAAATGGAACGATGAAGTTCTTGAAAATAGAGTCAGACTGATTGCAGAACTGCCAGGAATTGGCACTGCTACCGCTAAGAAAATAATGTCCGTTGCTAAAGACATTATGGGGCTCTGTGCGTTAAGTGAGTACGAACTAACTCAAATCAACGGAGTTACTTCAATACAAGCTAAAGACTTGTACAAATTCCTGCATGGATAATCAGGATCCAATCAATAATGCACGTGTCTTTAACTGTGCAAATCTATCAGGGAAGTGTCCTAAAGCGAACGCAATTATTTCAGTCAAATTAACAGCAGGAATATTGGTGTCTTTGTTAGCAACTCTTCCTGCCTTTCCTTGGTATGAATCCAAATTAGAATGCGATAGAGTACAAGCGCTTACAATGACTTGTGCACCTGCTCTCTTAGCATCATTGAGAACTCTAGCAGTCATTTTCATGACAGAGTCACCAAGAGAGAGAAGAGACGGATTTCCGACACTAGAGGTTTTGGATTTGTATTCGACAGGTCTTCCACCAAGGGCAATGATTAGTTTCTCCATGTAATTTGGATTCCAAGCATCGTCTCCCCCGCATGCTCCAGCACGTTGCATATGTGGACCATAGTAGCATGCAACATCCATGTTTAGAGGGTTGATAACCGCATCTTCGACCTTGTCAAGACCAATTTCATCGACTAGCACATGTAGCAAGTGATTTGTTGTAATTTCGTCAACCTTGGCGGTTATCCCACAAGTCTTGGATAGGACTGTGTTTGCGTTTGCAAGGGCGATTGGATCGTTTCTGAAAGTTTCCATTGCTTCATGAAGAATACCTTGCGCTGAAGCGCATGCTGTGATGATGTGATGGCCATTCTTTTCAGCCAGAGCAATGTTTCTTGCATTAAGAGTAAGTTGGAGGTCCTTGTTTCCTTGTTTGATAATGTTTCCACCATCACTGTTGTAACCAACAATCTCGAACAATTCGATTCCTAATGTCTTGCAAAGTGGTTGGATTGTATCCTCAACCTCGTATGAGGATTGTCGTGCCACATTTCCAGGATAATAAGAATACTTAACCATCACAAACACCTCAGAACCTACTATCCAGTTCGTTGAATATTGCAACTACCTCATGATGGTTTGCGACTTTACCGTTGAACATATTTGGAATCTTACCAATTCCTGCTGGAGGAACTAGCATGCCTTGGAAGCCACGCATAATCGGGCCACCATTTCTAGTAAATCCAAGCATCATACGAAGAGAAACGCCGTTCATGAGGTTTGAACCAAGGCCAAGAGGGCCTAGAACAGAGCGGTACAGGGTGGTCTCGTTGACATTTCCGGACAGCTTGACCGAACGTGAATAGTGCTTGACTAGTCTACCACTGCGGCCAGTAAACTTGTATTCAGCCAACAATCTTGCTCTTGCAGCGTATAATGAGTCAGCAGCTTGTGCGCCATCAATACCATGTCGCTGGATCGAAGAAATATCAGCTTCATCCCAAACTCCTCCTTTCCTTTGCATCAGTTCAAACATTTGCTTAACGTGACCGCTACCGGAACGAGGGTCTTGGCTTCTAACCCATCTTTGCAGGGCAATTCCTGGTCCAGTATATTCTTCATCAACATCGTATGTATCAGACATTGCGTTGACCAATTGAAGAGAACCAACATCTGCTAGAGTGTGCAAGTAAGTTGCTTCTGCAGATGTCATTGTTCCCATTGCTGCTCCAGAGATTAGGCGCTCTCCTTGACGTGGGTCTGCTTCCATCCATGGCTTTGATTCTGCACGGACAGAATCATAGCGGTCATAGGAGACCATGAGGTCTTTTACAACATCATAGCCAGGTACTGGCTCAATGGTTAATGTGTCACCGTCAGAAACAACATCACAGATTCTGGTAGTATCTGCTGGTAGGATTCTGCCGTTTGCTTTGATTCCAGTTAGTGGGTCTTGTCCTGCGATTGAACCACTTCTGAATGTTAGTGAGCCGTCTACTTCTCGCTTGATTGCCACTAATGCGTCTTCAAGAGATGCATGTCCGGGAAGTGCTACTGCAACTGTATCATAACCAGATTGTGCCATAATTGGGTTGTAGCGGAAGATACGCATTGTAATCGACAAATCCGCCTGAGCGATTTGTCCAGGTGTAAAATCTCCTACATCTGCTTCTTCTTCTTCACCCGCTCCAAATGCTATCATTGCTTCAAGCAGTTCTTCGTGGAAGGTTCCTGAAGAATCAACACAAGCGATCTTGGAAAGTGCCATTGGAGCCCATTCCAACCAAGGTGGTTCGAAATCCACATCGCAGAGCTTGATATCTTCGATGCAAGTTGCTCCAAGTGCCTTAAATTTCTCATCCCAATCTAGACCTGCCTTACAGTACTCATCATAGGAAGTGTCACCAATTGCGCAAACTGAGAAGTGTACATTGGACAGGGGTGGATTGCTTGCTACTGTTGCATTCCATAGAGCATCAGCGTTGTCAGGCATCTCTCCCTCACCCCAAGTAGAGGTGATTATCAGGACTCTCTTGTGAGTTGCGAAAGCCGCAGGATCATACCCATCCATATCGATTACAGTTGGTTCTAGACCGTAGTTCACAGCCATCTTTGCAGTCTTTTCTGCTAGACCTGCAGCATTTCCAGTTTGGGAACCGAAGAAAATTGCAAGGCTTCTATCTCCTGACATGACCGGTGCTAGAACACCATCATCTGCTCCTGCTACGGCCTCTGTTGCAATAGGCGCAACAGCTTCTGCTGCTGCCGGCGCAACCTCTTCAGTCGCTGCCTCTGCACCAGCCTCATATTCGAATTTGATAATCTCGACAGGACAAGCATCCGCAGCCTCTTCGATTAGTTCAGAAAACTCAGAACGGAACTCGTTCTTGATTGCAGAAAAGCCAGTATTGCGGTCGAATGAACCGTCTTCTCTAACCTCTGCTTTGATGAAACTAGTATCATCAGTGACCTCGAAAACTTCTGGCAAAATGTCCTGACATGCATCGCATGTAATACAATCTTCTTCAATCCATACCTTTGCGACGGTTGGCATGACATCACCCGGTGCTCACGCTGAGCGTTCTTTGCCACTCGGAAGTAGTCTTTGAAGGTTCGTGCCTCTCCCTAAAGGGAGAGAAATTTTGATGTGAAAAAAAGTAACTTACAGGATCACATGTGGAAATCGTCCATTCCACCCATCATGTCGTCACCAGATACGCCCTTGGACGAAATAACATCATCAATTCTGAGAATCATAATTGCTGTCTCAGTAGCAGATTGAATAGCTTGTTCGACCACTCTTTGCGGCTCTAGGACATTTGCCTCTCGCATGTCCATTACACCGCCATCTTCGACATTGATTCCTGAGTATCCCTTGCCATCAGCATGAGATTTTCTGAGTTCTATAATTGTGTTAACTGGGTCCAAGCCAGCATTCTCTGCAAGAGTTCTTGGAATGATTTCTAAAGCACTTGCAAATGCTTCAATTGCCATTTGCTCTCGACCACCAACGGACTCAGCGTAAGACCTCAACTCACGAGACAATGCTGCTAGAACACTTCCTCCTCCGGTCAAGACTGCGCCATCTTCCCATGCAACTGAAACTACTCCAACAGCATCATCGAATGCACGGCGGATCTCGTCAACTACGTGCTCTGTTCCACCGCGTAGTAGTACAGAAACAGACTTTGCTTCAGGACATCCGGTGATGAAGGTCATATCGGATTCTCCAATTTTGCGCTCTTCTACCTTAGCGGCAGCGCCCAAATCAGCATCTGTCAAATCGTCGATGTTTGTTACAACTCGTCCACCAGTAGCCTTCGAAAGTGCTTCCATGTCACTCTTCTTCGCTCTTCTAATTGCAAAGATTCCTGCCTTGGACATGTAGTGTTGAGCAAGGTCATCAATTCCCTTTTGGCAAATGATAACATTAGCTCCACTAGCCTGAATTTTCTCAACAAGCCCCTTGATGTAATTCTCTTCTTCTTCTAGGAATGAAGCAAGCATCGACGGGTCAGTAATCTGAATTTTTGCATCGACTTCGGTCTTCTTGACTTCTATTGCACTGTTGATTAGTGCAATCTTTGCGCCAGAGACTGAACGAGGCATTCCAGCATGGACTCTTTCCTTGTCTAGAATAATACCGTCGACCAGAGTGCTATCTTTGATGGAACCACCTTGGCGTTTCTCTACCTTGATATCTGAAAGGTCAACCAGTCTTTCACCATCTTCGATTGTGCCAACTGAATTGACTGCTCTGACACAGATGTCAGCCAAAAATGACTTGACTGCGCCAGCGGATTTGCCGGTTAATGAGGTCTTAGCGACCTCCATTAGAACTGAATCATCATTTTCAGTTGAAATTCCATGAGATTCAAGGCACCCTACTGCTTTTTCAGCAGCTAGTCTAAATCCTTCACAGATGACTGTTGGGTGAACATTTTGTTCAATCAAATCTTCTGATCTCTTCAAAAGTTCTCCAGATAAAACGACTGCGGAAGTTGTACCGTCATAGCAGTGCTGCTCCTGGGTTTTTGCAACTTCGATAATCATCTTTGCAGCAGGATGTTCGATGTCCATTTCTTTCAGAATGGTTGCACCATCGTTGGTAATTACTACATCGCCCATGCTATCCACTAACATCTTGTCCATTCCTTTAGGACCAAGTGTGCTTCGAACAGCATCCGCTACAGCCTTAGCTGCTGCAATATTGTTAGATTGGGCACTGCGACCCCTTGTTCTCTGTACTCCTTCCTTTAGAATGAAGATTGGTGCCTGTCCATTTCCATACATGTAACTACCTCGGCAGCCTATCCCACGGGAAGCCCGTCTTCAACCCATCGCAATTGAATCTCAGCGGTTATTGTCGAGCCATTGCTGACCATAGTGGTTCCACTGTTCCATAGTCCAACCTTCTGGAAGTCCTTCAGGAGGCACAGGAGGGCCTGATTGGACTGCGGGTTCAGGAGCCGGCGGAGATACACTCGGCACATTCTTTTCCATGGAACCAACATTCGGAGCTGCTGCGACTGCACCATAGGTAGCAGTCAGGTTGTCTTCGTATCCATCACCAGTCCAACTTTGCTCCTCTTCCTCTTCTTCGGAGTTGAGGACCATCAAAAGAACACCGAGCAGAGTAATGATAATCGCTCCACCTACTACCCAGATACCAATTCCTACCCAATCGATAGAACCACCATCTGACGATGCTGCGTCAGCATCTGTTGATGTTCTCTTTAGTGTGACTGGCAATTCCAAAGATGCTGCATCTTCAACGGAATTGGAAATCGCCCAAACAGTAACCGTTGTTTCGATGAAATCTTCATCTAGGTTTTCAAGACTGGAACTCTGAACTGTAAACTTGATGGAAACTTCACGGTTTCCTTCAACCTCTAACCAGAAATCTCTGTCATTAGCAGATACTGAAGCACTGTACCAGCGATTAGTTTCTCCTTGGTCAAGATCCATAGTTACCGATTGACCGTCGTTGTATTGATTTCTCACGGTTACAATTACCTCATATTCTCCAGCCTCATCAATGATTGTGGATTCAGTGGATATGATTCTCAACCAGTTTTGGGAACCTACTCTGTAAGTGCACTTACCATTGCTCGAGACAGTTGGGTCATTGACGCTTGTAGCGATAACCTTCAGGATTAGTTGTCCGTTTGTTCCTTCATCAAACGAGAATCTAACGGTTACATTGTACGAGGCGCCCGGCTCAAGGATTGGTGTCAAATCCCCATCTACAAGTTGGACAAATTCCGCATTCATTCCTTCTGGAAGTTCCATACTCATAGCGAATCTGTCATCCTGATTTCCATCATTTCTAACTTCGAAGCGCATGGATTGTGCTTCAGACCCTGGAATGTACGACTGGTCTGCATCTTCATCAGAAACGAAGACGGCCGAGGTATCTGTAACATCCACATTGATAGTTATCTGTTCGGAAACAGTCGGGTCGTCGACACTAGTTGCTGTAACTCTTGCAGTATACAATCCTGGAGCAAGTCCTACTGGCATAGGCAGGTTCAATGCAATACTAGTTTCCCCGTCCCAAGCGTCTAGAACTGGAGTTTCGTCAGATGAAAGATAAGCTTGTAATTTCCAATTTGATTGTACTAAGTCTAGAGAATATGCTTCATCGTCATTTCCAAGATTCAACAAATCGATGTAAACAACTCTTGCGTTACCATTCGCTGGAGCAAGGATTTCCATATCCTCTGCATACATTTCCACTTCTCTTAGAACTGGAATTTCGATTTTCTTGGAGATTACATCAGTACCGAACAGTGATTCACCACATGAAGGACAAACCGCCCTCAGTGAGAATGGGACTTCTCCCGGAGTTGCATAACTTGGAGCTGTTACGTTGAGTAGTAACTGTACTTCTTCTCCCTTAGCCAAAGGCATTGGCATCTGAACAATGCTGTGGTTCAAGTCTGTTACATAGGAAACCCAGCCTTCACTTTGGAAACTCGAAGTAACAGTGTATCCTGCTTCTCTGTTTCCTGCATTCTGTAATTTGAATGGTATGGAAGTGGCTTCACCGGGATACAGACTATCTGCAAGTAATGGGGCTGTGGAAGATAGGTGGACACCGTACTGTTCGGTAATCGCAAGGTCGGCTGTTACACGACCCATCTCTCCTAACTGAGTACCTCCTGCGTCTTCCCACCACACTTGCCAAACTTGCTGCTGAACATCCGCTCCAGCAGGAACTGAAAGGTTGATCCACATCTCAGTGGTGTTACCTCCAGGTATTGCTGGCAGCATAACAGTCGTTCCGTGTTGGTTAGGGTTTTCACTGTCGATTCTAATCGCAGGCAGACTTGGATTCATCCAAGAAACATTAGAAACATTGGAATTGATTCTGACTTGTGCAGATTGGTAACCATTGTTCTTGACAGTACAATACATAGGAATGATTGTGTTTGGAGGAGTTGTGTAACCACCGGTTGGATTGTCACAATTGATGTCTAGTGTGAATTCGCTTACTTTCTCGATTGCGAACAGAACGAAATCATCGACGTGCATGCCACTAGTTGCTCCAGAACCATCGGATTGGAACAATATACCGTATGACCATGAGTGCCCTCCAAGTTGGTCTGTTGGGTCCCATGAAATATTACTCCACTGCCCTGGAGCGGTGCTAGGTGCATCCTCAACGAAATTGTGCGAGATTGTACTCTCGGGGGCGCCATTGCCTCTCCATAATTCAAGAGCCACGAAATCCCCTGCGCCCATTTGTCCCCATGTCTGCACATGCATTTGAGCCGACATCAGTCCTGCAGAATTTAGTTGCATCTTGCACATCCACTGGATGTATGCTTGAGATAATCCGCCATCCAAAGATGCTCCGTATCCGCAGTTGCTGTTTGTACCTCTGAAAGCGAATACTAGGCGGCTCCTCGATGCTGAAGGGTAATCTGAACCTGAGTTGGAATGTCTCCAATTCGCATCACCAACTGCTGATGCCGAATTGTCTTCTTGCCAGATTCCAATTCCAGTTGCATCACTTCCATCGATTGGATATTCTCCACCGTAGAATGTTGGAACAGATGCGGTAGGAAGTTGCTGGTCTCTTGGGTCGCCCTCTGCATCCATGTCATCCCTTGAAAGGGCTACTGGTAGTGCCTTCTCAAGCATGTCATTTTCATTTCTGTCATCTGATGGATTGAATACATGAGCTCTGATGATTATTCCACCGGACAACTCATTGTTGGACACATCAAGATAAGAGTGAGCAACAAATGCTTCCCACTCGAAGGAATCTGTGTAGGATTGGCTACCTAATAGCGGAGTCGTACTCCATGAGGATGTATTCATTACGAAACCAATTGGATGTACCATTTCGACAGTTACAGTCGCATTCGAGCCTTGTAGAGAAGCACCACCGCGCTTGACTTCAACAGAGATTTCCACAAGGTCTCCCTTGGCAACGTAAAGCATGACGCTTCCATCAGGCTGAATCCATTGGCTTGCAGATGTAGAATTGATAGAAATTTCAGTCACAGAGAAATCGTCGGTTGAGCCACCGCGTCCCATTGTGGCTTCAACATTCTGAACTGAAATTGACAATATAGATTGCATCAAAAGTAGGCTAACCAAAAACAATGGCAAGGACTTACGCATATTCATCAACGAGCATGCCACTATCACTCCGCATATGAATGTGGCCTTCACATGTCCCCGTAGGGGACAAGTGCGAATTTCCGATTTAACCGATTTAATCGCCATTTTTTAGAGTAAATCTAGGGCAACCTTTGAGAAAGCAAAGGGGCGGGATAATCTCGTGAGTGAGTATTCTGACAAAGGGCCCTTAGCGGCTCGGCTCTGGTTAACAGGGCTAGTTTTCTGTCAGATTTTCCTTACTCCGATGGCTGCTTTCTCTATTACATACCTCATTGAGTTTGAAATGGCTTCCGAGAATTTCACCATGTCGTTTCAATCAGAAATGATTCCATGGATTGTAGCAGCATCTCTTGCATACGGAATGATTGCTCTGTTACTAGCGCTAATTTTTGGAGGATTTACTCCTGTGTGGATTGTAGAAAAGGGTGGATGGAGAGCTGCTCTAGGACTTACTCGGGCGAAAAGAGATGCCGCAACTTTACGCAATACAAGAAGAAACCATGCTAACTCACCTCATGCAAAATTAACAGTAATGGTGAGCGATAGAATCCACAAAAGGCATTCATTGTTATCGACACATGGAGGTCTTGTTTTACTTGCAATACCATTCCAATTGATGTTGGTTGTAATCCCTCTTGGATTCGTGATTTTCATTCCAGATGAATGGATTAGATCGAATAGAAGATTGGAAGTAGCTCTTGCTTGCTACCTAATCGTATTGATTTTCGTGATGCGAGTATTTCCCAAATTCGCTAGAAAGCACATCACCATCGCTGCATTCACTCGCAGATGGCTAATCTCGATGACTAAATTGTCTTGGCTGGCTCCGGTTCTAGTTTTGTGGTTAATGGGAAGATTAGCCAGTGTAATCGTTCTTTCATGGGTAGGAGCAGATGTTTCAAACACATTACATCTTGAACAATCATTCATGGAAGATATCTTGCAAATAGGTAGTGTACCTGAGGCTTCATTCTTAGATCTCCT
>JAKURJ010000044.1 GCA_022452125.1 Candidatus Poseidoniaceae archaeon
TGACCAACTGACAGACGTAGCTTCAATCACCTCCCTGCAGGCATTGGATGACTTTTCAGACACCCTTCACAATGATATTCTTGTTCAAGCAAGAGCTGCCGGATTGACAGTAGAATTACTCGATGCTAAGGGTGAAATTTTACTCGAATAAAATCCTTGAAAAATGGCCTACTACGGCGCGAACGGAATAATTCCCGCGTCGGTGCCTTCATAACAGGGTGGTCGGTCGGCGACTTGCTTCTAAAGCATCGAGGGAGTCATATGAGTAAACCCGTAAGCAAGACAAACCCAAATCTAGTCGATTTAATCGGCGATTTGAAGGCACAGTCTCGCGAGACCGGCGCACCTCTGTGGCGAGATGTCGCACTACGCCTTTCTAAGAGCCGTAGTAACTGGGCACAACCAAACCTAAGCCGCTTGAGCCGCCACTGCCCTGAGGGCGCAACAGTCCTCGTTCCAGGCAAGTTGCTCGGCAGTGGTGAAGTTTCGGCCAAGCACGACGTCGCCGCATACAGTGTCAGCGCTGGAGCCCGTGAGAAGATTGAGGCAGCAGGAGGCAGAGTCCTTTCGCTAGCTGAACTAATGAACGAAAACCCAAACGGATCGGGGGTGTACCTCCTTGGCTGATAACAAGACATTCGTCTATGATGCCGATGGACTAGTCCTAGGCCGTTTGGCTAGCACAGTTGCTGACCTTCTTCTGAAGAGCACACGTGCTGGCAACAGCGACCAAGTGGTAATCGTTAACGCAGAGAAGGCAGTTGTTTCAGGCAAGCCTTCTTCAGTATTCGCAACTTACCACGAAAAGTATGCATTAAACCACGCTCGTAAGGGACCATACTTCCCTCGTATGCCTGACATGATTCTGAAGAGAACTGTTAGAGGTATGCTACCATACCAAGCAAAGAGCAGCGGACGCCGTGCACTTCGCAATCTTCGTGTCGAAATTGGCTGCCCAAGCCACTTGTCAGGCGACCTTCCAGAAGGTCACGAAGCAGGTGACGACAGCAAAATCCGACGCCCTCTTCCAATGCGCTTCGTACGCTTGGGAGATATCAGCGCTAACCTAGGCGCACCAGCACACCGATGGAACGGAGGTGAGCAGTGATGGCTCGCAAAGGAAAGAAAGTAGTACACACTTCAGGTAAGCGCAAGACCGCAGTTGCACGTGCGACTGTCAAGGTTGGAAAGGGAAGAGTTCGTGTTAACAGCGAACCTATTGAAATCTTGCAACCAGCTCTATCTCGTCGCAAGGCTATGGAGCCGCTAATCATTGCAGATGCAATGAATCGCTTGTCTAAGGTAGACATCAACATTCTAACACATGGTGGTGGAGTAATGGGCCAAACCGATGCAATTCGAACTGCAATTGCTCGTGGTCTAGTTCACTACAATGGTGGTGCAGAAGGTCTTGATGAGGAACTTCGTGACGAATACCTGCGATTCGATCGCAGCCTACTAGTCAACGACCCTCGCCGCAAGGAACCAAAACACCAGCTCGGTCGTGGTGCTCGCCGAAAGAAGCAGAAGTCTTACAGGTGATTTAGATGATTATTCCAGTACGTTGTTTCAGTTGTGGTGGCCTTATCGCACACAAGTGGGAAGAATTCAATGAAAAGAAGGACGCAGGAACTGATGTCATGTCAGCACTTGATGAACTTGGCTTCGAGCGCTATTGCTGCCGCCGAATGTTTGTTTCACACATCGACCTAATCACCGAAGTTGCACCATTCAGTGCACCTCGTGAGTGAATTTAGTCGAATCCGATTCCCCAGGCAAGGGCTTGTGGGTTAGCTTGGCCTATACTTGGCGGCTGGGGGCCGTCAGACCCCAGTTCAAATCTGGGCAGGCCCACTGCCTGGGATTCTTCTAGAAGTTGATGAAATGAGTCTCCGTAGGAGACTCGGAGGCAATGTATTGATGGTGGATGAGGCTTTACAAGGCAATATGAGAATCCGATCAATCTTGCTGGCAGCCTTAATCGCTCTGTCTTCTTTGTCGGTAGTAATTGCTAATGACACGGTCACAACTCAGGATGTCGACCTATCAGGGAACCATACGATGACTGGTAATTACACAGTTTCTCACGGCACTACTCTAACTATCAAACCGGGCACGTCCATCGATATGCAAAATTATTGGATGAAGGTTGATGGAACCCTAATTGCTGATAATGCAACCATCATGTCCTCGATTCAAACAACAGGCCCAGGCTCCCATAATGCAGGAGTTTGGGATGCACTGACAATTTCTTCAATCGGTAGCGCAACACTCGATAATGTCACAATCTCAAATGCAAAATCATGCTTGATTGTCGATGGAGTATTGGCAGCAAAATCCCTTACAATTGAAGATTGTTTAATCGGAATAGAAGTAGATGGCTCTGCAGATATCGATGATGTAACCATTAGCCATGTGGATCACGATGGTATCCGCTCAACGGGCAGTATAGATATCTCAATGGCAAATATCGATGATGTTACTGGAGGCGTTCATTCAAGTGGCGACATTACACTATCTGATGCTACATTCAGCAACGCTGGCGTCGGTATTGCTTTGGCTGGTGGAACTGCTGATGTTGAAGAATTGGAGTTTACAACAGGAGTTGGAAATGCACTTACGATTTCATCAGGTGTATCTGGCGACGTTGATGGAATGCAAGGAGATGCAACTAACGCAGTCGTTTCAGTGGACTCTACAGGATTCACTGTATCAAATATCGATATGTCTGGTGAGAGACTGGTTAACTCTTGGTCTGCAGGAGATTTGACGATTTCAGATTCATCTTTCTATGCAGATAGCCCTGAAACCCCAATTGATTTGCGAACATCAGGAACTGTGACACTTTCCAATATCACTGTCACAGGTCAATTTTCATCCGGAATGAATTCCTATGATGCACCTTGGATTGGAATGGCTTTAGCTGGTAGTGGAGATTACACTTTGTCATCCTCACACATTCAATCAACCGATTCTGCTCTCAAGGCTTCAGGTACGGGGACATTGTCAATTTCAGATACGCTGTTTGAATCTGACAGACTCGGGCTATCCTTTTCAGGGATTTCAGCAACTACTCTAGATTCAGTAGTAGTGAACATTTCAACCGGCGGAGAGAAAGGAATCGATATTCTTCAAGGAGCACACACATTCTCTGATTTGCACATCAATATGCCATTCAATCAGTTTGAATCCGGGAGTATCGGAATGGAAGCTTGGTGGTGTAATATCGATGCTGAAGATATTTCTGTGAGCGGCTTTGCACACAGCATGAATGTGTATGAATCGGTTCTACACTCGGAAGATTTGACACTTGTAGATTCTAGTCAACAGGGATTGTATGGTAGTTCTTCATCCATCCATGTCTCTGATTCATTGGTGACTAGAGTTTCCGATAATGGTATTGTAATGATTTCCTCAAATGCAGTTCTGAGGACCTTAACTTCGAGTTTCCACGAAGATGCAGTAGTTGTCGATTCAGACTCTGAAGTCACAGTTTGGTCTTGGACTTCTACAAGCAACCTCGGATTTGATTCTGAAGGAGAAGGCACTCTAAATTACGGTACAAGCCAAACACTCAGTCTGAATACAACCACCAATAATCGCATCTGGGAGATGTCGGTTACCTTCGAGGATCTGACCGGCAACCCAGTTGATGCAGATTGGCAGGCCCTAGGGTTCAGTGGAACAGCAGCCAGTGGAAGCGCAGTACTACCAGTTAGCGAGGGGGGTTCACAAATTACTGCAACCTATGCTGGAGTGGGCGCCCTTTCTACTCCTACTGGCGTTCAAGGTGGAACTCACACAATTCAGGTTCCAATTATGCCACAAGGAGATTGGAATCTGGGAGCGGGCTCAGTTGTAGTTCTCGGCCCGACTGAAGACGGCTCTCCACACATGGCAGGTGGCAACATCACAATTCCATCTAATGCACAATTGATTCTCCAGGATACGAGTTTGCAGATTCCTGAATTTGCAACTCTAACAGTGAACAGCTACGGAGACTTTGAAGGAACAGATTCACAATTCCACGGAGATATAATTTCACATTCAGGATTATTCAGCGATTCAGCAGACTCCAATCTCTCAGTAATGGGAGATGTGCTATGGACATCCTGTCAAAGCGACCTAATGTTGTACAACTTACACATTGCAGGTGATACACAATTGGATAATTCCTGTAGAGTAACAATCAATTCTGGAAGCGTCACTCAAAATGTCAGTGTTGGAGTCGGTGCATCTTTTGAAATCGTGAACACCCTCCATGTTTCAGTTCTTGACAAAGGCGAAGGAGTTCAGGGCGCAACGGTCACTATAGATAGCCAGAGTGTTGCAACCGACTCTAATGGAGAGGCTAGCAAATCAACAACCGCCCTATTGGTCGACTCTAGCGGAACAGTCACAACTGGATTGATGCAAGTCGAGATGCAGTGGGGCCAAATCTCGGATTTGATGGCTTGGGATACCTCCAATTCAATGGAACACACATTCATTGCATCAACGATTGATGCAGGAACTCTGGACGAATGGCTAATTCTTGAAAAACTATGGAGCCCTTATCATTTGACTGGCAATCTAGTTGTACCTCAAGGACAAACTATGACGATTAATGACGGCGCATACTTGCGAATTGCAGACCAAGTAACAATTACAGTCGAAGTAACATTTACCTCAGGATTTTCTACAATTTCTTCAATGGGCGGAGGTGCTCGATGGGGCGGTTTGGTAGTTGGTGATAATGCGGAAACTTCGGTTCAGATACTAGGTTCTAGTTTGGTCGAAGGCTCTCCACTGATGACGGTTAATGGCGATGCGGATGTAATCTTCAGTCATGCATCATTAGCACGTTCAAGCGGCGCAGAACCGCTACTAAGAACAACAAACTCAGCCCAAGGAACTCTGCATCTCGTTTCTACTACTTTCACAGATTCAGCTTCACATTGCTTTGAATCTCAAGGTTCAGTTTCAATCACAATTGAAAACGTCGACATGCAAAATTGCCAATCAGACGCAATTTGGGCTCAGTCGGTTGAGTTGATGGCAGATGGCCTAGCAGTAACTGACACAGTTAGTTTGGGAGCAGTTGAAGGGCACCTGTCCAACTTTGATGGAGTTGATTTGGTCGTTAACAACTTAGATGGTTTTGAAATGGCCAATCTGAACATTACTTCTGTTAGCGGTGTGGATAATCGGGACATAATCATCGATTTGGCAAGTATAGTCGGTGCTCCTGCAGTCGATTTAGACAACACCGCAGGCACTTTGTCAAATCTGGATATTGATTGCGGAGGTAGTGGAACTGCCATAACCGCTCATCATGGCAGGGCTTCAGCATCTCTGGTAGTTTCTGATTCGGCGATTACATCCTGTACTAAGGGGATAGATTTGCACACTGATGGAGAATCTGCTCCGATGATTCTGATGAACGTACACATTGAATCGATGATTGCAATTTCGAGCGATGGAGCCGATATTATGGTACACGACG
Source organism: Candidatus Poseidoniaceae archaeon (assembly GCA_022452125.1). GTDB lineage: Archaea > Thermoplasmatota > Poseidoniia > Poseidoniales > Poseidoniaceae > MGIIa-K1. The sequence goes on from JAKURJ010000044.1 coordinate 5,486, forward strand.
GCGTATTAAACGGCACAGTAGATGTAGACTCTGCAATCGTCAATCTTTACGACGTATCTCCAACATCTGAATCTACATCCTTTGGAGAAATTAGAATATGGGCAACTCATATTTTCGATGTTAGACTAAACGGCAACTCACAGAATGCAGACATTGTCTTCGAAGTAGAAGATTACTGGTCTGGAGAGGCACAAGGCAGCAGTGTTCAAGTTTCTCTGCCTGCAAAGATTGTTGACGACTCTGGCACAACAGATTATTCTACAGTTAGAGTGATTGCCTCAGCTAGTGGCTTACCTGATACAGATGCCAATTTCTCGTTCGGAATTAGCGTAGATGATATCATACAAATCGATATGATTGAGAATCAGGCACCTGAAGTCGAGATAATTATCCCAGACGACGGATTCAGAATTATGGAAAGCCTACCGATTGAGATTAGAGCGATAATCAGTGATGACTTAGATGTTAATTCGGATTTGGACATAGTTTGGACAGTAGTCGTTGGACAAACCGAAATGATGCAGCTTTCCGGGGAATGGAATAACATCACAGATTTACCGGCTGGATTCTATGTTTTATCACTAGATGTCACTGATACACAGGGCAAAACATCTAGCGATTCTTTGAGCTTTGAAATCACACTGTTAGATTCGGATGAGGATTGGAGTTTGACTTGTAATTCTGAAACCTGGTTCGACAAAGAAGAGAATCTGTATTGTGGCCCAGACATCTACGATACTGATGATGACAACGATGGCTCACTCGATGTTCGAGACGCATGGCCCAATGATGCATGTGCAAGTATCGATACCGACAACGACGGCCAGCCTGATGACTTACACTGCCCGCCGGGAGTAACTACTTGGCTAACTGTAGACCCAGACGATGATGGCGATGGAATCCCGGATATTTCAGAAGGGGCAGATTCAGGCGAAGACTCAGAGAGTAGTTCTGTTGGAACTGTGATATTTGTTCTAATATTCCTTGGAGCAGCAGCATACATGTTGATGCGCAGGAAGCAGGGCGTGGAGTGATGACAGAATTTACCAGCGCATTACCTGATCCAGAAACAATGGCTCAGTTTTGTGTTGCAGTATTAGCAGTCATTGTTGCTTGGGACGCTTGGTGGTTGGGACGTCAGCGAATAGATATCCCAGAACTTGGCGATTTATCCAATGGAGGATTTGCCTGGGAGTCTAATCAATCTCAGGAAGTATCACGCCAATGGGCGAATTTGATGACGATGGGTGCAATGATGGTCCTCCCCTGGATGTTGGCGGAGCTATCCAACACTCCAATTATTTGGGTTTGGATTTGGGATATATTGCTTGCAATTCATTTGGTATCTCTATTGATACCGAAGAGATACGCAGTGACGAGCACTCATCTTTTTGCTGATGGCCAAAGGTATGAGTGGAATAGATTGAAATTGGCCAAAAAGCAGCCAAAGAAGAGAATAATGTTGTTGCGCAAGGGGTGGGGCCCTTTCGGACCCCTACCCCTTGGCGGCGACAGAAATGCGCTAGATAAAGCCGCACATCTGATAGTCACAATTCTTCAAGAAGAAGAGTGATTTCATTCCTCGGATGAGGAAGCTTTGGTGTCCATGGTTGCTGCATACCAAACCATCATACCGAATGCAGTCTTGTTGACTACGTCAGCGATGTTGTATAGTATGTTCAATGCATCCATGTTAGGGTCGTCTCCTTGGCCCATCATGAACCCTAGAGGGTAGATAGCCCAACCGACAGTTAGGATACCAGCCATTGCCTTGAAAGCGAATTGTGTTCCTTCACTTGCAGTGCTGACCTTCTCCTTTGCTTCACCAGCCCATAGCTCGTAAATGATGTACAGCCATGCTAAGACACCAATTGCGAATAGCGGGTAGGTCAAACCTTCGTCAAGTTCCTTAGATTCTGCTAGGAATCCAGCAACTAGCATTATGATGGATGCTCCGAACAGCTTCCAGAATAGTATTGCAGATGCTGCGCCGATTGCTGCCAGAATTAGGTAGAACTCAGATACCTGTAGTGGTACAGTGATCAACCAATCGATGTATCGCATAACTAGCGGAGAATCGCCGGTCTTTTCCCAGTGCTCGCGCATGTATGTGTAATGGTACCATGCGACACCAGTTACTAGCGCTGCAACGGTCATTGATGTCTTCCACTTTGCTGCTACATTATTTCTTTCTAGGATAAAGAACACAGTAGAAGCGAGCATCATTGCAGTTGCGAGCCAAAAGGAGACACCGACCATATCGTCTGATTCTAGTATTCCATTGTTCGTTTGTGCAGATACATTTCCAATCGCTAGAAGCGACAGTGTTCCCACCAGTATTAGGCTTGATGTTCTATTTAGGTTAGATTTCTTCATCAAAATGATTTCTTTTTGATTGAGTATATAAAAGAATGTATTTTTTCTTATCAGTTAAATTTCAAACGACTTTCCCAGTTTGAACCGCCCACATTCGAGCGTACGTGCCCTGTTTAGCAACCAACCCTTCGTGAACCCCGTCTTCAATAATTCTTCCATTTTCTAACACAATTATTCGTTCAGCGTTCCTAATTGTTGAGAGGCGGTGAGCGATAATTATAGCCGTTCTGCCAGTAGAGATTTTGTTGATTGATCTTTGCAAAGCAGCTTCAGTTTCATTATCTACTGCAGAGGTTGCTTCATCTAAAATTAGAACAGGAGCATCTTTCAGAACAGCCCTTGCAATTGCCAACCGCTGTCTCTGCCCGCCAGATAATCTGTGACCGCCTTCGCCCACCAAAGTCTCCCAGGCGTCAGGTAAATCTTCGATGAAACTAGAGGCTTCAGCAACTAATCCTGCCGCCTTTACTTGCTCGTCACTCGCTTCCGGATTCCCATATCGGATATTTTCTAAAATCGTAGTTGGGAATAACGTAATGTGTTGGTCTACTAAAGACATAGATGAGCGCAACTTTTCAAGATCCCACTCAGGGAGAGGTTTTCCAACCCATTTGATTTGCCCACCCTTAGGTTCTGCGAACCTTAGTAACAATCTGATCAGTGTTGTTTTCCCCGAACCAGTAGCTCCTACAATCCCTATTGTGTCTCCTGATTTTATGGTTAGATTTAGATTTTCAAACACATTTTCTCTGCCCGTATATGCAAAGGAGACATCATTTAGTTCGATATCTGAACTAGATATGTCATCATCAGCAGGTGTGAAATCTCCCTGTATGATTTCAGTAGGTGAAGAAAGGACATCAAGAACTCTAGTCGAGGAAGCCATGGCTCGCTGGTACCGGTCAAAGGTTTCTCCTAAGCGAGTTAATGGCCACAGCAATCTCTGTGTCATAAACACAAGAACAGAGTATGCTCCGATAGCAAGAACGCCTTCGAGGGTAAGCCATCCTCCTAGCAGTAATGTTGCTGTGAAACCGCAAAGAATAGCCATTCTAATCATAGGAACGAATGCTACAGAGAGCCTGATCGCCTTTTTGTTTGCATTTCTGTATTCATTGCTCAAGTCCTCTACGCGTTTCAGTTCTCTCTCTTCGGCTGTAAATGATTGGATTGTTGACATTCCGGATAAATCATTTTCCAGAAGAGCATTCAAGCGACCAGCAGTATTGCGAACTTCGGCATATCTTGGCTCTAGACTTCTTTGGTAAAGGAAAGAGCCCCAGATAATCACTGGAATAGGTAGAACTGCAAACAAAGCGACCTTCCATGAAATTGCAAGGAATACTGCACCTACAACAATTACCGTAGTTGTTACCTGCAAGAGGTCGTTTGCACCCTTGTCCAAGAAACGCTCTAATTGATTTATGTCATCATTTAGAATTGCCAAAACGTCTCCTTTCTGTCTTTCATCGAACCATCCCATGCCTTGTTTTTGCACGTGACTGAAGGTCTCAAGGCGCAACTCATGCTGCACGGTTTGGGCAAGATTTCTCCACAAAATCCCGTAGAAATATTCGAACAGAGACTCTAGTCCCCAAATTATGAAAGTCAGCACAGAGAGTAAAATCAACTGATGCCAAGCATCCACAACTCCAAATCCTGCAAGAAACGACTCTTCTCTTTGAACAACCACATCTACAGCCAGTCCGATTAGTAACGGTGGAGCCAAATCCCAAATTTTGTTGAGGACAGAACAGAGTGTTGCAAGACGGATTGTCCCCTTGTGAGGGGCCATATATCTCAGCAATCTTCTGAACGGCCCTCCCTCACTCATACTTGCGCCACGGGGATTCAGTATGAGAATGCTCGTCTTGAAACCACCCTTCATTTTCGAGATAACCATAATTGAGCCCCGTCCAATCGGAAAGGACATGGAATGGACGCGTAGCGGTGAGGATCTGTTTGTCAGAATAGATTCAGGCGATGAAATCCATGCATCGCTTCAACGCCTTGCAGATGAAGTTGGGTTTAACGCGGCAGCAATAACTAGCGGAATCGGAAGGACTAGAGATACCCTTTATGGCTATATGAATGAAGATGGTGTGTATATTCGCAGGCAATTGGATTCTCCTTCGGAATTGGTCAGTTTGTCAGGAAATATCGCTAGGAAACAGGATGGAACAGCGTTCACGCATATTCACTGTTGTTGGTCAGATGATGACAATAATGTCCATGCAGGGCATATGTTTCAGTGTGTAGTTCACGTTGTTGCAGAAATCCATATTCGCATACTAAAACATGCAATAATGACGCGCTGTCCTTTGCCAGATGTCGAACTTTTAGGACTACAATTTTCGTGACATTGATAGCCATTGGCATAGGTGTATATTCATGGCCGGAGAAGACCGAATCAAGTATCTGGCCGATGCGGTGAGGTATCATCGTGAATTGTATTACAATCATTCCGCACCAGAGATATCCGATGCTGAATTCGATGGCCTATGGGATGAGCTAAAACGCCTAGACCCAGATAATGCCGTATTACATGAAGTGGGTCCGGAACCACTCCCTGGAACAGTCAAAGTCGAGCACATGTTTCCAATGCGTTCCTTGGATAAGGGAACTTCTGACGAGGATATCATTCACTTCGTGACACAGTCAACCTTTGGCGGCAAGAGATATCTTGCACAACCGAAATTGGACGGATCAGCATTATCTCTGGAATATGTGGCAGGAAATCTTCACCGAGCAGCTACTAGAGGTAGCGGAGAGAGGGGTGAAGATGTTACACTGAATGCTAAATTGGTGGCGAACGTTCCAACCAGATTGAACATAGCAATCGATTGCCATGTGCGCGGAGAGGTTGTTATGCCATTGGCTGTTTTTGAAGAAAAATATCGAGATGTTTCTCCAAACCCACGCAATCTATGTTCAGGCGCCCTCAGACAAAAGCATGGTGACGGAAAGGCAGATGCATCAGACTTGGTGTTCTGTGCATACGATGTGAAATTCCCAAATCAAAGCCCTAAAGCAATGAATGATAGCGAACTACTGTCTTGGTTGCAAGAAGCAGGAATAGAACCGGCTCCTTGGGAAATTTTTGATTCTGAGACGCCACAAAAAGAAATGATTGAGTATACCACTAAATGGAGTGCTAAGCGCTCGTCTTATGAGTTTGAAATCGACGGTATAGTTTTCAAATTAGATGACTTAGAACAGCGAGAAAATCTAGGCATGACAGCCCACCATCCTAGGTGGGCACTAGCATGGAAATTCCCTTCACAGGAAGCAATTTCTGTCCTACTCGGCGTAGATTGGCAAACCGGTAGAACCGGAGCAGTTACTCCTGTTGCAAGGATTGCACCACAAATGGTTGGTGGAGTTACTGTTGAAAACGTCACACTGCATAATGTCGGTGAAGTAGAGCGACTAGGAATCAAGGTTGGTGACAAAGTCAAAATTACTCGAAGGGGAGATGTTATTCCGAAAATCATTGAGAACCTAGGCCAAGCATCGCAGGCAGATTTGGATGGAAGATTCCACGCAGACGGCACTCAGTTCAGTGGCGATTTAACATTCCAAGACATTGAGATTCCAAATGAATGCCCAGCTTGTAGTAGATATCTGGTTATGGAAGGTGCATTTTTGCGCTGTATTGCTTTAGAATGCGATGCAAGAACGGCGAGGGCTCTGACCTATTGGTGTAGGACTTTGGAGATGGACGGTATCGGTGAAAAATTGATTGAAGCCTTACTCGATAATGGCCTAGTAGAATCAATAGCTGACTTGTATCGCTTGAACCATTCTCAGATCTCAAACCTAGAAAGAATGGGCGACAAAAGCGCATACAATGTTCTGGATGAACTTGCGAAAACAAGAACCCTTAATCTTGCAAAATTCCTTCACGCCCTAGGAATAGACAGAATAGGTCCGGAGGTAGCAACAACAATTTCTCAGTATTTCACGTCAGTTGAAAAATTACTACTCTGGGTCGATGAGGGAGAAATCGAAGAACTAACTACAATCGATGGGATCGGTGAGAAGGTTGCAACAATATTCAGGGACGGCATTTCTAAGCGTCGTGGTTTAATCAACGAGCTTTCAGAAATAATCACCATAACCGATGAAGCAGAATCTGCTAGCGGGGTTTTCGATGGTAAATCATTCTGCATAACAGCATCAATATCCCGCCCAAGGAAAGAAATTGCACTCGCAATCAAGAATGCGGGTGGTAAGATAGTAGGTAGTGTGAGTGGAAATCTCAGTGTGTTGGTTGCAGGAGAGAAAGCAGGTAGCAAATTAGCAAAAGCAGAGTCTCTCAATATAGAGGTCTGGAGCGAAGAAAAATTGTTTTCACAAATTTCAGAACCAAGAAAGGGTCCTAAGACCCTGTTCGAGTTCTGACGGCGAACACATGAAACTAAAAAGGCTACAAAATTAGCAAAAGCATGCGCTTGAAGAGTATCTCTGTACTGATTA
>JAKURJ010000045.1 GCA_022452125.1 Candidatus Poseidoniaceae archaeon
AAGTCCGAAGAAATGACGACATTTCGCAGAGAGAACATTGGATATGTTTTCCAATTTTTCAATTTGCTTCAGGACTTGACAGTCCTAGAAAACATTCTACTGATCCAAGAACTATCAGGGGGTAGGGATAAAGATAGAGCGCTTGAATTGTTGAAATTAGTTGGTTTAGAGAGCGAAGTTGACAGGTTCCCTGCAGAGATAAGCGGCGGCCAACAACAAAGAGTTGCAATCGCAAGGAGCTTAGCAAAGAGCCCAAAATTGCTACTCGGTGATGAACTGACAGGTAACTTGGATTCCAAAACCTCAGAAATGGTGATGGAAGTACTTGTAAAAGCATGCGAGGCGGAAGATATCACCACAATTATGGTGACACATGACGAAAAACTGTCACAATATGCTACTCGAGTGATTAGGCTGGACAGTGGAAAAATAGTTTCAGATGAAAAGGTCAACCAGTGAGGGTTACAAATGTCAATGTTGCTAACCAAAAGACTGGCTAGAAGCCTGTGGCGCACTAAATTGCGTTTATCTGCGGTAGTTTTCATGGTAGCAGTCGGTGTTTTTGCAGGAATTTCATTTGGCACATATGCCAATGCTGCAACCTCACTTTATGATGGCATTTATGATGGCGAAGATGGAATAAATCTTGCAGATATATGGGTCGAAAACCCTAGTGGGATATGGAATGAATCGACCTCCGGAAACATTTGCTCAAGCATAGAAAACGATTGGCCAGATTCAAATTACAAACTAGACAGTTGTGAGCCTAGATTAATACTCAACGGAATGATGTTCACTTCAGATTCGAGTGGTGATGAAAAACCAATACCTGCTGTATGGCACGGCATAGATGAGGGATTGGTGGACAAGGTTTGGATGCCAACATACAGCGAATTGTCATCTGGTAGAGTTGCTGAAAGCCCGGATGAAATTGTACTGGATAGTCACATTGCAAAAGCTCTAGACATTGAGGTCGAAGATACTATTGAGATAAGTTCCGGATACGGTAAATCAACCTACAAAGTTGTTGGAATAGGCTTTCATTCCATGCATCTATATTTTGCAACAGAGGGCTCCTCCATACCTGCAGAAGCCGGAACCTTTGCCACCGGTTACATGACCGATGAAGGTTTAGAGGCACTTGCAAATTTGAGTGCTGGTTCATCCAATATGATTCTAATTGATTTAGAAGGCTCGCCAGTTTACGACCTTCAATCAACCACAGAGGTGAACGAAAATCCTGAACTTACCAAATTAGTGAACGATATTTCCGCATTGATGTATGACGTGGATGATTCAACCGTGAGCGTGTACGACCGCTCTGGTGTTTTCTCTGTCGAGTTGTTGCGGGCCGATGCTGAAGGTGCATCGAAGATGTATCCTTACGTAACAGGCATGATCGCGGCAATTGCTGGAATTACAATCTTCCTAAGTTTGCAAAGACTGATTCAATCGCAGGCCAAAGAAATAGCAGTTCTTAGGACATTAGGAGTCCCAAAGATGGCTATTATGCCAGGTTACATCATCGCTCCTCTGTTCATCGGATTGTTTGGTTCAATAGTCGGTATATTGCTTGGAATCTATTTTGGCGCACCAGGTATGCTTTCATTCTATGAAGATATTATTGGATTGCCGATAAGATATGAGACCGATTACGCATTGGTTTCTCAAATAGTAATAATCGCTATGATAATTGTACTGCTAGCGGGGATACGTCCTGCTTGGCAAGCTTCACGTTTACAACCTTTGAAGGTCTTTAGAGGGCAGCATGAAGTGAAAGTTTCATCTCGTAAGTTACAGAGGTTAACATCAAAACTTCCTGCAACGGTTGGTCTCTCCATAAGGTCAAGTTTGCGTAAACCAATGCGTGTTGGATTCACCTTTTTTGCCGTAGGTATCTCGATGTTATTGTTTGGTGCTATGCTTTTCATGATGAATTCAATGGAAGACAGTCTACTTGGAAATATTAAGGATAAGCAATCATGGGATGTTCAAGCATCAGCTCCTATTGGTGGAGAAGATACAGTCATTGAATGGGTTGAAGAAAGTCAAGGGGAATACGAGTTATTGATTAATTTCCCAATTGGATTGGTTGATGACAATCGAGAATTGTTAGCATATGGATTGGATGATTTTTCTACCATGGATGATAAATCTTCAATGATTTCGGTGGAATTACTAGATGGTGAATTGCCTTCTTCTAACAGTGCTGTGAATCAAGTTCTCATCGATCAAGGAACATCCGAATTCTTAGGTTGGAATACCGGCGATGAAGTTTCAATCATGGTTGGCAATACCATGCACAATGTTGAGGTTACAGGCATCACTAAAGGCGAAGTTTCTCGCACCATCTATTTCCACAGAGCAGACTTGTCAGGATTGACAGGAATAGAATCTACCTCAATTTTGATTCAATTGCCTGATGACACCTCTTTGGATGGCTTGTCAGATATCACTGTTGGATACAGTTTGAAGAGCGATTCTATCAAGACATTCGAATCTCTACTGGAACAACAGCAACAGTTTATCTCTTCAGTTCAATTCTTGGGAATCATCATCGCAATCGCAGTACTGTTCAACACTCTACTGATGAATCTAGCAGAAAGAGACACCGAACTAGCAACCTTACGTGTGTTGGGTGCACCGATGAAGAAAATTGGTAAAATGATGTTCTGGGAACATCTTGGAATCGGCTTAATCGGTGGAATTTTGGGTGCTATTTTCGCCTTCTTCGGAACGGTATTATTGATACAATCACAAGTTCAATGGGCGTTTTATTTCACTATCGAACCACAATTTGCTGCAACTTTCACAATAATTGGAATAATTACTGGAATTTCCATCGCTCTGACTCCAGTTGGAATGTGGAGAATTAGTAAAATGGACTTGGTTGACAAGGTCAAAGATTTGTCACAATAGTCCGAAAATCGAGTGTAATTATAGGCGATGGAAATAAGTCCCAGTTTGTTCTAGGGGTAGACAATGGACTTGGGTTCTTGGCTAATGGTTGGGTTCCTCGGGGGAGCTTTCCTCTTTGGAATTTGGTTCATGCTAGTTAGAGAAGATGACCGCAGTTCACGGACTATGACCATTCATCGCCAAGACTTGACACGTCGCGGAGCCCCTGATTTTTCTGCTGCTCATAATGAGTTTGACCGCAAATTAGCAGAAGTAGAGCGCCACCTTGATTCAAAGCGAAGAGATGAGAGAGCAATCATGCTTGCAGAAGAAGAAGTTCGCAAGAAGTTAGCAGAGGAAGCAGCCGCTAAAATGATGGAAGAAGAGAAGGCACGACTTGCTGAACTTGAGGCTGAAGAAGCTCGTAAGAAGGCAGAGTACGAGGCCGCTCGTGAAGCAGAGTTGGAAGAAGCAAGAAGGCTCGCAGCGGAAAGAGAAGCTGAAAGAATTGCAGAGGAAGAGCGCTTGGCTGCTGAGAGAGAACTCGAAAGACAGCGAGATTTGCAAGAAGCCGAAGAAGAAAGGCAGGCAGAAATTGCCGCTCAAGAAGAATCTGATGCACTCGAGGAACAAATGGCTTCTGAACAAGCCGAGAGAGAACTCGAAAAGCGTCTAGACAGAGAGGGAGCAAAGACATCTGAAGTACAGGTTTCACTAATGTGGGACAATTACAATGATTTGGACCTGCATGTCTTGTGTCCTTCAGGAGAAAGAATTCACGGTGGCAACAAAGTTTCAGAGTGTGGTGGAGAATTGGACGTTGATGCCAATGTACGTCCAGAAACCAAGAAACCAGTTGAGAACATTGTTTGGCCTGATTTCAAAGCGCCTCCTGGTGAATACAAGGTGTATGTTCACCATTACAAGAAGCACAAGAAGCGACGCTCAAAAGACCCAACCAAATTCAGAGTTGTGGTTAACGCTGGCGGTGATTTGAAGCATTACGAGGGCGAATTATCATCTGGAGACCCGATTATGCTGGTCTGTGAGTTCAATCTTGAAGCACCTGAGGAGCGAGGTACAGAGGAAGAAATCGAGGGTGCTCTAGTCGCCCAAGAGACCGAGAGAATCGCTGAAGAAGAGCGTATTGCTATCGAACTTGAGGAACAGAGACAAGCCGAACTTGCAGAGGCAGAAGAGCAGCGGCTAGCAGAAATTGTTGAAAATGAAGCTGCTGAATTGGAATCGATAAAGGCCACAGAGGAAGCAATGAAAGAACTCAGGTCGAGATTGGAAAGAGAAGGTGCAAAGTCTTCTGATGTTCAGATTTCACTAATGTGGAACAATTACAATGACTTAGATCTACACGTAGTATGTCCATCTGGTGAAAGAATTCACGGTGGTAACAGAGAATCTGCATGTGGTGGGGAATTGGATGTAGATGCCAATGTAAGGCCAGAAACCAAGAAGCCTGTTGAGAATGTTGTTTGGCCAGAAGGAAAGGCACCAGGAGGCACATACAAGGCATATGTCCACCACTACAAGAAGCACAAGAAGCGACGCTCTCGAGACCCAACCGAGTTCAAGGTTGTCTGCAATGCAGGCGGAGAGATCCTAGAATATGAGGGTGAAATCACCAGCGGTGACCCCATTATGCTAATTTGTGAATTCACAATTGATGACCCAGAAACTAGAGCTGCCAATGCAGCCCATGCTCAGGAGAGGTTGGCAGCACTCAACAGCGGCGAGTGGGATGGTAGAGAGCCTGAAGAAGAGCCTGTTGAAGAGCCAATGCCAGAAACTGAAGAAGAAACGGTTGTAGAAGCTCCAGATATACTTGGAGACCTTCTTGACGAAGACTGATTCTACGTTGGCCTGGAATGATTGATGAATAGGCCATTCGTCTTTTACGTCTATCAATTTCAAGAGAGGATTTGCTCTAGACAATCGTTCTTGATAGCCTTCTTGATTGAGCGAGCGATTCTTCGCCCGGTAGACATGAAAGGCTCGTTGATATCACTGTAAGGTGAACCTCCAACGAATGGATTTGAACCAGCAACGATTCTAGCACTTATCTCAAAGACTCTGAATTCTAGTTTGTCTGTAACGATTGTCTCTAAGCAGAATGAACCAATCATTCCACGGGAACCTTCCTCAAGTTCGAACGATGCTGCAACAGTTCCTTCTGCCATCTCGAATGCCCTTGGTAGAAGGCTTTCTCTGATTACAACCGGTTGGTTGCCAGTAACTACGAATGAAGGTTCTAGGCTCATTTCACGCAGATCTCTCAGGCTTCCCAGTTTGTAGAACTCATCAACATTGGATTCATCTCTTCTATCCATGCTCATCAATTCTAGTCTTCCAAGGTTCTTGCCGGCATTAGAGCCGCGGCCTTGAACTTGGAAACCATCATCTGCAGTAGGGTCAAAGAAGAAGTGAAGGTAATATCGGCATCCTAGAACGTATTCTTGGATTGTGTATTCCTCCTCCAACTTGACATTTCTTCTGAAATCTCGATAATCTCTAGCGATGAAATATCCTTCTCCACCTTTAGCACCTGCATATTTTACAATTACAGGCCCATTGATGTCATGTGGGTCATCAATGACTTTTGGCATAGAGCAACCGCCCTGTTCGAGCCATTGCCTCTGCCTTTCTCTACTACTTTCCCAATGTAGGATACCACGGTTTCCGAAAGTAGGGACTTGCAGATTCTTGAAGTTCTCACTACCAAGGTATTCAACCAATGAACCATGAGGCACAATGATGACATTATTTTCTCTAAACCATTCAGCATGGTCTAGCATTTCCTGATAATTATCAAGCATCAACCACTCATCTGGGTCTGCTCCAGGGAATGCAGAGTAGAATCTGCGTCTGTTTTCACCGACTGCAATGCCTAGAGTTCTGAAACCCTCTTGGCGTGCACCGTGAAGGATTTGAAGAGATGAATGAGATGCGACAACTCCAATTGTGATGTTGTCTTGGTCGTAGGATTCGAGCCAATTCCGCAAAAGTCCTATGTCTACGCCCATGTCGACGGCTTCAGTGTCTTACTAATATCCATTACGCAAATAGAATACAATTTGCTTTGAAATATTTATCAAAAATAGCCTGCGAAGGAGTCAATTCTATCCGTCAAGGTTTCAAGCCCTGCCTTCTCTGCATTGAATATGAGCGGGAAGACTCCCAGTAGTCGGATGACCTACGGAAACTATCTCCAGCTAGACGAACTGCTGTCATTGCAATCTGGCCCCGAAGGTCATAGCCCTGCGCCATCAAATCATGAAATGCATTTCATTGTGACACACCAAGCGTTCGAGTTGTGGTTCAAGCAAATAAACAGAGAATTGGAAGATGTATTGGTTCTAATGGATGTGCCCGAAGTCGACGAGAAGCAGATACCTGTCATTGTAAGCCATCTTGAACGCTGCTCCGAAATATTCCGTTTACTAGCCTCTCAATGGAAAGTTATGGAAACTCTTGCCCCTCAAGATTTCTTGGCGTTCAGAGACCGTCTTGGGACTTCTTCTGGCTTCGAAAGCTGGCAAATGCGCACACTAGAGATGCTGCTGGGGCTAGAGTCTGAGCAGAGGATTGGCGGAATGGACCCTATGGAGCATAATCGCAAATTGCACTCTGAAGGGAAATTGAGTGATTCGGTGATGCAAGAAATGAATCGTATCGACAGCATGCCTTCTTTGAACGAAGTCTTGCTAAGATGGCTTTCTCGAACACCTGTTAATGGCGTATCTGGTGATTTGAATGTGCTTCGTGACTTTGTTGAAAGCCATCTCGAATCTATGAAGCAGCACGGTGAGTCAGTAATTACTCACATGGTAAAGATAGGCCATGGGTCCGAAGAAATGATTCGGCCTAGAATAGAATCTGGATTAGAGGGCGCACGAAGTTTCTTGTTGCCAGATGGAAATGTTTCAGCAGCAAGGGCAGGGCTTCTTTTCATCGAATCATACCGTGAGCTACCACTTCTTTCCTGGCCTAGAAGATTAATTGACACAGTAGTGGACTTAGAGGAATCAATGCTACTATTCCGCTCTCATCATGCTAGAATGGTTGAGAGAATGATCGGACGTAGAATGGGTACAGGCGGTTCTAGTGGAGTCGATTATCTAGATATGACTCTGAAATATAGAATCTTTACAGACCTATGGGCTGTAAGAACAATGCTGGTGAAGCGAGATGCTATTGCAAATCCCGGCAACCCGGAATTTTACGGATACGCCTCTGAGAACTGAATCACGCATCGTGAGGGTCAGTATCGATTGGAATTAGTTCGTTATCGTATTCGTACATCGCAATCTTTAGCGGGTCTAGAACGAATCTAACTGAAGCTTCTTCCATTCCGTATAGTGAAACTAATTCTTCCTTAAACGCTTCACGTAGGACATCTTCAGGAGCGTTAAGTGGCGCGCCCATTCCAATTTGTAGAGCACGTGCTCCGATAATTCTGGCGCGTTCAAAGCGGGTGTGGGGATTCTTTGGCTTGACCATATTGACACCTCATGCACAGTTCGTGCGAAGTTTGCGACCATCGTCCTGTTCTTGAACCCTACGCAACAAGATAGCGATTCATTCTTCTTCTAAATGTGGCGTTGGAGACCTCATCACCTGGAATAATTGGTACGTTGCTGGGAGAGATATCATCAACAGTAAAATTGTGATAATGATCACGGTTGGACCACTAACATACTCACCTTCGGTGCCAATCGAATCAATTCCTCCGTCTGGATTGTAGTCATTTGCAGGCATAGATGAACCTGAAATCAGTGCGATGTAGCCCGGTTTTGATAGGACTATCACAAGTTTGTCACCACTTATGTCCACCGAATTAGATTGCGAGTAATTTGTGTGATTAGTGACTAAATTGGTCAGGTTTTCATCGTTATGCAACGTCCAAATATCAATTGACATATTGGTGAAATTACCCTCCAGTGAGATGTTTCCGTCCGCCAACGTGACATTTGAAATCCCAGAATAATTCGAATCATACTCAGAAACCAGAGAACTCAATTCTCTTGATTGAGTTGGTCCTGCAAAAATGTAGTGACCGTCTACTGCAAGTGTAGGGTATCCCCACAAGCCGTATACCTCAAGGAATCTGTCTTTTGATGCTTGCAACCAAAAGTCATCGCTAGAGGATGGCCTATGACTGAGAATGATTGATGAATCATCGGTAGCATTTCGCAGTTGGTCCTCTACAGCCGGGCATTCTTCACACCAATCAGCTCCATAATATTCGATTATGTGACTAGGGCGTGAAACACATGTTTGGTTTTCCTCTTCGCAATTCAGGTCGATTACCAAAACATCGGCAACATAGCCTTCAGAGTGCGCCCCTTGAATGCCGTGTGCATCCGAAATGCCCGGCAAAAATACAACCGTCGCAAATAGGCATGCAACAAGTATTGCCCTCATATTTTGGCGCATGAAGTCCGGTTTGTTAAAAGGGAGCCTCTAACCCCCTAGAATCAATGGAATCCAAATGGTTCCGCCGACCCTCCACTTTGCCTCTCGCGATTGCGATTATGGCAATGATGATCATAGTAGTAGGAGGTACGATTAGAATCTATGATGCTGGTGAATCTTGCCCTGATTGGCCTCAATGTTTTGGTACGTGGGGATTTGATGTATCAGAGGAAGACCAAGGGATTTGGTATGATGAGACTGAAGAATACGATAGTCGAGGTCCTGACCAACGTTATACCACATTTGAGATATTCATCGAATGGATTCATCGCGTATTAGCGAGCCTTATGGCAATACCAGTTTTGGCCAATTTCCTGATTATATTGAAACGTAAAGAGCAATATGGGCCATCATTGGTCAAAATATCATTCTTCACAGGAATATTGCTTACAATCCAAGGTATAGCAGGTGCTGTAACCGTGCGGTTTGACAATGCGGATTGGTCTGTAGCACTTCATTTGGGGTTGGCTTGTTGTTTCGTTTACATTCTCCTATGGCAGTTCTTTGCAATGAGGAAAATTGAGGGTGCCAACTGGAAAGTTTTCTCTGTTCCAGAAGAATTCAAACAGAGTGAGAACAAGCGATATACAATACTCACTGGATCCATCTTTTTGTTGCTGATACTGGGAGCTTGGGTTTCATCTTCGCCAGATGCAAATCAAGGATGTTCAATCGGATTCCCTGACGCTTGGCCTAAGTGCCAAGGCGATGTTCTTCCAAGTTTGGATAATAGCGGTATCTTGGTTCAAATGGTTCACAGAATCGGTGCAGGTGTTGTGGGTCTAGCGCTAATTTTCGGCGTCATGAAGTTCAAAGAAAATGCTCGAGAGCAGGGTGTCCACGATGCCTATTCTAAATGCCTAGACACAGCTGGAGCATTTTGGCTAGCGAATGTATTCGTCGGCGGCCTGTACATCGTTTATGCTAAGATGGGTGACTTCCCAGAAGGCCTTTCATTGCTGCATCTAGTGCTGGGTGTTGCAAGTTTCTTGAGTGCTTCCATCGGCTTGATGTTGTTGCGATTAAGCGAAGAAGGTGCCGAGGATGAATGATAAGCCCGGCTTATTCACAATCTATCTGCAATTGATGAAATTGCGAGTAGTAGTGTTGTTACAGATTACCGCAATTTGTGCCATTGTTGCTCATGACTTGATGGTTAGAAGCGATGCGATATCTGGCGATAGAACCTGGTTGGATACGCTTCAAGAATCTTTGGTGACATTATTGGGAGGCACCTTGGCTGCTGGTGGTTCAAATGCAATCAATATGGTATATGACAGAGACATAGACCCAGGAATGTCAAGAACCAGAACTAGACCTATTCCAAATGGTTGGATTTCTCCTAATCATGCATTGATATTTGGAATTGCTATGGCTCTGCTGGGGTCAGCAGTATTCATTCCATTTCACTGGAAAGCGGCCTTCTGGTCATTGTTTTCTGTTCTATTCTACGTATTCATATACACAATATGGCTGAAAAGAAGGACTCCTCAGAACATAGTGATTGGTGGTATTGCAGGCTCGACCCCGCCTGTTATTGGCTGGATTGTGGCTGCTTCAGTAAATATTCCTGACAACATGAATCCATTTGACCTAGGGTCGCCAATTCCGTGGATGCTGTTTATGCTGATTTTCGCGTGGACACCTCCTCATTTCTGGGCTTTAGCATTGTATCGAAGTGGTGAATATGGTAAGGTCGGAATTCCTATGTTACCCGATGTAAAAGGAGCAGAACGGACATTAAGAGAATCGAAGTTCTACTGCATTTTGCTATTCTTCATTGGCTCAGTTCCTTGTTTCTGGCCAGAATATGGTCTGCCGTTAGCTTGGGCTTTTATCTCTGGTTTCCTTACCCTTTGGTATTCAATATCGGTCTGGAAAATAGATCCTAATGAAGAACTGGATGCAAATGGAAGGATGCCACTTGCATTTGCCTCGTTTATGCGCTCTCTTGGATACCTTGCATGGATGTTCATTTCATTTGTATACATCGTAGCAGTTCCAAATGAATACATCTGGCATTATACTGCTGCATTTATCATCGCAGTTCCTTTGGTCAACAAGTTAGCAGTTACGTGGAAAGATTCCAATAAGAATCGCAAAGTGCTCAATGCTGAGTAATCTCCTTGGTGCTGAACGCGCTTATTTGAATCTCGGGAATAACCGGCAAGAGTGCGTACAGAGTCTCTCTATGACAATTTTCTAGGCCCAAAGCCTAGCGAAAAGTTACGATTTGTCTGCGTTAGGGGTGCTATTTTTGGCTTCCTTTTACATCTATTACTCTGTATTTTGTATCAGTTTGGATTTATCGAATTAAGCGAGCAGTCCAGTGAATTGTTTGATTCATACCTTGATTCATTGTATACTCCTTTTTCGATATTTTTAGCATACGAAGTATACGAGTTAATTCGTACTATACCCGAGTCATTTACCAATTCAATAGGTAAGCAATTTGAAATTATCACCCTATTAGTTGTCAGAGACATCCTCAAGAGGTTGTCAGATATCGATGCATCAACAACTTCAGCAATCGATGATAGCATCACGATATTGGCGGTAGAATCGATAGCATTCCTGGTTTTGTTTTGTACAGCCTTACTATTCAAGAGAGCTGGGGGTAAGCAGGGTCAGAGTAATTTTGCCACTAGTAAACTGGACAATTTTATACTGCAGAAAAAATATCTCGCTATTCTATTGTTTGCTGTTTACATTCTTGTAGCAGTTTACTCGCTATCTTCTTGGACATTGGATGTATTAGAGGGAGAAGGCACTACTAATCGAACAATTTTCTTCCTAGATTTCTTTACAATCCTAATCATGGCTGATATTCTAATTCTACTGATATCCTATCAGTACATCACAGATTTCTCGCATTTAGCAAGAAATACGGGGTTCATCCTGTCCACAGTCATTTTACGAGTAGCAATAGCGAGCCCTGGAGTCTCTGGTGCGATCATGTTCATTCTCGCTGGAGGTTTGGGAATTGCAGTTCTCTGGCTTTCCACCCTGCTTAACAAGAAAGAAAGTTATGATTTCGCTGAAGCAGAGTGACTTCGTATTGAAGCGCGGCGAGGGGGATTCGAACCCCCGTGGGAAGACCCATCGGATTAGCAATCCGACGCAATGGCCAGGCTATGCGATCGCCGCAAGCAAACGGCCCACTTTGCTATTTGAGATAAAACAGACGGTCTGTATTCTCAGTTGAAGAAATCTTGGAATTCATCATCCAAATCTGAAGGGGCATTTGCAGCACGCCTTGCGATGACTCTCTTCATCCGCTTTCTCTTCTTCAAAATCAAAGGAAGTCCAACGAAATTGATGATTATAGTAAGTAGCATTACCATACCAGCAATTTGGAAATTTTCGATTGTCATGTAATCCTGTAGGTCTCCTAGCCATTCCACTCCGTATGGTGGTTCTGGTTCTGGCTCAGGTTCAGGGATTCTGTATTCGTTGTATTGCCAATATTGGTCTTCGATGTATACTCTTTCAACATTTTGAGAAGGATAGTCTGCCAAAGTGAACTCATTTCCAACGCTATCTAGTGGCGTTAGAATGTAGTAGTACGTGCGGTAAGGCGCAATGCCATCATATTCTGTCCCAGATTGGACGAATGTACCCTCTTCTCCTGGAACATTAACTAGTCCGGTTGCAATAGGTTCGATGTATCTCAAATCCACATCGATAGGTTTCTGTTCAATTCTGGATACGTTCCAAGATATGTTGCCCTCTGGTTCGTTATCTGGCCATGTCCACTTCAAAGTGACTTCATAGCAACGGTACCAATCATTGTACAAATCAAAACATGAAGTATCGTTGTTGTAGCTAACAACTG
>JAKURJ010000046.1 GCA_022452125.1 Candidatus Poseidoniaceae archaeon
AAATTTTGCGCTTAGAAGGGGGGGGTTTTAGGGGTAAAATCGGGTTTTTTGAAGGTCTAGCTTTGCATAGACTTCATTACTAAGTTAATCTAGGCGAGTTTGTTCCTATGGCTGAAGTTAGCGGGTTCTGTTTGAAATGCAAAACATATGGTCCTATCAAAGATGGTAAGATGATCTTGATGAGCAACGGGCGCACCAGGTGTGCAGGATTCTGTTCGCAAAAGGGTTGTACTGGTAAGATATCGAAAATTGTATCTTGACCAATACTACCGATTCGGATATATACCGCCGCTCAGTCGAAGGTCTACGAGGGCTCGTGGTCTAGGGGTTATGACGTTGCCTTGACATGGCAAAGATCGCCAGTTCAATTCTGGCCGAGCCCACCTCTCATAATGATTTAGTGATTTATGATTAAACTCTGTTTGATTAAAGATTATTAGAAAATCAATCCGACTCGATTTCTTCAGATTCTGGAATTTCCAATTCTTGTCTGAGAGGAGGTGCTTCTTCATCGATAAATGAGAAGTCGGTAGAACCTCCTATCCAACTTTTTACACTACTATCGTCTCCTTCAAACTCTTCATTCGCGATAGCAGCATCTGGATTCATGGAGTAATCAGATGGATCTACGTCTCGGTTTGATGGTCTTTCTTCTGGTGGTGGAGCTTCTCTTTCCTCCAGGTGTACACCTGAATGAAATGTGCCACATTCAGGACACCGAGCAGTGCCTTTTTGGGATATTGAACCACAGACAGGACAGTATTCTTTTCCGACTAGAACATCGAGTCTGTCGTCCATGGAATCACTCGTCGTCTTCATCTTCCAAGAACATATCATCTTGGTCGCCGGTGATTTCTTCGCCATCCTCTGTTTCGATAGTAACTGTTCCTTCATCGTCGTCAAATTCGACAATCTCTCCGAAGAATTCCTCGCCATCCACTTCTATTCCAATCCAATCTCCGACATCAATATCGTCTTCATAATCATCATCATCATCATCGTCATCAGATTCGTCATCATCATCGTCTTCATACTCTTCGTCATCATCCGAATCGTCGCCGATTTGAAGGTCTTTAGGAGCCTCTAATGCGCTTTCGTCCTCTTCATCAGATTCTTCCTCTTCGTCAGATTCTTCATCTTCTTCGGAATCTTCAGAATCTACTTTACCGGTTTTTTCTCTGGCCTTATCTCTCAGCGATGGTGCATAAATTAAATGCAAATACGCAGTAATAGCGAGGCCAATTACGCCTAAGATAATCATTGCGATTCCGTCACCATAGAATCCTGCAGGCATGCTTGAAGCCCCATTTTCTCCACTGAATGGAGTTAGTGAGTTCGCACACTTATTTTCATCAACCGCTGGGTCACATGGATATGTCTCACCTACGGCAACAGTACCGAAACAAGGTTCGGGTAATTCATCAAGGGCATCAGACGTACACAAGTTCCAATTAGTGACTTCGATGTCATCTCCAAACTGATCAACACCGCCCTCATAGACAATAGTGCCGCCCGTTCCGTCGACGAGTAAACCTACTCCGTTGACGACCCACAACCCAATGAAAGTGACCATCAGGAAATATGCAATTGGGTAGACAATATCGTTTGCCTTTTTACCCATCAAGAACTTCTGGGTTGGAGGTGGGTAAGTCTTGACTTTAGGCATCTTACCTGGCTGTATACCGATACGTAAATCTTCCAGAGCTTTGATCAGCTCACCTGGGTCAACTCGTCTGTTTCCATCTTTGTCGAGATGGTTCAATATCGCAGTAACGTGCTTTGGAGATAGTTTCTCTCCAGCTATTTTTTCAATACCTTTTTGCAACTCAGGAGCATCAATCATGTTGTCATCGCTGGTGTCAATTTCACCAAATGCTTCAGCAGCTGTCATTCCAGAGTCTGCTATAGCCAGTGCTAAATTGTCGAAGGCCATTGTAACGGCGCCATCCTCGACATGTTCTTCCTCTTCTTCCTCATCTTCAGACTCGGAATCAGCAGATTCCAATTCCTCTGAATCCTCGGAGACTGACTCTTCTTCGACGTCTTCATCCTCATCTTCAGAGTCCTGATCGATATTGGTAGTAGTTTGCTCTTCTTCGGCGTCAGTTTCATCGGCTTCGGCCATCTCGTCTGCCAGTGCCTCTTCGACATCATCGATTAGTGAATCAATGTCTACTTCATCTGTAGAGATTTCTTCTTCTACGACATCTGAAACAGGTTCTACATCAGCACTTTGTTCGTCAGCCATCTCTTCAACTTCAGGCTCCTCAACGACTACTTCCTCAACCTCATCGTCTTCTTCGACCGTTGTTTCTGATTCAGGTTCGGTTTCGGGTAGAATAATATCATTCAGTTCATCCAAATTGTCGGATACAGCGGTTTCTTCTATTTCCTCAACTGGGGGAACAGAAGTAGACTCTTCTACCTCTACGAATGAAGCACCACACTCTGGACAAGATTCGCTATCGGCTGGTATAATGGCTCCACATGAACCACATTCACCTAACTCTTCATCAGTAACTCCGCCAAACCGGACTCCACAGTTAGGACAGGACTCGCTATCGAGTGGGACGATTGAGCCACATGCACCACATTGCGCCATTGGGATATCTTCATTTTCATCAGACATTACTGCCACTCAGGTTTCCCGAACCCTTTAGATGATATAATGATTCATTGACTTGAAGTGTAACGGACAGTATAACGCGAGTGAATAGGTGGTGCCGATGACGGAAATGAAAGCAAGTAGCATATACACATTGAATTTAGTGTCACAAGACGAAATTCTAGCATATGTTGACAAGCTATCAATGCGTGACCAAGAGCATGTTCTTCTTCTATCACGGTTACCACAACGACGACTTATCGAACACATTGATTTAGACAAAGTCGAGGCTTATTGGGTCACAACTCAAGATGTCGCAGGCTCTATCCAACCATCTCTCGACCAAATTAGCGATTTGATTACAAAACGCGTTGAAAACCATACCGGAATAGCTATTATCGAAGGCATTGAATGGTTGGTTTCCTTGCATGGATTTTCAGAAGTTTTGAAATTCTCTATGTCATTGAAAGACTCTCTACATAGGAAACCCTGGTCTATTTTGTTGGTTGTAGCGGAAGAAATCTTTGATGATATTCAAAGTGCTAAGTGGCATCGTGAAGCACCATCCTGGGAGGTGCCAAAAAAAGTTGAATTGACGGAGATTGCAGTCAGTGAAGATGAGGATATAGACCTCAGTTCGGAAAATGCAGATGAGATCGTAGATAGCAACACTTCTTTGTCATTTTTAGTGAGGATTCCAAAAGAAGGATATTCCAAGGAGATTGCTCGAAGACGGATCTTACAATGGAGACGCATGGGGCTTGATGTTTCTGCCGCAGAACCGGCATTATTCCAAGAATCAGATGAAAAGGGATTTGAAATCTATAAATTGGTTGAAGAAAAGGTGCGTAGAGCGATAGAATTGGATAATCGATTGGATATTTTAGAGGAAAAGGGTTTGAAATCCGAAGTCACTAAATTGAGATTTAGAGTTAGGCAATTGACAGGCTTCGATGAAGTCGAAAAAAGAATTGACGAACTTATCTAGGGAGCCTTCCGCATTCTGCTTCTATTCTTGCAAGCCAACCGCCACTCGACAATTCTTTAGCGATTAACTCAATTTCTTTAGATGTTGACCTGTCGTTCGTCAGCGGCTTTGATATCTTTCTGACAAGATTGTACAGCGATTTAACATGCTTTGCTGGCTCAGCTTTTCGATATTCTAATGCCTCGCAAGCGATTATTAATTCACAAGCCAATACCTGCGATAATAGGTTGCAGGAGTTGACAAGATTCCAAGTTGCTGTTGAACCCATGGACACATGATCCTCTTGACCACCAGAAGTCGGAGTAGAGAAGGCTGACCGCGGCATTGCCCCCGCATGCATTTCAGCAAGCGCAGCAGCAGCGACATAGTGTACAATCATCATGCCAGATTCTAAACCTGAATTCTTTGCCAAAAAGGCTGGAAGGCCACTACGTGTTGGGTCAACCATTTGGTCAATCCTTCTTTCGCTGATATGAGCCAATTCGAATAACGAGTGGGACATATTGTCTGCTGCAATAGCCAAAACTTCGCCGTGGAAGTTTCCTTGACTAATTACTTCGTTTTTTCCCGGATTTTTTGGGTCAGGAAAGATAAGCGGATTATCAGTGGCACTGTTAATTTCAATGTCTAGAGTGGAACACATTTTGCGATAATTTTCCAAAACTGGTCCGTGTACTTGGGGGATGCATCTGAAAGAATATGCGTCCTGTACTTTATGACAGTCAGCATGTGAGTGTAAAATTTCAGAATTTCTCATAATAGAAGTTATCCGCTCAGCTACAAGTGACTGACCATGGTGAGGTCTTGCATGATGTACACGCGGGTCCATCGGTTGAATTGAGCATTCCCTCGCCTCTAGGGAAACGCAAGCAATTAGGTCTGCGAGGGGCAGAAGATTCGACAGCAGATTTTCAGAATTAGACAAGAATGAACACATTTGACTGGTACCGTTGATTAACGATAAACCATCTTTTGCAGACAATTCAACACCAATCAGTCCTTTGGCTGTAAGAACTTCAGATGTTGGTGTCGGCCCATCATCACTCCACACCTCACCCTCTCCAATTAGTGCTAGAGCCATATGCGAAAGAGGTGCTAAATCTCCAGATGCACCTAAGGATCCAATACGCGGAACGACTGGTACGATGTCTTCGTTAAGGTAAGTGATTATCTGCTCAATTACAGATTTCTGTATGCCTGAGTGTCCTTTGACAAGAGAATTAGCTCTTACGCACATCATGGCTCTTGTATCTGGAATACTCATATTTTCTCCAATACCACATGCATGGGAGCGAATTAGATTTACTTGCAGCGTCGCTAAATCCTCTGGAGAAATAGATGCACTAACCAATGCACCAAAACCTGTATTGATACCATAAACAGTTTCTCCGCTTTCAAGAATATTATCAACGACATTTCTAGCCGCATCAACTCTTATCCATGCATCAGATGCAACTTCCACCTTTTCTCCCATCGCGACAAGAGATAATTCCGTTGATGTAAGAGTATTTCCATCTAATTTGATACTGGCCATCAGTCTTCACCACCATAGACCGAGTCAATGATGTTGTCTGTGGTAAGATTCGGTAAAGTAACTTCAAGTTTAGGATTCAAATCCATTGCTCGTTTGATTGCAAAAATAGCACCCTCATTCCTAGCCCATGCTCGACGTGTGATGCCGTTGTTTACATCCCAGTCTAGCATTGAGAGAAGTTTCCTTTCGCTTTCAGCGGAGCCATCAATCAGCAACCCAAAACCACCGTTGATAACTTCGCCCCAACCTACTCCGCCCCCATTGTGTAGACTAATCCAAGTCGCACCACGGAATGAATCTCCAACGAAATTGTGAACAGCCATGTCTGCAGTAAACATGGAACCGTCTGAAATGTTTGCAGTTTCTCTGAATGGTGAATCAGTACCTGCAACATCGTGATGGTCCCTTCCTAGAACAATAGGTGCCGAGATTTCACCACTAGAAATCGCATCGTTGAAAGCTTTGGCAATGGCTTTCCGACCTTCTGTATCGGCGTATAGTATCCTTGCCTGGCTCCCTACTACCATCTTATTTTCTTCAGCTTGCTCTATCCATCGAATGTTATCTCGCATTTGTTGTTGAATTTCAGGAGGTGATGATGCTGCCATATTCTCCAATACGGAAAGAGCGATCTTATCAGATTTCACGAGGTCGCTATGTTCTCCTGATGTGCAAACCCATCTGAACGGCCCGAAACCGAAGTCAAAGCACATAGGGCCCATTATGTCTTCAACATAACTAGGGTAACGGAATTTTGTTCCATCTTTGTTCATTACATCTGCGCCTGCTCTGGAGGCTTCTAGTAAGAATGCATTACCATAGTCCCAGAAATAAGCACCATTATCCACTAGAGAATTAACTGCTGAAGCATGTCTCCGTAATGTTTCTTGAACCTCGCTGCGGAATCCTTCAGGATTAGATGACATCATCTCTTTAGCTTCTTCAAACGTCAAAGTAACAGGGTAGTATCCACCCTGCCAAGGGTTATGCAAACTAGTCTGGTCTGACAAGAGGTCAACATTCACGTTTCTTTCCACCATCCTTTCAAGTAATTCTACAATGTTACCGATATGTCCGATGGATGTGGCTTTACCTGCTGTTTTTGCTTGAATCATACGGTCGATAGCATCGTCAGTTGAATCAGCAATTTCAGATAGCCAACCTTGCTCATGTCGTTTCTTAGCAGCATGAGGGTTAATTTCGCTAACGATACAAGCAGCCCCAGCAATAACAGCGGCTTTAGCCTGCGCTCCACTCATTCCTCCCAAGCCCGATGTAATGAATGTAATACCGGATAATGAATCACCTGCTCCGCAGAACATTCTGGCTGCATTTAAGATGGTAATCGTTGTACCGTGAACAATACCCTGTGGACCGATGTACATGTACGAGCCTGCTGTCATTTGCCCATATTGACTAACTCCCAAAGCATTCATCCTATCGTAATCGTCTTGACTGGAATAATTTGGAATAACCATTCCATTAGTGACAACAACTCGAGGTGCGTCTATGCTAGAAGGAAATAGTCCTAGAGGGTGCCCCGAGTACATCACCAATGTTTGGTCATCTTCCATTTCACAAAGATACTTCATAACTAAGCGGTACTGCGCCCAATTTTGGAATACAGCACCATTTCCTCCATAGGTAATCAGTTCGTGAGGAAATTGTGCAACAGCTTTGTCTAGATTATTATGAATCATTAGCATTATGGATGCAGCCTGCATAGATTTTGTAGGATACGATTGAATTGGATAAGCCTTCATCTCATATTCAGTTGGGCGATATCTCATCATCCAAATGCGACCATACTCATCGAGTTCTTTAGCGAACTCAGGCGCTAATTTATCATGTAAATGTGGAGAAAAATATCGAAGGGCATTTTTCAGAGCCAACCTTTTTTCTGAAATTGAAAGAATCTGCCTGCGTTTTGGAGCGTGATCGACATCATCTGAAATGCCCGGATGAGGGGGCAAATCATACGGTATGCCTTCGCCTACATGGGCGCGCATAGCATCAATCCCTCTTGCCATGAATGACGCAGTAATCAGCGCCTTATTGAATATTGTAATAATCGTCAGTGCTATGAGTGTCAACTTGTACGGCCTGCTATGGAGGAGGAAGTGTATCATGCTGAGTTGGCAAACGCGAGGCGTGATACCAAGATTCTAAACGGTGTAGCAGGTGTTACTATTGCTGTCGCCATAGTTTTCTTATTTCTCGGAATCACTTTGGGCGAGGTTGTCAAATCGGACGAAGCTCCGGGAATGGACCGCGGCGTCCGTGTCCCTGTATGGGAAAGGGGTGGCCAAGATTACATTACCAATTTAACAAACGGTTTTGTCTTAGAAACTGGAGATTATGAGGTTTTAGAAACTGAAAACGAATGGAACTCGACGCATGTATTCGTCGAATACGAATTGCCGTTAGAAGAGGGCGGAGCCGCCCCTAATGGCCTGATTTCTTTGGCATACTGGTTACCCAAAGTCCCAGAAGGCACCAAAGTTCCAGTAATTGCAGAATTTGGCCCATATTTCCAAGAGCCGAGTGTGCAAACTCCAACTATTGAAGTACCTGGCAGTTGGCTTGGCGAGATGATAATTGATCAAATCTTACCACATGGTTATGCTTTTGCACAGGTTTCGGTAACTGGAACAGGTCGTTCTAACCACTGCATGGATTTGATGGGGACTGCTGAGCAATTAGGAAATGACGCTGCGGTCACATGGCTGGGAAGTCAAGATTGGTCGAACGGAAATGTTGCAATGATTGGTAAATCCTATGACGGTTCAACTCCATGGCAAGCTGCTATGTTTGGAAATGAACACTTGAAGACAATTGTTCCAATTTCCGGACTTATTGGAGTTAAAGAACTAATGTGGAAAAATGGCTCCTCAGAAGCTCGTGCTCCAATAATGCACAATGGTGTTTATGGCTCATATGGAGTGGACGGGGATGAAGAGGACTACCAAAATTTGTGTCCAGATTACATTATCGGCCCAGGGACTGGAGTGGGTGCTTGGGCTTGGGGAGGCGAAGCAGCCGGAGAATACTGGGCAGAGAGGTACTTCTTGGATAGAGTTCTTGACAACTATGGCGGTTCAGTCTACTTGATTCAAGGTATGCACGATTGGAATGTTGACCCCCATATG
Source organism: Candidatus Poseidoniaceae archaeon (assembly GCA_022452125.1). Taxonomy (GTDB): domain Archaea; phylum Thermoplasmatota; class Poseidoniia; order Poseidoniales; family Poseidoniaceae; genus MGIIa-K1. Next base: position 8,277 of record JAKURJ010000046.1, read on the forward strand.
GCTGTTCCAACGATAAATATGCTAAAGGATAGAGGAATCGAGGCTAAGGGTCTATTTGGACAGTGGGACCACGACTACCCAGACAGGACCATTCAATTGTATGAACGCTCTGATTTAGGAGGCAGAGGTGGAGAAGCTTTCCCGGAAATGGTTAGATTAGATTGGATGCAAGACTTGCTAGAATGGTTTGATTGGTATCTAAAGGGTGATGGCTGGCAGCCTGAACTGCATGTTGAAATCCAATCTAATCAAGGCGATTGGCGCATTGAAGAACGTTATCCTGCTGCAGACACCACTGAGGTTGTATTGACGCTCGGTACTGATTTGGAAAGGATTTCAGGTGGTTCAAATGTACTTCCAGATGCTTCTACAGGCCCTGTTTACGAAAGCGCACCATTGGAATCTGATATGTTCATCCAGGGGCTGCCAAGATTACACGTAGAAGTGTCAACATCAACCGTTGGCGGTCAACTTTACGCATTATTGGAAGATTGTGACGGTAGCGATTGTATACACATTGGTCATGCAATCATGGATTTGCGTTATCACGAAGGAGGAGATGATTTATCCTCAACTTGGACTCCAGTTATCGGGACAATAACCGCTATGATGGAGTTCATTGCGATGGATGCTGAAGTTTACGCAGGACACACGATTAGATTGACCCTGTTGTCTACTGGAGAAGACTATCTACCTGCGTCGACATCATCAATAGTTACAATCCAGGAAGGAGAAGGCAGTACTTTACAATTAGACACATACGATCCTTCTGACAAGTTAATTTGGGTGCCACCAGTTTGTACTCATGAATTGTGTGTTGCTTGAGTATCTGGGCGCCAGAGTGTAAATATAATTCCACAAACAATCATTAGTAGCGAAAACGAAATGAAACCCGTTTTCAAACTTAGATTGTGGTACTCAACCAAAAATCCTGCAGTAGTAGTTGATATTGCTGCGGACGTACCTAGAATCAACATGTCCATGGAAAAAACTCTTCCTCGAACTTCATCTTCAACCAAGCTTTGCGTCAAAACCGTAGAAAGTACCCAGTTTCCACCGCTAGCAGAATGTGAGATTATTATCAGTGCAACGGTGAGTGGTAAATAATAATCCAGAGTTAATCCGACAAATAGGTAGAATATTCCACTAATCGAAACTAGTATGCCTATCAAAGATGGCCACTTATTTTTGTCTTTGAATACAGATCTAGCGATAAGCGGACCTATGCCTGTGCCAATTCCCCTTGCAAAGAAGAATAAACCGAATCCAAATGCTGCGCCATATCCGGTTATATCAGCGCCTGCAAGTACCAAGAATACTCCCGCTAGACCAGCTCCCGCTAGGTTCCAGGAACTTTTTGCAAAAACGATACGCAGCAGTTTTTTGTCAGAATATATTCGCTTCCAGCCAATCACAATATTGGAAAGCGCTGTTTTGAATATCGGCCCTTTCATGCTGTCATCTACCTTTTGTTCAATAACTAACGGAATGAGAATAATCGATGATAATAAAAATGTCAGAGAATCAATAATGAAGGCAGCATCTGTTCCCCACTCGCTGACAACAACTCCTCCTAACATTGCCCCAAGACATAATGCTGTAGACCAAGATGCACTACCGATTGCATTTGCTGTAATCAGGTCATCCTCATCAACAATATTTGGTACCGCGGCACGTTCTGCTGTTACGTATACTCCGTGCAAGAGCATCATTATTCCTGAGACTGTAATCAGCCACCACATGTCTTCTGGTCCATCGACTAAAATGAATGATAATGCCAGACCTATTTGGATAATATTGGACCAAAACATCAGGCTCTTCCGATTTAACCGGTCGGCTAGTAGTCCGTTTATTGGTTGAGATAGACCGAATAATAGCATCCTGACAGAAAATAGTATTCCTAGCAAAAATTCAGAACCCGAATATTGTAAAATTAAGAAGAATAATGCAATTGTGTTGAACCATTCACCGAGGAGAGAAATTACCGTAGCAGCCCACAATCTTCGATATTTAGGATTGCTAGAGAAAAATTCGATGTAGCCTTTTGTCAAATCTATTCCTCCTCGAGAACTTCCATGCCTGGCTCGAGGAGGCTACAAACAATCCACTTCGAAGTGGGGGTATTTGATTTGGCAGCTGTTGAATCTAGAGGCACTAGTACGTTAGCTTCTGGGAAATATGTTGCAACATTGCCACTAGGAATGTCATAAGCGATGACTTGCCAGCCATCACTTCTCCTATCTTCTCCATTATGATGCGAGACGATATCGACAATATGTCTTGATTTCCACCCTCGTTGAATCATGTCATTGGCATTCATCAATACAACTCTCCTGTTTCCATGGATGCCTCTATACCTGTCGTGCAAATCATAAATGGTTGTATTGTATTGGTCGTGTGAACGAATGGTCATCATCACAAATTTATCTTGATCTACAGCAACGTCTGGCAAAGAGTGAGAAATGAAATTGGCTTTACCATTAATTGTATTGAAAGTTCTACTATCTCTGGGTGGATTAGGAAGATAGAATCCATTTGGACTCCGAACTCTTTCATTGTAATCTTCGAAGCCTGAAAGCGCCTCACTCATCAAGTCGCGAATTAGGTCATAATTCTCAACTAGGGCCATCCAATCTCTCCCATCCTGTAGCACTGCAGAAGCAAGACTTGCAACTATCCATGGCTCACTGCGTAAATGAGTGCTAGCAGGTTTGAGACCACCCTGGGACGTATGAACTACCCCCATAGAATTCTCGACCGTGACAAATTGCTCACCTGATGGCTGTTCATCGACTTCAGTCCTGCCTAGACATGGTAAAATCAACGCAGTTTCTCCGGTCACTAGGTGAGAGCGATTCAATTTTGTAGAAACCTGAACAGTCAACTTGACTTTGTTGAGTCCTTGAGCCGTAGTTTCGGTATCTGGAGTTGCTGAAATGAAGTTGCCACCCATGCAGAAGAATAGGTCAACATCGCCAGCATTCATTTGCTTTATCGCTTCAACCACATCGACTCCGTGTTCTCTAGGACTAGTTATTCCACAGGCTTTGTCCAACCTCTGCAAAAACGCTTCACTAGGGCGTTCCCATATCCCTACAGTACGGTCGCCCTGAACATTCGAATGTCCTCGGACCGGACACAGTCCAGCGCCAGTCTTTCCAATATGTCCACCCATTAACATCAAATTAGTAACTTCTTGAATTACAGCAACACCGTTTCTATGCTGCGTAAGCCCCATTGCCCAACATGCTATGCTCGCTTTGGATTTAGCTAACATTCTTCCAGCGGTTTCGATTTGGAATCGAGTTATTCCAGAATCAACTTCTATTTGTTCCCAAGTGGTTGACCTAACATTGTTGACCATCTTGTCAAAGCCAGAAGTGTGCTGCTTGACGAATTCATGATCAATGGCATCTAGTTCTAATTGTACTTTCATCAAACCGTGCATTAAAGCAGCATCCCCTCCAATCTTTACCTGCATGTGCATGTCTGCTAAGGCTTCGCTACCAAATGATAATTTCATGTAATCCTGTGGATGCTTGAACCGAACTAGCCCCGTTTCAGGGAGTGGGTTAACGTGGATGATTTTCGCACCGTTGCTCTTTGCGTCCCTAAGTGCTGTGAGCATACGCGGATGGTTAGTTCCAGGATTTTGGCCAATGACTAGTATGGCATCTGCATGATTGAACTCATCCAATGTTACAGTTCCCTTACCGATACCTATTGCTTCTCCGAGACCTCTTCCGCTCGACTCATGACACATATTCGAGCAATCGGG
>JAKURJ010000047.1:0-6011 GCA_022452125.1 Candidatus Poseidoniaceae archaeon
AGAAACCGAAGTCTTGCGAATGCGAGTAAATGGTCAGATGTTCTTTCTCCAACAATAGATGGAGGGTGGTGTGGTAATCAATCGACAGCTGAAGAAATAGCAGCCTTTCAAACCACGATGCTTTTGCTACCAAAGGATTCCAACTTCGGCATAGCATGTCCTTCATTTCCCGGAGCATCTGAATTGACACCACCTGATTCTGATGAGATTTTGTGGATGATTTGGCTCGACTCATCGGATAGAGAAGCACCTGTAACCGACTGGAATACTCTCAATCTTTGGGCGGAAAAGGTGAGCGAAAATACCGATTTCGAGATTGAAGGTGTTGGAATCAACATGCTTTTCCAAAAATCAAAAAATATCGCTGAGGATGACCTTAAATCAATTCTAATCCCTTCAGCATTCTTCTTGGTAGCAGTAATGTATGCTATCATTCGAGACTGGAAGTTATGTGCTGTAACGCTTGGAAGCGTCGGCCTAGTAATAGTTGCAGAAATAGGTATACTCTCAGCTGCTAGTGTGCAGATTTCAATAATCGACGCTATCGCATTCCCAATTATTCTAGCAGTCGCAGTAGATGGCGCCTTTTGGTACTGTAAATCATCAAGAAGTAGAGAGGAAGTGCGCTCGTTATTGTTATTAGCAATGGTTACTACATTAGCAGCAGTCTCACTTTCGATTTTTTCACCAATTAAGGCACAAAACACCTTGGCTTTGATGATGATAATCGGTATATTCCTAGACTGGCTGTTGACCAGATTTGTACTCGAAGATTTCTACATGAGTAGAAGGGAAGATGTTTCGGTTACAAATGAAAATATCTTGCTAAGCGACTCAAATAACAGAATTTGGGCATGGCCAGTTTGTCTAGCATTAATGGCTTTGGTAACTGCAATATCTCCACCAGGAGTCGAAGTATTTGACGTAAACCAATTCTTATCCGAAGATGACCCCGCACTAGATGAATTTGAAGAATTACAAAACCAATACCTCATCGCGTCAAGTACCGTAACGTGGGTAATTATCGACGTTGAAGGCGACTCACACGCAGATTACCTCAAAGCCGTCAATATTCAGAAGCAAATCGGACAACACCCTAGTGTCATATCATTTGAGACTGGGCTATACGAAACACCACTCGTGATGGGAATGCCATACGGGTATGAAAGCCAAAATAACGCCACAATTGACTGGATTTCACAAACTAATGATGGCTCATCATTGCTCGACGACCATAGGTTACAGTCAGATGGTGAAACTATCGCCCTTGTAATTGGAATTTTCATAGATGGAGGGAATGCTAATGCTGCACTCGATTTCAAGGATGATGTATCAAATTTAGTCGATGATTATGAAACTGGATACACAATTGGTGGAGAATTGATTACAGGTGCTGCATTGGCAGAAGAATTTGATGACACTAGGATCTTCCAAATCCTCGCTGCAGGTTTCTGTGTTTTCTTAATTGCATTATTTGTATCTAGGTCTCCAACTAGAGCAATGCGCATTGCAGTAGGAACAATTGCAATCGGGGCGGCTGTGGACGGATTCGCAAGTATAATCGGTGAACGAGGCGTAAGCACTGCTCCTGCAGTACTTCTAGGCATGGGCTTCGCCGCTGACTACTTGTCTCATGCAAGTGCAGGTCACAGAGAAACAAAAAGTGACAACTTTGCTAGATGGGGGGCCGCCATCACCTCAATTTCGATATTTGTGTTACTAACATTCGCTCAATTCCCTCCTGCAAAACAAACTGGGCAGCTTCTCACAATCAGTATTCTACTCTCCGTCGTATTAGCAACTACTCTCAAAGAAGTAGGAATATTGCATAAGCCAATTGATTGTGAAGAGTAGATTTTGCAAAGTTTCGAGATAAAGAAAGACTTTGTATTGTCAACCACGAAGGACGGAGTAAGGGATGAACATGGTCGATGAAGCAGACGTAAACATTGCACAGAAAGCGTGGGGCGACGGAATTGTGGCTATTGCAAGTGCCCACCATTCCGACGGAGATTACGTCGATATTGCCCGTAACCATGTGGAAACATTGTATGCATACGACATTGGTACAGTTTTATTCAAGCCTACTCTAGCTGCAGTTGAACAATTTCGTCCAAACTTTGAGAGCGCTCTATCTTACTTCGTAGCCTCAAATAATGCATGCCCTGAGGACAAGGGATTTGCAATCAAGGGCTGGACTAATGTCAGGTTCGAAAATTCTGATATAATCCTCAGAGATGATTCTGCCATTGCAATGGGGAACTATTTCTTCACCACACCAGAAGGTGATGAAGTCAAGGTAGAGTACACCTTTGGATACATTGTCGATTCATCAGGTAATCTCCGCATCAATTTGCATCATTCCTCAATGCCAGCAACCAACTAATCCATATCGGTTATTTTTGATAATATTTTTCGAAAAATATTGTCAATCAATCTATATGCCTCTGGCCAATGGGTCGGTTATGTCGATTATATCCGCATACAATGAGGCCTGGGAAAATGGAGATGTAGACGCTCTTGCAGAAATTATTCACGATGATTTCGTGTTCAATCCACATGTAGGTGGAATAACAATGGGCAAATCCGACCTTCTCGGATTCGCTGGCTCAGATGGCGGGCCAAGATCAGAAAATGACAGAATTCTATTCGAAAATGATTCCGTGGGAGTCGCTCACTCTATCGTTCACTTCTCAAATGGTTCTGCTTCCGAGGCAGTCTTGTCATTCATGAAATTCAAGGATGGAAAAATCATCTCTATGGAAACAGGTGCAACACCACTTTCTGATGACTACAAACTTGTAGGCCAAGAGTGAAATCTGTCACTCTGCGGATTTTCTAGAATCGAATACCGTGATTTCAAACGACTCGTCGTTTAGCAATCTTGGTTTAATTCAACCACTAACATTCAAGAGGCTTCAGATTTAGGCTACATCATGGTAGAGATGCCATCTATCGGAAAGCGTGTCAAGTTAGTGGCCGATGGACCAGCTGGAAGTACTTCTCACGAAGGAGTGGTATTACCAGGAGCAGCTCAAGACCACATCACAATAAAATTAGCCAATGGATACAATGTTAGTTATCCATTTGACATGGTGAAAACCATTGAAGAGATAGGCGATTCAAGCACTTCTGAAACGACCAACTTATCCGTTGAACAGAACCAAGACTTACCCAAAGTCACCATCATCCACACCGGTGGAACTATCGCATCAAAGGTCGACTACGCTACGGGTGCAGTAATTGCAAGATTTGAGCCTGAAGAGTTGTTAGCAAGCGTTCCCGAGATTCTAGAAATCGCAAATATCGATGCCAAAAAGATTGGCAACATGTGGTCGGATGATATCAGACCAGTACACTGGAATATGATGATTGATGCTTGTCAAGAGGCGTTTGATTCTGGTTCTGTGGGAGTGGTCATTACTCATGGAACCGATACGCTTCATGTAAGTGCTTCAGCACTATCGTTCGCTTTTGCAGGAGGTGGCGGTAAACCAGCAGGCAGGATTGTTTTCACAGGCTCACAGAGATCGTCAGATAGAGCATCCTCCGATGCGACTGAAAACTTGCTCTCTGCAGTATATTGGGCGGCAAATGGTGCAGAGGTTTCTGGAGACGGTGATGCTGCAGTAACAGTGATGCACGCTGGTTCAGGAGACGGTGTTTGCGCAGTAAGCCCGGGCGTAGGGGTTAGGAAAATGCACTCGACAAGGAGAGATGCTTTCCAAATGGTGAACGGAGAGAGGATCAGTGAGATTTCAATCTCTAGAGAAGGACTTAGCCACACACCTGTTTCTAAGCCTCAAAACAGAGAAGTTACCAAACCCACAAAGTATGACGCTACTATCAAAATCGCTCAATTCATCGCAGGACCTCACTTGCATTCTGACCTTATTGAGGCTGCCCAGAAGGCAGACTACTCTGCCATTATCATCCACGGCACGGGATTAGGGCATCTACCTATTGAGAACTCAAACGGAGATGCACCAGAAAACGATGAACTCGCAAATACAATTGAGCACTCTTCTATTCCTGTAATAGTAGCTAGTCAGTGTATCAATGGACCTGTCGATTTGAATGTTTATTCCAAAGGTAGAAACCAGCAAGAAATCGGGGTATTGGGCCATGGCTCAACCGCATCACCTGAAGCATTACTAGCGAAAGTTCACTGGGCCTTATCCAATGGTAAGGACCTGACAATTTTATCTGAAAACCTGTGTGGAGAGAACGAATCCTCGCTCATGAACTAACCGTTTCAATCAATAACCGCAAAGGAGTGGAAGAAAACATGTCAAGAGATTCTAGTGACGCTCTTGAGGACTTGAGGTACCGTCGTGAAAAGGCCCACATGGGTGGTGGCATCAAGAGACAAGAGAGCATTCGTGCATCCGGTAGAGGCACTGCTCGAGACAGAATTCGCAATCTCTTGGACGAAGATTCATTCGTAGAAATCGACACTTTCCTCACGCACAGAACATCCGACCATGGAATGTTCATGCATGAGACTCTTGGAGACGGCGTAGTTTGTGGCCACGGTACTGTTGATGGAAGGAGAATCTATTGTTTCGCACAAGATTTCTCTGTACACGGCGGCTCTATGGGCGAAATGCACGCCAAGAAAATCTCCAAAGTTGTCGAAATGGCCGAGCGCTCTAAAGTACCAATCGTTGGAATTTGGGACGGCGGCGGGCAGTGCGCCCAAGACGGAGTTGCATCACTTGGGGGAACTGGCGAATTGCTAGACAGGCTGGTTCAGTGTTCAGGACGCATACCGATGATCTCACTGGTCTTGGGACCAGTAGTTGGTGTTTCATCATTAGGAGCAAGCCTAGCAGATTTCACAATCCTAGGCAATGAACACGGACAGCTGTTCATGTCCTCTCCATTGGAAACACCAGAATGCATCAATGGAGAAGTCGATGCTGCAGGATTAGGTGGAGCAACATTGCATGCAAGCCGTTCAGGAATTGCATGTTTGATTGCTGATGATGAGGAAGAGGCTTGTGCGCTTGCTGCAGACATCCTTGGATTCCTACCGGACAACAATTTGTCAAGCCCCCCTGTGGAATTAACAGCGGATGATCCGGCTAGACTTAGCCCAGAACTTACCACCTTAGTTCCCGATAATCCAAATCGACCTTATGACATGGTCAAAGTCATTGAAGAGATTGTTGATGATGGCATCTTCATGGAATTATTCAACTCCTACGCAGAGAACATAATCATCGGATTCGCTAGGCTCGATGGCAAAACCATAGGGGTTGTAGCAAACCAACCCAAGGTCTTAGCAGGATGTTTAGACATAGATGCATCAATCAAAGCCGCTAGATTCATTCGAACCTGTGACGCTTTCAACATACCATTGGTAACCTTCGAAGACGTCCCTGGTTTCCTGCCGGGTGTGGTCCAAGAATGGGGTGGCATTATTCGCCACGGAGCAAAGTTACTCTTTGCGTATGCAGAAGCTACCGTTCCAAAAATGACTTTGGTTACACGCAAGGCATACGGTGGGGCCTATCTCGCTATGAGTTGTAAGCATCTTCAATCAGACTACAACATCGCATGGCCAACTGCAGAGCTAGCTGTTATGGGAGCAGAAGGTGCTGTGAATATCATCCACCGAAGAGAAATTGCCGCTGCGGATGATGATAAAAAAGAAGAAACTAGATTGCAATTAGTTGAGGAGTACAAAACTAAGTTTGGCGACCCTTATGTCGCCGCTCGGAATGGTTGGCTTGATGACGTCATTGAACCAGAGGAAAGTAGATTGAGGCTTATTCGCGCACTCAGAATACTTTCATCCAAGAGAGAATGGTCTCCACCAAAGAAACACGGCAACATTCCATTGTGATCAGTTCTTTCTTGAGAGCACCATATATCCAAGAAGTAGCAGGATAACAAGACCTAATCCAATAGGTAAAATCCATTCACCTACCTCAATTTCTGATTCGGCATTATCTTGAGAATTAGATGATGCTACAACCTCAAACTCTTGAGTCACAGTATTGGAC
>JAKURJ010000047.1:6021-11960 GCA_022452125.1 Candidatus Poseidoniaceae archaeon
CCCGTTTAGTTTAACAAAAAGAGGCCGCGTTTTTGCAGTCATGTGCTGGGGAGTCTATTCCGGGCAGAGGGCTTGTCAATGTCAGGCGTTGGGTTTGGGACCTCGGCCCCACTATCCCAAACTTTGACTTCGATGGTGTGAATTCCAACCTCAGGAGTCATTGACGTAGTTAGACAAGTTAGCAGAGATACACCTGTGCATTCGGTTCCAACTTCAATTGACTGATTGTCTAATTTAACTGAATAAACCAAACCCATCTCTCCATCTTTATCTGAAATAGTCCACAATACTGAAACTGTATTTCCATCAACATCAATCGTTGAAATATCTACAAACGGCAGGTCGGGTACAGAATTGATTTTGACATCCAGAGTGGCGGAAATCGTACTGTTCCCATCACTAACATTGATTGTGTAACTCGCTTGACCAAACAAATCTGGATTGCCTGCTAGTAACAATTCGCTTCCTGATAATGAAAATCCAATTATGTCAGACTGCCCCGATATTGAGTATACAAGGTCGTCATTATCGACATTAACCGTGTAATTACCAAGCTCGATAGTTAGCAAACCATCCTCGTCCATCTCTACCGAGATAGTATCCGTAGTGAATTCAACAGGGTCATCCACAGCTTCGATATTGATTGGAACAAAGATTTGCAGATGCTCAGTAACCCCGTCAGATACGTGGAACTCGATCAATTCAGCACCGTACCAATGAGTTTGCGGGTCGATTAAAACCGTAGCAAGTGAGGCGTCTATTCGAATTCCAGGATATTCTCTCGCGACGTTAACAACGAGTGGCTCTCCTTCAGGGTCACTAACATATTGAGCGAAATCGACAACAATGCTGCTACCATCTTCAATCGATTGTTGTTGAGGAATTGTCTCAATCTGAACCACTGGGTCATTTACAGGTAGGACAGTGACATTCGTGGACAAATTAACAATTTCATCTGAGGTTGCTATTGTTAATTCGATTTGAACAGTGCCATCCCACTCTTGGTCTGCGACATGTGTAATTGTCATTTCTGAATTTGAAATTTCTACAGCAAGACGGCTCTCATTATCGTCGACTAAATTCGCGCCCAGGAATACTATCTGCTCTCCATCTGGGTCAGTGGCAAAGGCGTCTGTTTGCACTGTGACAAATGAGTGCTGGTCCAAACTAATCTCGGGAATCGGTGATGTGAGTTGCATTGGCATACCGATTCGATTGATGAAAATGTCAAGCCAGTCTGAGAATGAATGGTCTTCTACCCTAATTTCGACTAGTGATGGCCCAGGCATCAATGATGAACCGTTAACATCGCATGTTGCAGAGCCAGCAGCCAGTGAACCAACTACAATTTCTCCACTCGGTAGAATACAGGAAACATTTCCTGAAGCAGGACTACCATCACGCATAGTCACATCTGCAGAAACTGTGAAAGATTGGTTTAGCATTACTGAAAGCAAGGAGGAAGTTATGTTCTCCATCTTGTACAATCTAGAGCGGCTTAGATCCTCGTCGATGTAAGAATCCGAGTCCGAGGAAACTGACTTATCTTCACGATTGAATGCTATCTGATAAGCGGAATCATCACCCTTGAGAGATAGATTCAGGTAAGGCAAAATGTGCTTCAACGCATGGCTTTGTTGTCCATCACGACCCATGTTATCATCGCCATCTGCTAACCTTTCAAAAAAGGTATCACTTTCCTGATAGCCGATATGATTGGCGCCTAAAGGATGCATAATTTGCCATGCACCTGGCCAATCAATCAAGTAAGACATTACATTATCATCAGCAGGTGCAATATCATCGGTTGTGCCTGTTAAGAACAGGGCTGATGAAGGCCTCGACAAGATTACATCTCCAGAATGTTGAGTCGAGCTACCATCCAAACCTAGACCAAATAATCCATCGATCTCGTAGTTACTACTTTTCACGATTTCAGCAGCAGTGTGTGCACCAGTACCATGTCCGGAAAGTGCGATATGGTTCAATGCAAACATATTCACGGCATCTGGAACAGATTCCTGAGAACCATTATTCCATCCAATTAACTGGTATTCAATTGCATCCCAATCGGTATTATCTTCTACTACTAGAGTGATATATCCCCAATTGGATAGGCCTTCTTGCAACCAAATATATTGATCGATATCTTCCCCACTATCAGTGTAGAAAACTACTACTGCGAAGGGACCATTTTGTGCCATGTTTATCTCTTCACCATCGCCGACTGCAGGGTAAGATAGACGATATTCTCCTATCTTTTCATTGGCCTCAATTTGCCAACCTACGAACGCTGAGTTCTCTCTTTGCGGAGGGAAATCTTCTGCTAAAACAGTCGGCAACAAAAGAATTGCAACCAACACAACTGCTCTTTTCATTCGAGTTGCACCTCCACCGCAACTAGTCTAGTCAATAGTAATGAAAGCGAAGGTAAGTGTTCAGAATACTTAGGCGCCCACAAAGTAGCCCACGAATGTAAGTGCTGTGCACAAAGTAGCCATCGTCCATCAGCATTCTTTGAAAGATAATCAATTCGAGACTCAAAATCTCCTTCCATCTTTTGATACCTAACGGAAAGATCTCCACCATCGTCATCAAAATTAATGCTGAACCTAGGTTCTTCATTACAGAGATTCCAAGGGCCGTCCTCATCCAAGAGACGCTTGCCACCAACCTGCTTTACTTTGCCACCATTCGCACTCCAAGCAGCAGCGACTTATCGAGCAGGCCCTCCGCCTCCAGTGATTCCGAGTACGCTTTCAAAATCATATCCAAATGCATTAGCGACCATGCAAATACCTGGTCCATCACTTGATGCTGCCCACCATGAGATTCCATCCCACCTCAATGTATTGACAGAACGAATATCCATTGCATTGTCGACGCACTTGACAGCTGCTGCAGACAATTGATGCTTCAGAGGTGAAGTGAGTGAGAGCCATACTTCATCATCATCGAACCTCTGAGAAGTTGATTCTGTTTTCGCTAGCGTAGCATCTGGCAGGCGTGAATCGCCTTCTAGGTGTTCCATGCTGACATTTACAGCCCTATCCAGTAACGTGTTAGCTCTGAATTTGCCCAGCGGAGAACCTACTAAATCCCAATCAGGCGGAGATGGCAATGCGCCTGCATAACCCCATGCTAACGCATTTTCTACACCTTCTGTTGGAATAACTACCACACCTTTGAGGCCTGGCAATTCAACACCATCGGTACGAGATAGGTGTGCATGGACTATAGCGGTTAATACCGGAGATAATGAGTGTTCAATCGGGTAGCCCGCAACTCCGTGACGAACCTTCCCCATGGCGCTTAACTATGGCTTCCAGTACTTGAATAACCCTATATTTAGAGCGGGAAAGTATGGGCAGATTGTGGTAATTCTCAATAAGGAGTATGCTGTGTTAGTGCCATGGCGGTTGCTGAGAGGGGCTCTTTCCTCTGGTTCATGATGGCTGTTACTCAGATTTGGCTTTCTCTAAAACTAATGGAACAAGTCGATGGTGCAATTACTACTTTGTTCGGTACAGGAGCTGCAGCATGTTTTATTCTCGCATTAGTAGTGTTTAGACAAGAACAAAGAGACCTTTTACTCAACCCTATGAAGAGTATGCAAAAAGAAGTGCATCCTGACCAGATGGCTAAGCAAGGAAAAGGCGTAGGATTTGGAATAGGAATGTGGATTCTTACCATTCTAGTCAGTTCTATCTTTTTCTGAGTGAGTTAGATGGTTGGCAATGCTTCTGACGAATTGTTCAGCGGTTTTTGGCCTGTAATGCGTCGCTTTCTTTTTGCCTTCCTGCCACTTTGGGTGTTCCTAATCGCTTATTCAGCAAACATTAATGTCATAATCTCAGCGATACTTGCCGGAGCATCAGTATCTCTAGTGGCAATATACGAAAAAAAGAAAATATTGTCTGAAAATGCCAATCAGAGTGACGGCAATAAGGTCATTAAGTAAGGAATACAGGACAGGACGGGGTCGCAATGGGTCTTTTCGAGTGGATTGCTGACTTGTTCGGGTTTACAGCTCCTTCAGTCATCGAGATTATTTTCGTATGTTGTGCCGTTTTCGGTTCACTATTCTTCATCCTTATGATGGTGCTAATGCTTGTAGGAGACATCCTTGGTGGTGTAATAGATACTGCATTTGACACCGATGTCAGCATGGACAGTACTCTAGCATTCGAATTATTCAGCCTGCAAGGAATTGCTGCTGGAATTATGATGTTCGGATTGACTGGAATGTTTGTTATTTCAGCCACTGACCAGGAAATCATCGCTGTTATTTCTGGAGGTTTCGCAGCTGGAGGTTCCCTCTACATGGTGCGATACATGATGCAAGGGATTTCTAACTTACAAGCTGATGGAACAATGAAGCATTCGGATGCTGTTGGCTCCAAAGGTCATGTTTATTCTCGAATCAAACCGAATGAAGAAGGTGAAGTCCAAGTTGCAGTTGGTGGGACTCTACGCACCCTCCTTGCAAGAGGTAGGGACAAAACAAAACTAATTCCAAGTGGCGAACTTATCAAGGTCGTCGATGTAATCGGTTCAACCCTAATCGTTGAGCCGCTAAGCGAGGGTGATGAACTATCATCAGAAGAAGAGTAAGGTGAAAAATATGGATACTGGAGTAACATTATTCCTGCTTATTGCAGGTTTTGGACTAATTTTTGCGTTCGGAATTATATTGCTTGTAACAAGATACAAGCGATGTGCTTCTGACGAAATTCTCGTCGTTTATGGACGAGTTGGTGGCGGAAAGGCCTCCAGATGTATTCACGGTGGTGCTACTCTAGTCTGGCCATTAATTCAGGATTGGAAGAAACTGAGTCTTATTCCAATGACCATTAACATTCCATTGACTAATGCTCTATCTCAAGAGAACATCAGAATCAACGTTCCATCAACATTCACAGTAGGTATCAGTACAGACCCTCTAATCATGAATAATGCTGCTGAGCGTCTTCTACACCTACAACCAAACCAGATAGAATCAATGGCTTCAGAGATTATTTTCGGACAACTGCGGTTGACTGTTGCGTCTCTAACCATTAGACAGATCAACGCAGACCGTGACCGATTCTTTGAGTTAATCCGCGAGAACGTTGGTCATGAACTTAACAAGTTGGGATTGAACCTAATCAACGTTAACATCACAGATATCACAGACGATTCTGACTTCATTGAGAGTATTGGACAAAAGGCTGCCGCAGGTGCAGTTAACGCTGCTAAGGCAGATGTTGCTGCTGCAAACCGTGATGGTGACATCGGACAGGCTGAAGCAAACAGAACTCGTGACATTCAAGTTGCTGAAAACCAAGCAGCAGCTGAAATTGGTAAGAAAGGTGCAGATGCTTCACAAAGAAAGGAAGTTGCAGCCCTTGAAGCTAATGCAATTGAAGGAGAGAACTCATCTAGAGCGAATATCGCAGAGTATAACGCAACACTTGCAGAAAAGGAAGCGGAAGCAATGCAGCGTGCTGAAGTCGCTCGCAGAACTGCAGAGATGGAAGTTCAAAAGGCACAGTATATGCTAGAGCAAGAGAGACTGAAGGCTGAAGAAATTGTCCGTGAAGAGATTGCCAAGACTCAAATCGAGATTGCTGCAGAAGCAGAAGCGGAACGCCAGCGCCGTGTCGCAAGTGGTGAAGCAGATGCTGTACTAGCAAGGTACCGTGCTGAAGCGGAAGGTGTACAAGCTGTTCTGGAAGCAAAGGCGGCTGGTTATTCCAGTCTAGTTGCTAGCGCCGGTGGCGATGCAAAGGCTGCTGCAACCCTACTAATGGTCGAGAAGATTGAGGAAATCGTTGCTCGCCAGGTCGAAGCAATCTCCAACTTGCAGATTGACAAGATTACCGTTTGGGATTCAGCAGGCGGAGGCAGTGGGGAAGGCTCCACCGCTAACTTCGTATCTAGCCTGATTCACTCACTGC
>JAKURJ010000048.1 GCA_022452125.1 Candidatus Poseidoniaceae archaeon
TCATTGATTGCAGCAATGTACGCTAGCGTGGGCCATGGTGGGGCTTCAGGATATTTGGCTGTGTTATCACTAACTGTCTATGCATCTAACGACTCTGTCTGGTTGAAGCAACATGCTTGGAGTTTGAATCTATTAGTTGCTGGAATGGCGTTTTTTGCATACAAGAAGAATGATTTTTTTGATTCAAAATTAGCAATTCCTTTCATTATTGCAAGTATCCCTGCAGCATTAATAGTCGGATATCTACGAGTAAATGATGATGTTTACGACACTTTGGTATCGATAACTCTCGGCTTTGCTGCTTGGAAATTATATACAACAAAATCTAGAGAATCTGAAGAATTGTTTTCTAATCCTCCTCCCGTTCAAATTGCTTTTATTGTGGGTACAATTATCGGTTTACTAAGTGGAATTATTGGAGTAGGTGGTGGGATTTTTTTATCTCCCATCATTCTATTATTTGGATGGAGTGATCCGAAAACAACAGCTGGTATTGCTGCAGTCTTCATCTGGGTTAATTCTGCTGCTGGATTAATTGGCAGTTCAATATCAGGTCAGAATGTAATTGATTTTGATGTGTTGATACCATTTGCAATCGCTGTGTTAATTGGTGGTTATCTTGGTTCGAAGTTTGGTTCTGAGAAATTTTCTCAAAAATCAGTTAGGAACACATTGGTGTCTGTAATGCTAATAGCTGCAATTAGGCAAATCCTAGAATTACTTGGATTGTGGATGTAATCAATTGAATGAATCTTCATGTCCACAGTGTGGGCATGAAATTGTATATCGTGCCTTTTTTGGTTTTGGAACTTTCATTATAGCTCCACATAATGTGCACTGGTGTCTAATTGTTTCAGGCTCTTTTGGTTTCGGTTTTTCACCTAAGGTACGACCTACGTCTGTAGACCAGCCAACTTGGTCAGTGTAAGAATCTGTTTTCTTCATCTTTGAACTTTTCAAAGATAGGCGAATTTTGCGCTTCTTCTTCTTGCGCTTACCAGGAGGTGGTTTCTTGGTTGCCATGGGTGACGGTGAATGTCACTGTATTCAATCGCTTCGGCTAAATTATCATTCTAGTACGGTTGATTCCCCGTTAACCGGAGTGTGTACTGTGTGGCCCTTTGCTTCCAATTCTTCGACAAGAGGTGGTCTAGCATGATTTGGATCTGTATGGTAAACTACTACTGTTTCGGCTTGGCATTGTTCTGCGAATTCAACAATTTCAGAATGGCCTGCATGGGTGGAAAATGAAAACTGGCTAACCTCTAAATCGATTGGTGTTCTCTTATCCCAAATAGGAACGTGTCCTTCATCCAATAACATTCTTCCACCAGAGCCTGATGCTTGGTAACCTGTTAGGAGAATCGCATTTCTAGGATCCATTCTCAATCTATTTAGATACCAAATTGATGGTCCACCATCCATCATTCCTGAGGTTGAAACTATGCAGTCCGCATCTAATGCTTTCTTTTTATCAGATTTTGATGAAACTCTTCTACACCATTTCCATGCTTCTTCTAGTGCTTGAGGGTCTCTCAATGCTTCTGGGTGTTCCATCTGAAGTCTAGCGACGCTTTTTCCCATCCCGTCAACATGAACATCTAGTTCGGGAAGATGTTTGTGAAGCATCATTACGATATCCTGTGTTCTTCCGTTTGCAAATGCAGGAATTAATGCTGTACCGCCTCTATCTGTAACTTCTACTATTCTATCGACAAAAGCTTCTATTGTTTCTTCTTTACTTGGATGGTCTCTTCCACCATATGTTCCTTCAACGAACAGAACATCGCATTTTTCTGGCTTAGCTCCAGAAACTAATGGTGAGTCGCGAGTATCAAAATCTCCACTAAAAAGTAATTTGTGAGTTTCAGTTTCCACATTTAACATAGCAGCGCCTGGTATATGACCCGCTCTAGTTAGTTTCAGTTTCCAGGATTCGTTTTCCCATTTTTCATCAAATTGATGAGTGTACCAAGATGATGTTGCAATGTCAATGTCTCTTTTATCCCAAGCTAAGGGATACCCTTCTAATCTACTAACTTTGTAACAATCATTCCACATCATATGGCTAATTTTTGCAGTTAGTGGAGTTCCATGTAATCTTGTTCTATGGTTTGAACATAACCAAGGAGCCATTCCTAAGTGATCAATATGAGAATGTGTAATCACTGCATCTTTGATATTTGGTGCTTCATGAGGATATTTTGGTGGGTCTGTCGGAGCTAATCCATAATCAAGTAGCATTTTAGTTCCATATTTATCTTCGAAAACACAACCTACGTTGCCTACTTCATTGCCTCCTCCAAGGTAATGATAACGGATTCCATTAGGTGGAGGAACTTCTGGATAAGAAGTAGTCCTGCCTGGAGAATAGAATACCATGTCTGTACGCAGTAAAATGTCATGAATGAATATGTCGGACCCCTGTGTTTCCACTGGAATAATTTTGAAGGTGTATGGATCAAATAAAAACTCGCGATACTTATGGACTAGACGCGTTAAACATCAATGGGTCTTACTTCGTTCACATTGTAATATCATCATTTCTTGATTCGTCACACCTCTTATTTTCTATCTCCACAGGAAATAAAGGGGTCATGATCAATGATTTGTTTTTATTTCCGAAACACTATTTTCTATTTCTGATGGAGAAAAATAAGTTTCCAAAAAAATAATTTTGATTTCGAATTACAATTTTCCACTAGTCATCTCGCCGATGAAACAATGAGTGAATATCCACTGGAAGTAATATGGCCGAGAGTTCAACAGCAACATTCGTTGTTGATGAGGAGCTCTGTTATGGCTGCGGTGCGTGCATTGCACTTTGTCCAACAAATGCCTTAGATCTCAAAGATAGATTAGCTATAGTGGAACAAGAAAAATGCACACTATGTGAACACTGCATACCATCCTGTCCTGTTTTTGCACTAAGAATTGAAGGTGTAGTCAATGATTAACGTTGCAGGAGGAGGAGTTAGGGGACTATCTTGTGCTCTTTATCTTCTGAAGCAAAACCACCCAGTAACAATTTACGAATCACGCCAAGAAATTGGAAATCCAGTACGCTCTCCAGGAATTTCAAAAACCATTTCTGAGGACTTAATAGAAAAAACATCTGCAGTCAAAACAAACTTCGGTTGGGCTTTTCGCAGAGAATGGTTCGAAAAGGAATTAGCGAAAATAGTGACAGATTCTGGAGGTACAATAAAACTCAAAACAATAGCTCCTGAAAACTCAATAAATTGCACAGGAGGAAAAACTAACTCATCCGGTTGGCCACAAACAGGTTCTCAGTACACAAATCTTGTATCGTGGAGTGGTGGAATAACAATCACTAGCAACATACCTAATGAGTTCTCACTAGATTCTATGGAAGAAGATAGATTTTGTTTTGAGAGAGGAGATGGTTTAGTAGAATGTTGGATCAGAGGAGACTTACCTAGGCCGGCACAAGGCTGGTTAGAGATAATGAAAGGCGAACATCCAACAGTTTCCAGAAACATATGTGCTGATGAAGCAATAGCAGAAGGAGAAGAAATAGCCAAAAATTTCATTCATTCGCTTCGGGAGTTGGACTAACATGATACCCGACTTTGGCTTGCTGAATTATGTTCTCGACCAAAGCCAAGGTTGTAGACATGTCACTCTTATCGACCCAGGAAAACAAAGTGCCGAAATTGCAACAAGAAGAGCTATAGCGGCAATAGAATCAGGATCAAGGATGATTTTTGTAGGAGGGTCTACAGATACACCAGATGAAGTAGTTCACGAAACTTGCAAATCAATTCAAGAAGCATTAGAATTACAAATATTTGCAGCAAGCCAGGACCCGAACTCTGATGAAGAATTCTGGAAAATACCCGTGGTACTCTTCCCAGGGGGGGCTCATGCATTATCTCCAGCAGCTGACGGAATAACATTCATGATGTTAATGAATTCAAAAACTAGGAAATTTTTGGTTGGAGAACAATTACGAGGCGCTCCTTATCTTCATAAATTTGGAGTAGAAGCATTGCCCACAGGATATCTTGTATTTTCTCCAGGTGGAAAGGTTGGAGAAGTTGGAGAAGCAGAATTGGTACAACCCGGTCAAACAGAAATAACACATGCTTATGCATTGACTGCTCAAATGTTCGGATTCAAAATACTCTACCTAGAAGCAGGAAGCGGGGCATCAAACCAAGTAGATCCAAATTGTATCGAATCTGCAAACCAAGTGGAAGGTCTTTGTTTGATTGTTGGTGGAGGAATAAGAACGGGTGAACAAGCAGCCAAAGCTGCACAATCAGGTGCAAATTGGATAGTTACAGGAACTTTAACCGAAGATGCATCAAGCATGGATGAACTCCGTCAAAGAATCAGAACCATAGTCGATTCAATTCAATCTTCATCTTCGTAGAGAACAGGGTCTCCAGTTCCACCAGGGGAATCAGGTCTTGCTTCTTTAGGAACGTCCATTCCTTTCTCAATTACCTCTAGAGCGGTGTCCAAATCTACTGTACCCCCGTCTGCTAATATCTGCATATCATCAGCAGTCGGCGCAGAAATAGTCCTCTCAACATCTGGTGAATTGGAATAAATTTCCTTCCTCAATTCTCTTTCATCATGACTACGTACCAAGGACAAAGAATCTGCGAACACACGACCTACAACTTCTCGAGTTCTCTCAGAACGCTTGACACCATCTAATTGGTTAACAGCAGAATCTCTCTGAGATTCCAATTCACGCAATTCAGAAGTTCTGTCGGTAAGAGCAGCCTCTAAATCACCAATAGTGAGGGACATCTGTTGTATTCTTTCATCTCTTTCGAATACATCGTTGTGTAATCTTCTTTCTCTTCTTCTTAGAGATTCATATTCACGGTTTCTCTCAAGCAATCTACGCTTCAATTCTTCGATTTGTTCTACCAAGTAATCGTGTTCTGCAGAAACAGATCTCGGACCCTGCATAACTCTCTCTAACTGTTCCTCTAATTCCGCAAGGCGAGTATCACGCGCATCCAACAATCCGCGCAATCTGTCAGCAATATCTCTCAAGCGCTGCCTCTCTTCTTCTAGTGCATCATTAGCAGCCTTCTCAGCCTCTAAATCACCAGATAAAGCATCAGCCTGGGATTTCAATGCTCGAACTTCATCTGCAGTTACACTGGTCAGGCCAGCGTTTGCAGCTCGTTCTAAAGCCTCTACCATTTGACCCATACGACCCTCCATCTCAGCGATTACATCGTCTTGTTGGGTTGCCAAATCTCTTAGTTGAGAAGCTTCCTTTTCCAACGCTTCTCTTTCTTCAACAGAAATACTGGAACTGTTTTCTGCTAACTCTTTTCGCGTATCTTCCAACATTCTTTCCAAGTGAACAATCCTTGCTCCAGCCTCTTCCAAGTCATTTTCAGCAGCCTTTAGTTGGGCAACTTCTGGAGCAATCTCGTCTTTACGTTCAGCAAGGTCCAATTCTAGGACTCTCAATCTCTGCTTTGATGTTACCAGATCCTCATTCCTATCTGCAAGTTCTTGCCATGCAACAAGAACCTCCTCAACGAGTTGGTCAACGGGATACGCGCGTAACATACCTTCGAGCGCAGCACGCTCATCACCGTTAGTTTCAGTCATTCGACGGATGCCGCCTGGAGAGTCAGCGCTGAACGTCATTGAGGGTTATCGCACAACTACCATTCTTCAACCTTTCATTGGTTGGAGGGCCCTACGGGCCCATTGTGACACCTTCAGTTAATCGCGGTATATTGCTCGTCAGGCATGTCTTGAGCCAATGCCATTGCACCAGTTGCAACCTTCTCGATAGGGTCATCAACACAAGTTACTGTAACGTCTCCGATGTCTGCGATATCGTTTGCAATTGCATCTGCGATTCCATCGATTAGAGAACCTCCGCCGGATAGTATGATGTTGTTTCTAAGAATTGGTTGATATTCAGGGTCGGCGGTTGCAACAATCGACTTAATTGCTGCACCAACCTTTCCAACAACCATTGAACATGCAGACTTGATCAGGTCACCAATATCGACAACTTGCTTCTTACCTTCAACAGACAACTCAACCATTTGCTCACGGTCATCACCGTTAACGTAGGAGAATTCTTCTTTCCACTTGCGAACCATATCTTTTGTAACTTGAGCACCAGTGTACTTCTTTTGAACTAGTTCCATAAGTTGCAAATCGATCCAATCTCCAGCTTCCTGGATAGTCAATTGATCTTCTTCAGTTGGGAAGATTCCGTAAAGGCGTGCAATATCTGTTGTACCTGCTCCGATATCGACGCAGATTGAACCAGAAATTTCTCCAATTCCATATGCTGTAGCGAATGGCTCGGTAACTACCATAATTGCGTTAACTTGGCCACGCAGGGTAGCGACCAGATTACTCTTGTCAGTGAAAGAAACGTGTGAAGGAGAGCAAATTACTCCGAAAACCTCGTCGTAATCTTCAGGCCCAACGGCCTCGATTAGGTGAGTTACGAAAGCCTTAGCAGCAGCTAAGTTTGCCTCATCATCTTGAGCAACACCAGCAGCCATAGGGCGGTATAGGTTACAAGCTAGTTTGTTCTTTAGAGCGTCGTTACCAAATAGAACATCGCGGCCTAGGAAATTCCTAGCAACCGGATCCTTTGGTCTTCCTACAACAGTCTCAATAGTTTCTAATGAACCTGCACTACTTGCAATAGTTGATTGGTATGTTCCCAAATCAATCCCAACATAGAGTCTTTCTCCCATTTTGTCTCACCTTTGTCCTTCGGACATCACGCCCACGGCGTTACTAGTCTTAATGTTCACTCGCGCAATTTAGAGTCATTCTTCCTCTCTAAAGGGAGGCGGAACATCATCCAAAACGTGTTTTTCGAACCCTCTAAACATCATACCAGCAGCCACAATAACTCCAAAAATAACACCAACGATGCCCCAAATCAAAGCACGATTTTGCTTTACAACATGCTCTTGCTCGATAATGGGTACATCTTCATCAAAATCAACCAAAGGTGAGACCCAATAGATTGAGAAATTATTCCCCAAATATACCGACATTTCTGGCTTTGTCCAAATAGAATCATTATCATCTACAACAATTATCTCAAAACGCCAATCTTCTCTGTTTACCGGCCTGGGAATTAGATCTCTTGAAATATCAATTTCACATAAAATCTCAGACTCAACATCCATAACCATACCACAATCACTCAAATCGACCGAATAGTTAGAATTGTTCAAACGAATAACCATCACATAACTATCATTTTCTTTATCCACAATATTCAACTTAATTGAAAAATTATCAGTATAATTGTCTCCTTCGCTTGGAGCCTCAATTATCGTAATTTCCGGCGGCATATTCTGTGTAAAATTTTGCAACCCCGTTGCAACTAAACCAAATCCAATCTTGGTCCCCTCGAGTCCTAAGTAACCATCATTTATACCATCATAGATGTCATTTGCAACAACCTCTACACTAACCCATTCAACACCTTCTAACTGTGTTGAAGGGATTCTAATCATCACAGTAGTTTCGTTACTGGAATTCATTTGTAATGGGGTTGTGAACGATTCATAATACAATTGACTATATCCTGAATTACTCATTTCATCGTCCACTGCAAATCTTCCATCAGACGTTTTTAGAACCAATCTCAAATCATCAATCGGATATCCCCCGGGCCTAGCATTGTAAGACATAACAACCTCTACATCTTCTCCCGGAACAGGTTGATACAGTTGAGCCCAACTCTCATTTTCTGCTAAGAACGGACCGGCAGCCCCACTACCATTCCATGGATTAGATTGGAACGATTCGAGTGTACCGCCTCGCGATTCAATTAATGCTACCCAATCCTCTGTTTTGTAAGAATCATGGACTATGAAATCATTTTCAAAACTCTCTAAAGAAGGCCTGCCAAATCCCTGCATAGGGTCAGGATCTCCACCAACCATACCTTCACCAGATGCCGCCAACATTGCTCGCAACAAAGGCGCCGATGGAGTGTAATTGTATTCGTTTTGGACCAATTCTTGCAGTAATGCAGTAAACGATGCCGCCATCGGTGTTGCCATCGAAGTACCAGTCATTGCGTAAGAATCGTTATTCATCCCCATTCTTGTTCCATCTGCTTTAGCAGAGACTATACTCATTCCCGGAGCGGCGATGAATACACCACGTCTATCATTTACATCTGGGCCATGTGAATTTCCAGACCACAAACTTCCATTTTCGTTAGAATCACTGGCTACAACAGCTACTGCGTTGTAGGCATTAGATGGCTCCAACATCGTATTGCCTGTATTTCCAGGTGCAATAAAGACAAGAGACCAAGGATTCTCCACAGTCCATTTGTCTATCATACTACTTCTTTCAGTATAATTTACCGTATTATCTCCCCACGACCATGAATTGATTATTGCGCCGTGCCGAGAAGATTCGGCTAACAAAGACGTAACATCATCTGGAACTGACCAGCCACTAGAATCTACAATATCTTGAACCACCAATTTAGCTCCAGACGATAGTGAACGCATACTACCGTCTCCTTCTAATTGGTCACAAGCCAAAATTCCTGCAATATGCGTCCCGTGTCTAAATTGTTGATGTCCCTGAGTATCCCAATCATCTATCGAATCGTTAAGATGGATAACTTTCCTATGTTCTGGACCTGGTGTACCAACCTCGCTGGTTGAGTTTCGAAAACAAGAGTGGTCCAAATCTATACCAGTGTCTGCTATAGTGATTACAACTCCGCTTCCATCGAGGGGCTTAAGCGCCGAATCTTCATCAACATCCATGATATTGGCTGAAGCAAAAACGGGCGATACAGAGCAAATTGCCAATGACAATACTAGTAGCACTACAGCCCGCACAAAACACCTGAAATCTTCCTCACGATTGAAGATTTAGACTCATAGTGCCGCGCCAGCGCGTTTAAGACACATTCACAGGTCGGCGGAAATATGCAAGCCTTCCGCGTATCCGGCACAGCCCCATATGGTAGCCAGAGACAGAAGTTCAGTATGGACATCGTAGCCAGTTCTTCAGACGATGCAGAACACCGCTGCTATTCCATAATTGGCTCCCGCCACAAAGCGAACCGAAGAGCAATCAAGATAGAATCAGTTTCTGAAATCGACCCGAGAACCTCTTCCGAACCTATGGTTCTCAATGCGTTTAGAGACCAAATTGCTGCATCAGGCGGGCCAATTGCTCCTGTCGCCGAAGAAGAGTGACCCATCGTCGGGTTCTTCATAGAGGGGCTTCTCCCAATGGTTGAGCGTCATGGTCGATTCTAGTGAAATTCAGAAAATTGCTCGTCTTGTCGATATGAATCGACAACGCCTCGAAGAGATCAATCAACAAATTGAGCGAATAGAGGCGGTTCAATTAGAGCACGACGATACTAGAAGAGCACTCAAATCACTTTCCGACGGTTTGAATGGACATATCCCACTAGGCGCAGGGGTGATGGTACCAATTCCAAAGAGCTCCACAACAATAGTGGACTTAGGTAGTGGTGTTTTTGGAGAGAGAAGTCCTGAAAACGCTGAACAATTAGTCAGCAAGAGACTTGAAGATTTGACCGAATTGAAATCACAGTTTGAAGCCGAAGCAGCAATGCTCACTCATAGGATTGAAGAATTAGCTACAGCTTTTGAGACAGCGGCACAACAAATGACACAATCACAAGAAGTGGAGGAAACCCCTGTCGAAAAATCCGAAGAGAAAGCCACACGACGCCGAAGAAGAGGAGTTGGCGGAGAACTGACATTAGATGATTAGGTGATATGTCATGGGACTGTTCGACAAATTCCGCAAAAAGGTTCGAGAAGCAGCATCAGAGGTTGATTCGGATTCACTTTCTGCCGAAGAAGGAAGCGAGGAAGCCATTGAAGCTCTTTCACATCAAGAGCAACTAGTTCAAGCCGAATCCCAACACAACTCCGATGTAGTTTCAAGCAACGAGCACGCCATCCCTAGCACCTCGGATGATGACGATTGGGAAGATTTTGATGAAGAAGAGGAATTACAACTACCTTCGAGTAAAGACGATGAGTGGGACGATTGGGACGATGAGGAAGAATACGCCCTTCCAACAAAATTAAGTCGTAAAGAAAAGAAACTCCTAGCCAAAGAGGCAAAAAAAGAAGCTTCTAGAAAGAAAGCGAAGGAAAAGGAAATGAAAAAGCGCGGCGCTAAAGCTGTGAAAAGATTAGCCGGCTCAAACGTAGACTTACACATGATGCGAACTACAACCGGGCGCCAACTCGTGGAAGTAAAGTCTGCACCTACTGGCGGAATCGGCGCCGTTGAAGAAGGCGGAATTACAATCGATCTCGGTGGCGGAGTTGTAGAATCTGGCGGCCGTGTGATCAAAGATAGCGAAGCACTCAGCAACCTAATGGAAGAATTGGAATGGATTATGCTAGAATCCGATATTTCATCAGATGCAGTTTCTGCTGTAATGGGCGCACTAGAGAGAAATCTAATCGGACAAAGATTACGTAAAGGCGCAGATTTATCTAAAGTTCTTGAAGCCAGTTTGAAAAGAGCACTAAGAGGTATTTTGAATGCGGGTTATTGGGACTTTTACGCATCGATTCAGAGTTTTATCGAAAAAGAAGACACCCCAGTTGTTATCATGTTTGTAGGTGTAAATGGCACTGGAAAAACAACTACTGTAGCAAAGGTGGCTAACAATTTACAACAACGCGGACTGTCTGTTATTGCTGCAGCAGGAGACACATTCAGAGCAGGAGCCATTGAACAATTGGAAACTCATTGTGAACGCCTCAATATCAGGTGCGTATCTTCTCAGAGAGGCGGAGATTCGGCTGCAATTGCTAGAGATGCAGTAGATTCAGCTAAGGCCAAAGGAATCGACGTAGTCTTGGTTGACACAGCAGGTAGAATGCAAAACAAATCCAATCTAATGGCCGAATTAGAAAAGGTTAGGCGCGTTGCAAATCCACACTTGACACTATTCGTTGGCGATGCTCTGGCAGGAAACGACGCAGTAGACCAAGCAAGAAATTTCCAGCAAATGTTGAAATTCGACGGCGCGGTTCTAACCAAACTAGATACCGATGCTAAAGGCGGCGCTGGACTTTCAATCGCCCATGCTACCGGACAACCTATTGTTTTGTGTGGAGTTGGACAAGAATACGATGACCTGATGCAATTCGACCCGGATTGGTTAATGGAGCAACTATTCGAATGAGGTGAAAAAATGTCACAAGAATTCTTCGATGACGAGAATAGTGCCCACCTTTTCCAGTTAGTTCACATGTTGCAAAGAAGCGCAATGATGCACATGGGACTAATCCAAGACAGCGAAGGTAGAGTTCACTATAATCTGGGAGAAACTAAAGCCGCAATAGACACACTATCGATGCTAAAAACAAAAATGGATGGCAATCTTACTTCCAAAGAATCCACAATGCTGAACGGCATAATTTCTGAATTACAACTTCAATTCGTAAAGGCACCTGCAAGACAAAGAGCCTTAGAAGACCAAGTGGCAGAGTCAGAAGCAGTCCGTGAAACATTTACAAATCCACAAGACGCACCATCGGAAATCATCTCAGACGAGGAAGAATGACTTGTTTGGACTTATTTGAGCGGTTGATTCATTTGTGTGAAGTCTATCACGCACATGTTAGCCATGGTTCGTGTCACCGACGTTGAAGACGAAGAAGCACCAACGGTACTTCTTGTTGACAACAACCAAATGTCATTACACAGACTAACCAATATTTTCCGACAGAGAGAATTCAACGTCGTAACCTGTGACGATGGAGATAAGGCCGTGGATGAATATATCCGCATTGATCCGGAATTGGTAGTATTAGCTCTTGACATTCCTTCAATGGACGGACATCTCGCTGCATTAGAGATGCGAGAACATGGTAAAGATTGCAGAATACTATTTTCGGCACC
>JAKURJ010000049.1 GCA_022452125.1 Candidatus Poseidoniaceae archaeon
CATCTGGAGCATCTTCATCAGCATCATCCTCATCATCATCATCATCATCGGCATCAGGGTCATCATGGTCATCATGGGCATCATCACCGTGCTCATCATGGTCGTCATGGTCTCCACTGTGTTCGTCATCATGGTCTTCTTCACCATGGTCATCGTGACCGTCATGGTCATCTTCTGGGAATCCAAGGTTGTGTGCTCCATCATCTCCATGGAGTTCTTCTGCATCCTCTGCATGCTCAGCAAGCATGTGGATTACTGTCGCAGAAGGACTGCTTAGAGAATCACACAATTTGTCTACAAGCATAGTCTCGTAGTCTAGTGAAATCTCACCTGTTGGCATGGTGTGAACCATTCCGTAAGCCGGAGCATCACTGCCTAGACCCTCGAGTGTTGAATCAACCCATGGCTCTAGACCTAGTCCGTGGTATAGGAATAAGTCAGCATCTCCTAGTCTAACTATGTCTTCCAGTGCAGGGGAATAGTCGTGTACAGGGATGTTGTTTTGGCTCATCATCTGGACGTTAACAGTGTCTCCTGCTATCGCCTTGACAATTTCACCAACGTGGTATGTCGATACCATGACAGTACCGTACTGCCCCTCTTCTAATTCGTCTTCGTCATCTGTTCCGATACATCCAGCCAAGCTAGACATAATCAAAACGAAACTCACAAGCAATGCTCTATGCCAATTACTGCGCATGATTTGTCGCTCGCTAATAACTATTTAATTAGAACTATTAATTACACTTTTGAGTATTATTATTATTGGCGAAAGGGCTCGCAGTCACATGAGCCAAATTATATCGTTCAGCGCAGACAAAGATTTTGCAGCAATTTTCGATGAACTTATTCAACAATCTGGTTACAAGAATCGCAGTCGTTTTCTCCGTGATGCTGCAATTTATTTTGCTGAAATTCAACAAAAGGGTGATTTAATGACTATAGATGATGGCGAGGTCGTTGAAGGCCACTTAGTTGTTCATTATCAGACTGAAAAGGAACAGAAATTAATGGTAACGCGTACAGAATCTGTCGAAGTAGCTGCGTATCATCACAGCAGCAGGCTTGGTCACTCATGCCATTCATGCGTAGATGTAGTTCACCTCAAAGGAATCGCGTCGGATGTGAGAGAAATCTTTGAGCAATTGAACAATACTCGTAACGTCGACAAGGTTGTGTTTGTTAGCGCTCCAATGAGACAAGATGATTGTTGCTAGGTTTTTTCTCTGCAGGCACAATCTATATTTGCACAATAAATCGAAGCAGATACATGCAGCCGCAACCTATTGAATATACTCAGCCCGTTCAGTATACTCAGCCCGGAGCAATCCCGCAACCTAGCCAGTATCAGCAACCTGCTACTCAGTATATGCAACCAACTCAACCAATGCAGCAGTTTTCGCAGCAACCTGCCCCACAAATGATGGGCGCTCCGCAACAAGTGGTTTACGTAACTCAAGGAAAACCGAAAAGCAAAGTTCCATGGGTAGCGGTAGCCCTAATCATTATGTCATTGTTCTTACCATACATATCCTTCCTCGGAGAATCTGTTTCTGGATTTGAGATGATGGGAGTTGTAGGGGAAATTGCAGATTTGGGTTCTGATGAATCAGGCGACGGTTCCGGTGATTCAGGAGATTCAGGAGATTCAGCAGATTTGCCAATAGAATTCGTGTTCTTCGGTATAGCTGCACTTATGGTTGGATTGAGCCCATTTGTATTTTTGATAAGTGCGATTATTTCGTCAATTGTTCTTGGATCTGGTAAATCACCGAAAGTTATGGGAATTTTGCATTTGGGATACGCAATAATTTTCCTAATTGTTGCAGCCATTGGGACAATCGATGCAGGATTTTTAGGGTCTTGGTCAATGTATGATTTGACCGGTTTTGGCTTCTACGTAGGTGCATTTGCTTCGGGACTATTACTCGTTGAATGACGCCCAATCGCCAGAGTCAATACGCTCAAAGGAATCCGTGGGTTTTGCATAATGGTAGGTGTAAGCCCAAACCTTTCCATTCTCGGTTGTTACTTCCTGAATCACTCTACAGAAGAGAGGGTTTGTACCTCCTGCGCCCTCGATCCAATCTAAGCGTTGTATGATTTGGAACATGTCTGAAGCTCGATACAATTCTCCCTGTACTGTGCCGCTACCAACAACTAATCCTGGATAATCTGAGATGTGGTAGAGTTCACCTTGAACCGCTCCTTCACAAACAAGCGTACATCCATCTTGCATTTCGCTGTGACGAGACATTCCTTCCATTAATGTGCCATAAACGAATACATGTTCGAACTTAGTATTCATGCCTCCGCTAAGGGCGGAATCCAGCCAATCTGTTGTTAATTCAAGCCTATTGAGGCCGTTTCTGATTAGAGCCTCATATTCTTGCGAAGGGGGATGGAAATTATCCTCAGTTGCATAATGAATGTAGGTATAGGCTTGGTGCGCCTTACCATCCGCAGTGTAAGCGGTCACGATTTCCCTCTGGTAGTATTTTGGATTTGGATGCCCTTCCTTACGGTCAAGAGCCTCTAAGGTTTCTTCATCAATCTCGAAAAGCGCTCCTGGGGTTGCCGCCCTTCCTGATGCTAGCAATTTCAGGTTCGCAGCACCGGCTTCTCTCGAACTAGAATAATAGTCGAATGTGAGAAAATATTCGTCAATCCAAGCAGGGCCAATTTCTTTCAATCCATCTGGATTTCTTCCTCGCTTGTGACACCATTTAGTCCAATCAGCATTATCCAAATTTGAACCATAGCCGAAATACAGTATCGGTGCTGTTTGCGTTTTTTCTTCCATAAGTCGAAATAAATCAAGGGACTAATAAACCCTTAGATATTTATTCAGTATTATCAGATTTCTTGAAATTGATTAGTCCAACATCTTCGATAATCTCACAATTTCCTGGCAGGATCGGAAGTATGTCATCAACCGCTAAGCCTGTGGACTTGTAGATCTTGTTCGCTATACTTTCTTTCTTCTCTCGACCAGGTGTAACGACGATGTAGCGAGTACAAATTTCTGCAATATGATTTGCAGTAGAGGCCATCAACAATGGTATTCCATTGATGGCAACCAGGCCGATTCCAAGGCGCAAATCGATATCCTTGTACCAAGTTCTTTGGCCACGAATAACGAATGCTCCCTTGCCCACATATTCTCCGGTTTCTGCAGATTTGGAAACCTGCCCGGGTTTGACCCAGAATACTGTGCCATGAGCACCACCGCCATTCCATGCCCTACTCCAAGCTAGGGCCATAGTGGCAGCAATTTCCGTCACTTCGTCATCGATATCAGCCTCGATTTTATCCACCAACCTGAAAGCTGGCATATCTTCTCCAATATGGGCAGGAGGTTGAGTGTCCACAATGAATCCCTGATTGTTTCTAAGCGAACAAGATGGGGCGCCGTGCATGTCTGCGTGAAGGTATCTGTCACCCAATGAAAGATGTTTTTTGACGATAGAATCGTTACCCTTAGCGTCCTTTCCTCCAACCATCAGGTGGCCGGTCGGTAGCATTGTCCATTTGTGGTTTTCAAACCACAATCGCTTGGCACGCCTAACTTTGGCGACTTGACCGCTAGCCTCTCTTTTGGCCTGTTTCTTCTTGGCTCTTTCCAGTTCTAATCTTGTGTCCTCAAGGGCTTGAATAGCACCTGCGGATTTGTCCTTTTGCTTGCGTCCTGCTTGGAAATATCGCTGCGCATTCTGATGAACAGTCTCGTCGATGTTTAGGCTGACCTGTTTTCCAGGATTGCCATCATCATCAGGTAAGAATGCGTTGAAACTTCTCTCGGCAGCGTTGACGGATTGAATCCATTGGATTTCTTTAACCGCCTTTTTCACGCCATCCCAACTCATCGATTCTACAGCTTGGTTAACTTGGGCTAATAGTTGCTCTACGTGTGTCCAGTTATTCTGAATTAGATGTCCGATTTCTTGCTGCTTTTCCACTTTGGCTGCAAATCCTTCTAGTGCACTTTCCTGTTGGGCTAGTCGGCGTTCTAATCGCTCGATATCGGTAGAATGCCCTCTCCCGGGAGCGGCAACATCCAGAGCCTCTGCCTCTCTTCGGGCTAGAGCATGAGCATCGTGGGGGCCGAGCCATTCATCAACAGCCTCACACATTGTGTCATATTCTTTGTATTCCTTATCTTGTAAGGTTGTAAGCACCATTGGCCATGCCTGTTCATACCCGTCCTTTCCGCTGAAAAGATAACCTTTCCATTCTCCATGAAGCATTCCTTGCAGTGAATCCCAGACTTTTCTCAAATCTACATTCTTGATTTCAGCATCTGCATCATTTCCTGTATCTGCACAAATAGCGCCAGAAATCCCTCCCCCAAGATTGAGAACTCCTCCCAGTGTCCTACCAAGGCTTCTATCACTGGAGTTCATCAGTTGAGAGAAGGAGTCGAAATCCAAATCATAAGGGTCCTGCGCAGCAGGTGGAGGAGAATATTGCACTCCTTTCTTCAACGTCCTGTCAGCATAGGTTGCATGCGTTAATGGCTGGATGATCATGTCTTCACCATCTGTGAGGATGATGTTCCCATCCCTGAAAACTTCAACATAAAGATGGAATGCGCCGTGTGAATTTTCGAATACGAATCGTAGTACTCTGTCGAATCCAACTTGCTCTACAGCCTTGAGTCTAGCATTAGTCAATACCTTTCGAAGAACCATTGCAAATGGAGCGGGATATTGTGGCATAGGCCGGTCTCTTTGACTTGTGTAGATTCTCTTTCCTCGAATTAGAACCAAGTCTGTATTTCCACCTGACTTTGCTCGCAAGCGAAGTACTACTTGCTCGTAGTGTGGTTGGTAGCATTTCTTGCAATGGGAGCCGCCCATTTGAGATAACTCGTTAGCGATTGCTCGCAGGTCAAGTCCGCTCATCACAGTCTTCATGGCCGCACCCAGCCATCGTCAACCCTCATCACTTTTCCATCCTTCTCATGTGAGAGGAGGTGGGATAATGTCTGGTCAACAGCCAAACCGGGGTGTGCATCAGGAGTATCTTGGTACGCTATTTTAGCGATTAAATCCAGTTCTGAATTACCTTCTTCAACAGCAGCTAATACCTTGTCATGGCGAATTGAGCGATGTCGAATGTAGTGTTCTAGAGTTCTACTAGGTAGCGGAATAACCGGGCCATGTGAAGGGAAAATTAGGTGGGGGTCTAAGTCTAGCAATCTCTCTAACTGTTCGATATAAGTCATCATATCTCCTTGTCCGGGAGGAATAAGAATAGTTCCAATTCCAGCAACCATATCTCCAGCAATTAATCCAGAATCCGAAATCAGGCAAAGGTGTTCAGGGTGATGCCCAGGGGTGTGCAATACCGTCCAATTTTGTGAACCGAGTTGTAGTATCTCTCCATCTTTCAAAACCCTATCAGCAGTAGGAGATGCAGACCAAATTGGCACATCGAACGCTTCTTTCAATAGACCTTCATCTGCTAAGTGGTCGCTGTGTCCATGTGTGTAAAACACAGCAACTAGTTCGCCCTTGTGCCTTTCAACAGCTTCAGCGACTGCCTCCATCCCCTCACGATGACGGAAGGCAGGGTCAACTACGATGAATTCCCCTTCAGGGTCACCAACCAAGTAGCAATTAGTGTGGTCAGCGGGAGGAAGAGTAGCCGTTTTCACCGGTACGACTTCCACTCCGTGTGCGAACAGTATAGAGCGACGGCCGGGCATTCTTGTCTCCAAATCTATTGCGACTCTCTCCATATCTTGGTCCATGAGTCCGAGGCATCTTTCCACTTCCATGAGCAGAGTTACTACCGGTGGTGCGATTTTGATGACATTGTTTTGCCATGCGCCTATCCAATCGCATGGCCTCATCCATCTTGCATCTTCAAATTCGGTTTGCCCAACCAATGAAAAATCATCGTGGTCATCAGCATGAATGTGAAGAAATGTGTTCTCGAATCTCATCGGTGAAAAGGGAGGCGTAGTACGCATCGAGATGACTCTTATTCCTTGAGTGTCACAGGAAATATCTCCATCTAGAGCGAGAGGGAACCAATTCGATTTGTCCTCAACTACCATGCTTCTGAAGTCATCCTCAACAGCGATCATCCGCCCTTCACTTGGAGCAAGACCCAATTCTTCTACAACTTCTCTCAAGATTGCGCAGTGCTGTATTGAAATTCCAAGCATCTCACTTGCTGCAGTATCAACTCTGGAGACACCGCCTCCGGGGAATGCCCAGTAGCCCGGGAATGATGGCATTGATTCGCTACGATTGCCCAGTAAGACTTCTACACCTTCATCGCCTTGACGAGTAATCATCAATGTCGCAGAAGGTCGAGCAGGCCTTCGCTCAATGCTTGGCATATCCAAACCACTCGGAACCTCGCTCATGTTTGGCGCCTAGGCACAAATGGTTTCAATACATAACATGGTTTGGCCCCTTCATGGTCACAATTGAGGAGGATCTCGAGATGTTGGCCAAGTCCCTTGAGATGGGAATTGATCCATTCCCTCCTCCCAAACCAAAAAGGCCGTGGGCGAGATATGCAATTGCCTCATTCCTTAGCATTTTGATGATCAGTTGGGTTTCTAAATTCTTAATGCGTTTTACATAAGCATTGATATGTCAATTTGAACTCAGGGGATTGTGCGACTACGCAGTTTCTTGCTGGTTTTGCTCCTAATCCTTCCAGGATGCTTAGGAGAATCAACCGAAGAAGTCGCATCCGTTGTTGACTCAGATATCAGCATCGAAGTGTGGTACACCTTTGCTGCAGAGACAATTGAGGAGGAAGTATTCCTAGAGACCGTTGAATCATTCATTGAGGAAACCGGAGTGAATGTAAAGGCAACTAGAGTGTCATATGGAGATGCTGACCAGTTATTCATGACGGCAGCACAAGGTGGCGAGGCCCCAGATTTGCTCAGAATATCTTCTGATTCTCTAGGTAAGTTTGGTGAAATCAGAGTTGATGGCGCACCGCTGTTCGAAGATCTGCGGCCGCACCTTACCCCTGCTCAGCGAGACAAATTTGACCCGGTTTCATTGGAATCAATGAGGTATGGCGACTCACTTTACGCGGTTCCTGCAAGTTTTGACTGCTTGTCCCTAATCTACAATAAAGCACTATTCGATGGAATGGAAGAACCCAATGAAGATTGGACACTAGATGATTTGATGAGTGCAGGACAGCAGGTCGGCCTTGAGTTCCCGGTCAAGAATGCATACTGGTGGTTCCCATTCTTGGGTGGATATGGCGGAGAATTGTTTGATGAAAACGGGACTCCAACTTTGGATGAATCAGGTGCGGCAGAATCTCTAGAGTGGATGATGGACTTAGAGCTAGTTCACGAGATTGTTCCAGAAGGAACTCAGAAAATTAGCATGGAAAATTCATTCGAAGCATGGGACACTGGAATGGTAATCGATGGTCCATGGAATTGGGCCAGATATGGAAAGGGAATCGATAATCTCGGTCAAACTCTACTACCTAAGGTCAGTGAAAATGGCGATTATCTCTCGCCACTTGTAACCTACAAGGGTTGGGCTGTGTCCAAACAGAGTCCACAAAAAGTAGCTGCTACTAATCTTGCTCTCTACCTATCTAGCGATGAAGTTCAGAAGGAGTTTGCATTACAAACATACACAATTCCTACCGCACAAAATCTGAAACAAGATGCTGACATTCTTGCCGACCCTGTAATTACAGGATTTATCGCACAAGCTGAACTTGGAACCCCTGCCCCTACAACTAGAGGCATGTCGATGGTTTACGAAGCACTAGCACCCGCCTTCGAGCAAGTCTACACTGAGACCTCTTCAGCGAGCGAGGCTCTAGCAATGGCAGATGATGAATTAGAGAGGATGTTGTCAGATGCGGATTGGGCTGATGAAGCGACGTTAATTGAAGGATACCGCACTGTTGATATTGGATTTGAAATCGGAGAAGGCAACCATTCAATCTATGTTGATGGAGACTTACATTCTACATTGATTAAAGGAGAAACTACAATCGATTCTTACACAGGATGCCTTTCTTCTTATTCCATCGAGACCAGTTTCAACTGTTCTTTGACCGGAATGATTCCAAACCAAGAGCACAATATCGTAGTCAATGATTCAAATGGGACAATTTACGAAGTCAATGCAGTTTCTAGCGTCGAAGATATTCTGCCTGAACCGGGTGGCACTAGCGGAGTTCTGTTTGCGATTGGTTCGATTATTCTCTCTCTGATTGCCCTGCTTTCATACGGGGCATGGAAGGACAAAAAGAAAACATCTTCCAAAGGGGCCCACTTCTACATAGCTCCAGCTTTGATGGCTCTAGCAGTGCTCACTTTCTATCCAGTATTCTACGGATTCTACCTTTCAGTAACCGATGCAAGCCAAACTAGGCTGGGTGATGAATCCTTCATTGGGTTCTCTAATTTCATTGAAGTTTTCACCGCTGAAGGTTTCCTCAAAGTTACAATCTTCACATTAGTTTGGACACTCTCAAACGTGATTGCTCACATTGCAATCGGTCTATTCTTAGCAATCTTACTCAATGACAAGAGATTGAGAGGAAGAGTCGGATATAGAACAATTATGCTCTTGCCGTGGGCGATTCCTTCATACATCTCAGTTCTAATCTGGAGAGGAATATTCCAGCCAGATGGTTTGTTGAACGATTTATTAGGAACCGATCTGAATTTGTTAGCGGACCCTACAGGCGCACAAATAGTCGTTATTTTGGTCAATATTTGGCTTGGTGTGCCGTTTATGATGATGTCTTTGTCAGGTGCATTACAATCGATTCCAAGAGAGATGTATGAGGCTGCAGAAGTTGATGGAGTAAGTCATTGGGACCAATTTAGACATCTGACCATGCCTAATCTCAAGAGTGCACTGATTCCTCTTTCTCTTCTTGGTTTCATATGGACATTCAATATGTTCAACGTAATTTATCTCATGACAGATGGTGGTCCGAACCTCACATACGGTCCGGGTTCAACTGATATTCTAATCACATATGTCTATGATGTTGCATTCATCGACGGACAGTATGGATTAGCAGCAGCTTGGTCGGTAGTAATCTTCGCAATGCTGGTATTATTCTCTTGGCGCTACATGAAGCAAACCAATGCTACGGAGGCGGTATCATGAGCGGTGAGCGCACAATGCGTGATTGGTACGCTCCATTGGAGATATACACCCTTTCCTCATGGTTGAGAGTTGCAGTTGTAGTCAACATTTGTTTACTATTGTTTGACTATCTAAAGAGTGATGGATATGAGTACTCATTAGCCGGAATCGCTCTCATGATTACTCTTGTCTACAGTCTGCCCGATGGAAGTATTTCCTGGCGCAGGGATGTCTCACTTGCATTATCTGGTGCTGTAATGCTTGTAGGAATCTTGTCTGTTCTGAAGGAACCGGCAGGATTCGTGATTTGGATGGAATCTTGGTTGATTGTTCCTGGAGCGATTTCGCTGTATTGGATATCATCTCCGCACGTCTCAAGGTGGAACCGAGAACAGATGGAATTGTCAAAAATTGAGAAGGGGTTGGCACGAAATGCTGAGCATTCAGCGTCATATCAAAGAATTGGAAAGCACGTAATTTTGGCTCACTTTGCATTCATTGTATTGCTTCCAGTAATTTGGATTATAGATATTTCATTGTCTCCTGGAAACGCTCTTGGAGGAAGCCTTGGCGATTCTTTCACCACTGAACACTACTCCAAGATTTTAGGTGGCGACCAATTTTGGGTATGGATGACTAACTCTCTAATCGTATCAATTGGGACCACTATTGCAGGCTTAGCTTTGGCTGTACCTGCTGCATACGCATTTAGCCGATTCAAGTTTAGTGGAAGAGACCCAGCAATGTTCTCGTTCTTGCTGGTTCAAATGTTCCCTGGAATCATCATTTTAGTTCCATATTTCATGGTGATGAAAACTCTAGGATTACTCAATTCCCATCTCGGTTTGATTCTAGCATACTCGGTTACTGCTCTACCTTTGTGTGTCTGGATGCTAAAAGGATTCTTCGATACGGTTCCCCGAGAATTGGAAGAAGCAGCCCTGTTGGATGGATGTAGCAGGTTCGAAATTTTCGCAAAAATCATCCTTCCACTATCGCTACCAGCGATTGCAGTAACCGCATTATTCTCATTCCTTGCAGCATGGAATGAATTCTTACTTGCGCTGACATTCAATACTTCTAACGACATGTACACATTGCCGGTTGGTCTAGCATCTATGATCTCATCAACAGGACAATCTTGGGGAGACTTCGCAGCCGCAAGTTTGCTGGTTAGTCTGCCAGTTGTGATTCTGTTTATCCTATTCCAAAAGTTCCTCATCGAGGGATTGTCTGCAGGAGGAGTCAAGGGGTGATTCCATGGTATCAGTAAGATATGAGAAAGTAACGAAGCGATATGACGATGGCACTGAAGCTGTCAAAGAACTAGACTTAGAGGTGGCTGATGGAGAATTCCTAGTTCTTCTCGGTCCATCTGGTTGCGGTAAATCTACCACATTGAGGATGCTTGCCGGATTGGAGGATATCTCCGAAGGTGAAATCAAAATCGATGAAGCAAGAATCAATGATTTGCCACCTGGTGCTCGTGGATTAGGAATGGTATTCCAATCATATGCGCTCTATCCTCACATGAATATCGAGAATAACCTATCCTTTGGTTTGAAGCGAATGAAAGGGGAAGAAAAGTTGTCTGCTGAAGAAATCAAATCAAGAGTTGATGAGATGGCTAGGATGCTTGGATTGAGTGATGAATTAGCAAAGAGGCCAAAGGAGTTGTCCGGAGGACAAAGGCAGAGAGTTGCTCTTGGTCGTGCACTTATCAAGCGTCCGAAGGTCCTTCTAATGGACGAACCACTTTCGAACTTGGATGCAGAATTACGTCACCAAATGCGTGGAGAAATCCGCCGCCTGCATGAGGAATTAGGTTGCACGACAATCTATGTCACTCACGACCAAATCGAAGCTATGACATTGGCAGATAGAATTGCAATTCTTGACAAAGGCGAATTGCAACAACACTGCCCGCCAATGGAAGCTTACAACAACCCTGCAAATGATTTCGTTAAGGGCTTCTTAGTCAAACATCTAAATGATATCAAGGAGACCGCAGACACACTGTTCAAGAGTTGATCAACATGCGCAGAGCAATCTTCCTAGTCACTATTCTCCTGGCAATGAGCATTCCTTATGTCCAGGCAGATAGCGAGGATGGTGTTCTTTTCACTTGGTCAGGAGATGCAAACACGGTCGAACTAGTCGGTGAATGGGATTGGGATTCACCTACTACAATGACAGAAATGGATGGTTTGTGGTCTGCGAGTATTGAATTGAATGAAGGGTTGTATTGTTACAAATTCATTGTCGATAACGAGTATATCTTCGACCCAGCAAATACCTACCGTGGATACTGCGACGGGATTGAAAATTCAGTCGTCAGAGTCGGAAATGTGGCTCCAATTTCTCATCAAATAATTGATGATACCTTGGTTGTTTCAAGCGTTGAAAATCCTAACTCTGATTATGCATTTATCCAAAATGGAGCAACTTGGGTATTGGATTTGACCCAATTGCCAGATGGTAAGCATAGCATAACATTGTCAGCAGATGGCAAGGAATCACTCGCTGTATTCTGGACTGGTCCAAATGCTGACTTTGTGTGGGATGATGCTCTAATTTACATGGTAATGACCGACCGTTTTGTAAATGGCAATACTAGCAATGATGGCTCGCCAAGCGGAGCTGAGCCTGAAG
>JAKURJ010000005.1:0-4581 GCA_022452125.1 Candidatus Poseidoniaceae archaeon
AGGAAGAAATCGAGAAGGAAGATGTGGACGCTGTTCGCACAGGAGCACTAAGTAACCTTGCCCGCCATATCAAACATATGACTCTATTTGGAATGCCGGTCGTAGTCTCAGTAAATCGATTCGCCAGTGACACTGATGCAGAATTAGATTGCTTGATTGAATGCGCTAGAGCATCAGGTGCTGCTGATGTGTGCTTTACAGAAGTCCACTCTAAGGGAGGTGCGGGAGGCGCACCTTTGGCCAAGGCAGTCGTTTCAGCATGCCAAGACCATATCGCTGCAGGAAGGCCATTTACTCCTCTATTCAACAACGATGCACCTATTGAAGAAAAAGCACTACGTGTTGCAACAAGAATCTACGGCGCTGATGGGATAAACATCCATGCAAAGGCTGACCGTCAATTGAAGCAAATCAAATCTTGGGGATACGGTAGTCTCCCGGTCTGTATGGCAAAAACCCAGTATTCATTCAGTCACGACCCTAACCTCCTAGGAGCACCTTCCGGATTCGAAATACCAATTCGTGAGTTTAGACTGAACGCAGGTGCGGGCTTCGTAGTTGCCGTCCTAGGTGAAATCATGACAATGCCTGGACTGCCCAAGCGTCCTGCCGCTGCTGACATGGATATGGACGAAAACGGTAATTTGCTCGGCGTATTCGGGTGAACTGATGCAAGTACTCAAGCGCGAGTTCGGCCTATACCGAGTTCGCATAGACTGTGAAGATGACCTTTGGACATTAGCTAGGCTATGTGTCAAAGGCCGCAGTATTGGAATGCTAGGTGAAAGACGCGACCAGACTACTGCAGGCCAAGAAGGTGGTAGAGCAAAGGCTGCTGAAAGAAAGAAGATGTGGATCAAATTGGCAATTGAATCAAACGAATTCCATACTTTCGCAGATACGCTAAGGGTTCACGGAATAATCGAAGAGGCACATTTCGACATCGGTAGCCACCATACTCACATTGTAGAGGTTAGAGATGAAGTCGAACTAACTTCACAAAATGAATTTCCAAAAGTTGACCACGACCTAATTGCACAAGCATGCTCCAACAGTGGCAAAGCGAAAGTGGTTATTCTAGTGGTTGAATCTGATGAAGCTATTCTCTACGAAGTCACAGGCAGAGGAATCAGAGAAGTCTCTACTTGGACAATGCGGGGTGGAGGAAAATACACCGGAGCTAAAGTTAGTGAAGGTGTATCAAAATCATTCTTCGAAAAAATCTCCAAGGAAGCCAACGACTCGATACCAGAAGGAACACCAATTGTGATTTGTGGTCCTGGGCATGCTAGAGAAAAATTAGCACCTCTAATCAACGGACCCAAGAAACTCATCGCTACAAGCATGGGTGGAAGTGGCGCTGCTAACGAAGTCATCTCAGAAGGATTGGCAGGAGATGTGCTTTCAGAACATGCAGTCGTGCAAGAAACTGCTCTACTGGAAGAAGCGTGGATGAGAATCTCTACCAATGGTGCGGTAGCATATGGTGAAGAAATGGTTGCTAAGGCTTTGGAAGAAGGCGCTATTGAGACATTGCTAATCAGTGCAGATTTGGTTCGAGAAGCGAAATGGGAATCGGTAGTCGGTGCTTTGGATGAGATAGGTGCTAAACTCGTTCAGTGTTCAACCGACCATGATGCCGGTGAACAATTGCTTGGAATGGGCGGAGCTGTTGCATTACTCAGATTTAGGGTGTGAAAATGTATAGCAGATGGTTTCACGAAGTGGAGGGAGACCTCCGTCAAGAAATGAAAGGCCTGAGATGGCTTTTGATTCGTGAACAAGATTTGGCCAATGCAACATCTGCATGGATGTTCGCCGAACTTGATGGAACATTGATTGGAATCGACCATCGTGGTTCTGAGTTCAAATCTGGAATCCATAACCGTGCTATTCATCTTCTATTGGTCGACCATGATAACGGAATCACTGGTATCACTAAGGTTGTCACAGAAGGTGAACTTGAGGACCATTTGTGGTAATCAAGCGAATGGAATCGATACCGATTTGTGAGTCCCTAGATTTACAACTGTCAGCATACAAGGTTTAGGCTGGAAACCGAGCATTCTCTGATACGAAGTTTGATCTTGCCAAGTCGAAGAACAAACAAGAGTTGTCCCCCGGAAATCCAAACATGCATGCCCGTGAACGTGCCCTGTAACGAAAATATCCGGAACCTCGCGAATGACGAGTCCATCTTCTGGTTCTGGTGACAGGGGAGTTTTTCCACCCCATTGAGGCGCAAGGTGTCTTCTTCTCAGCAGCTGTCGCATTGCCTCTACAGGGGCACGATCGGTTACAGTGCGAAGGCCTGCAACGAAGTCGTCGATGGACTTACCATGATAGGAGAGTAGTCTAACTCCGTCTAGGCTAAAGTCACAAGGATTACCAACGAACGTGGTTGTGTTGAAGTCCTGTTGAATATCTGGCTCAAGAGTAGGTTGTGGCTCAGCTGGCCTTACTGCGTCGTGGTTTCCTGGAAGCATGATGCACTCGACCCATTCAGGTAATAATTCTAGTAACTCAGCGAATCTAGAATACTGCCCATAAAGGTCTTTGATTGCTAATTCCTTATCTTGCCCGGGATAAATCCCCACTCCATCTACACAGTCTCCTGACAAAACCAGATACTTGATGGTACGAGCCAACGGGTCTGTGTTGAACCATTGAACCATCTTATGCCACTGCGCTTCTAAGAAGGTCTTACTTCCTACGTGAATGTCAGAAAGGAATGCAACGGAGACTCCTTGTTCAGCGAATTTTTTGTCGTGCCTATTTTGCATAGGGAAGTGTAAATCGTCAACATAGAACATATCTCCATTCTGGGAAAATGTTCCTGAAACACCTACAACGTCATCTGGCATCAATCCTGATTCGATGACTTGAGCGTGTTCAATTACTCTGTCATCGCCTTTGCGATTCATCAACAAACAGTTCATCTCGCCACTCTTGTCCTCAATTCCAAACATCAGGTGGCCATTTTTTGTATGGCGCGGCTCGTTGACTAATCCGATAGCAACCGCTAGATTATCGCGACCTTGGAATCTGCTCTTTTCCGCATGTAAGCGAGCTATTTCCATAGGCCTTCGTGGAAGGTTTGAATTGGCAATGATTAGTTTGCGTAACCTTTCTAATCGGTCGTTGAAGGCGTCATTAATGTCACCCATTTTACCTTCAGTTGTACTATTTCCGGTAATATCATAGTGGACTTTGATGTCAATCATTGCATCCATTGCTTCCATTGGGAAATCTTCTCTTTTCCAATCAGGCATGTTATTTCTCATGCTGATTTGTTCGGTTTGTGGTGCTGCAATTGGAGCGATTACCCGCCCGGGATTTGACGGAATCATATCAGGCGTCAATTTGCCTTTGATACCTTTAGAGCGTAGACTTGCAATTAGGCCAATTGGGTCTTCATGTTGCTCTAACTTCTCTTTGGTTCCACGTGAGACGATTAGTCCCGCACCCATAAGATGCTGGAAAATCTCGCCCCAACTAACCGCCATGCTGTAAAGACAGAATCGGATGTTCTTGAGGTGTTCGGAAAGAATTGCTCAAAATGGATATTTCACTCATTTTCCCAAGAGACATCTAAGTCGTCACCAATCGCCTTTCCGGGGTCTTGCCATGATGCATCTTGCCATGGCGCCCCTGCGGATGCTTCTGCTGCTTTGCGTGCCTTTTCAGCCTCGGACTTAGCCATCTCAACTGCTGCTTCAGCTGCTGCTTTCTCTTTCTCAGCGATTGCATCCTTCTGTCTGACCTTCGCCTTATCCCAGCAATCGATTGCGGTCTTGAGTGCGAAGTGAACGAATGATACCTTGTTTTCGAATCTTGTACCACCCATCTGTACAGATTCTGCATTAGCCCAATGGGCTGAGGCTATTCCAACATAGACCAGGCCAACTGGTTTCTTGGAGTTAGGAGCAACAGGTCCTGCAATTCCAGTTATTGAAATGGCCAAATCAGCACCTGACCTCTCTCTAGCGCCTTCAGCCATCTGAATTGCAACTTGAGCGTTTACTGCCCCTTTAGATTCCAATAAATCACTTTGAACATTCAATTCATTTATTTTTGAATCGTATGAATAGCATACCCAGCTTTGTCCAAACCAATCACTAGCACCTGATATGTCTGTCAAAGTACTAGCGAGCAGGCCTCCAGTACATGATTCAGCGATAGTGATGGTCGCATTCACTTGCTTTAGACGGCGCACCAGGCGGGCCGCTAAGGCTTGGACTTCCTCATCCATTGAGTCGATACGGGAGTCCATCCTTCTTGAATGTACAGGGGTATCATTCAAAAAGAGGTGGCACTAGGGAGGGCTGGGCCCGTGGTCTAGCGGTTATGACACCTCGCTTACACCGAGTTGATCGTGGGTTCGATTCCCACCGGGCCCACCACATTCGTAAATCATGCACTGCGCAGCGTTTTGTAGTGATAGATTTCAGCATGGGCTGATTATTATTGAAATTTAGTCCAAAATTCCTGATTGAACTGATTTGATTATTCTAAACCTAAATGTGGTCTGAGATCGTTCAAATCCTTAGAATTGACAACTGTAACCCCAGCCTCTTCGAA
>JAKURJ010000005.1:4591-29535 GCA_022452125.1 Candidatus Poseidoniaceae archaeon
CCACCACAATTCGTCACACTCATTGTGGCTTGCCCATCAACTTTCATTTTACGGGTTCTGCCTTGCTTCAAACATATCAGTGTAAGCCGTATTATTAATCCTCAACATCGAAACGATAGTGAATTACAATCCAAGATGTGGACGTAAATCATTCAAGTCCTT
The DNA here is from genome assembly GCA_022452125.1 of Candidatus Poseidoniaceae archaeon. Lineage (GTDB taxonomy): Archaea > Thermoplasmatota > Poseidoniia > Poseidoniales > Poseidoniaceae > MGIIa-K1. The sequence goes on from JAKURJ010000005.1 coordinate 4,754, forward strand.
CGAGTTGATTACTGTGATCCCCGCTTCAGCAAATGCTGTTTTTGCGACCTCTCTCTGGGGATTGAAGCCAATAAACGTAGAACCTTCAACATGCATGGACAAATCCATGCTGGAATCTCCGACTGAAACCAATCTCTCCGGTGGACAATCTAAGATGTCCAATAATTTCTGAATCGAGGTATATTTCTGCATAGATGGGACTCGAACAACTCCATCGTCCATCAACCACCCTTCATCATCAAAATTGAAACCATTTGCAATCCAATCATCTGCTTTAACTAATGCAGCAATAGACTGTACATACAAATCTACACCTGCAGACACAATTGCTACGTGTACTCCTGCAGCTTTCAAATCAGCAACTAATTCCTTAGCGCCTTTCATCAATTTACATCCCGAGTAAGCTCTAAAGATATCATCTCGATGAATCTTGGGAGATTTCGCTTTCCACAGTGCTATATCTGCAGCCATGAATTCACTATCAGTCAATTCACCTGCCATGAATTTCTGCAACAAATCTTTGGAATCAGTACCAAAGTGATCGTGAATTGTTTTCCATGAGGAAATCGAATCTGCTAACACGCCATCACAATCGAATGCTACACAAAGTGGTTTGTCCATAAAGCCCCCTCAGACTACGGGTCGTGGCTATCGCTATTGGACTTGTTGAAAGTAAAGGAAAGAAGAAGGTTACAGAGGGGAGGGCCCCAGGACCGAAGTCCTGGGGCCACACTCCTTTGTGGGGCGTCCCCCACTCTCTGAGAGAGTGGGTATTTTTTCTACAACTCTAGAGACACCTCATCCCCCTCGAAAGGAGGATGAGATGTACTCAGTTTCTACCGTCTCAAAGGCTGGTCCAAGTTCTTAGAACTGCACCTGCACCAGAGTTTGGTACATAGCTGACCGAGACATAGACGTTTGTCAAGATGTTACCTTCATCATCAACTGTCTTGATGTAGATGGTGTCACCTGTATCGAAACTAGACTTGGTCGCACCGTTTTCAGATCCAACAGAGTCGGTGAAGGTCACCATGCTGTCGGAGTTACCCGGGAAGAACCCGTAAACGGTTGGGTCTGCTAAGTTGTACTGCTCTCTGACAGTCTCTCCATTTGAAGCAGTGTACTCGTAGGTCACTTCAATAGCCTGTGTGGCTAATTCGACTTGACTTCCAGTAACAGTGATTCTGTGGAAAGAATCGTCACCAGCTGCTGCTTGGCTCGAATCGACATCGAATGACATTCGAGGTACACCCTTAGCAGAAGTATCTGCTAAGCTGGATGCCCAAACATAGATCACACCAGATAGAACCACTGTAATCGCAACCATTAGGATGGTAGCGATAACTGGGCTCACCGCTTGCTCGTCGTCTTCTAGAGTCATCTCTTCAAGGGATTCCTCTTCTTCGTCACGGCGGCTCTGTAGGACCAGAGCACTGACGAATAGACCAGCAGCGCTGATTGCAATCATAGATGGTGCGAACGATGGGACGTCTGCAGTTCCAATCAAGCGTACTACGGTTGGGATGGATTGGTTAGAACCTAGAGTGGTCTTACCGAATGTGCGTGGCATTGCACAGTCAGATCCTTCTCCCATAGTAGTCATTAGGTTGTTACACCAGTCTTGATCTTCTAGCATTGGTCGGCGCTTGTTCTCTAGAGTGACTGGAGATGGGTTACCATCTTCGTCAACACTTGAACTTCCAACTTCACCAGGACAGCTCCATGCTTCTCCTTGCTCACCGTTGCTATCGACACATGCGTGTGCGAATGGGAACGCATAGCCGAAGTAGCGGTCTTCTGGAGATGCTGTCATGTCACAGTTCTCGTCAACACAGGTCAGAACATCAACTTCTACCCAAATCTTGGTTGTGGTAGATGTGATGTAGACAAAGTCGCTTACAGGCTTTGTTTCACCATATGCTGGTGGAGTTACGTATTGTGTACCAAGGGTCACGTATCCTTCAGCTGTTGGATCATCGTCGTTGTATCCATCGCTGTAGAAGGTAACTTCTAGCATGTGGTCGTAGTTGTAAGGTCCTTCGTCTCCACCATGGCCTACTAGTACGGTTGTTGGAACCATAGTCTTAGGCATGATGTTCGATACTCCGTTGTAGTCGAATCCTGGTACTGTCTCTAGATAGTAGTCAGGTACGTTCTCAGCAACGTTGTCAACACGTACGTACAGTGTTACACTGTCTTCGCCTTGCTGGTAGTTAGCAGTGCTCATTCCGTAGTTAGGGATGTAGCTAGGCGCTGTTGCGGTGTCGTGTAGGTACAGAGTGATTGGACAGAACTCACCAGATAGAGGGTTCTTCTGGTGGATACCACCGTTGTTTAGGTAGTCAACTTCCCACTCTGGAGCGTTGGTTGTAGCATCCTTGATTAGATCGAAGGAGATATCATCGCCAGAGATTGTTGCAGAGAAGTAGTTCTCGTAATCACATGTGTCAGACTTGACAATGGTCCATGTTAGATCTTCATCCACGTGGTCATTGTCGTGCTTCATTGCTGATAGATCGTAGGTCAAGTTGTCCACGTTCTCATCGTCCTCAGTTAGAGTAACCTTCCATGGGAAGTTTGGAACTTCTCCATTTCCGTCAGAGATAACGACTCCAGCCTGGCGGTCCCAATCTAGAACTTCAGGTGCATCGTTAACTGGGGTAACTGAGAAGTTAACCTCGTATGGTGTTGCATCTGTGTTCTCTCCAACCCATGAGTATGCTAGACAGACATCCTCTGTCATTCCGGTTGGTGTTCCGTCTGCTAGGTATGGAGGTACGAAGGAAGCAAGTCCTAGGTACAGGTTGTAACATCCGGTTACAGTCATTGGACCGTATACTGGGTGTACGATATCGTAATCGATCAACCATGTGTAGGAAACACAGCTAGCCTTGACGTCTGTTGTGCGTCCTAGGTATGCGTTCTCACAGTATCCACCGTCGTCATTCAGAGTTAGGATGATTGTACACTCGCCACCAAGTTCGTTAACAGCGTTCTCTGTGATGGTCAACTCGTTGTTGACTACAGATACACTGAATGCTGGACATGGGTCGTATCCACCGGTTGTTGAGTAACCGTTAGGGAAGATTTCGTCCCATGTGCTATCGAATGAAGTGACGTCAACACCGTATGCGACGCTCCAGAAGTCTGTGTAGTTCATTGCGTTGTACACAACTGCGTTTGCGTCGATTGTGCTGTCACAACCATCGTCTGAGCGGACTGCTGTAACCTTGTTACCGCTGGAGTCCATGTACTCTTGGTACCATACTGATCCACAGCCGTTCTGGGCTAGTAGGTATGTTAACAATGGCACATCGTTCAGTGTTGGTAGTGTGTAGGAACCGTTAGCATTAGCGTCAGCCCATGCCATTGGGTCACCAGTCATTGCAATGTCCTGGAATCCACCGTTTGCAGTTACTGCAGCACCAGCTTCAGCGAACAATGCAGATACGCTGCTGAACTTCTTCTGTACCCAGTATGGCTCTACTGTAACATCATCAGACTTGATTGAAGCGCCCCATGTGTATTGTTGAGGCTGCTCGTTAGCCATGTCGTTGCTTGCCATATCGATTACATAGGAACCAGTTGCGTTAGCAGCAGATCCTAGGACCTTGCTTACACTTCCGAATCCTTCGTCCAAGACGTTCAGGTTACCTGCACCGTCATCAGCGAATACTGGCATACAATCTGCACGCTCTGAGTTACAGATGATTGGTGCGTCGTTGACGTTAATCACAGTGAATGTGATTGTTGTGCTGTCTGTCAATCCGTGACTGTCCTCGACACCGAAGTGGAACACATAGGAACCGAACTGGTCGTTGTCAGGGGTGATGGTCATGGTCTGGCCAGATAGACCGCTGTCAAGTAGCATGCTTGGGCTCTTGGATGGGTCTGCGTCGTCAGCGACGGTCCAGGTTAGAGTTGCCTCGTTATCCTGTACATCGTCTGCCTTATCGGTCAGAGTTAGTGTGTATGCACCGCTGTCTTCGTTAACAGTGATGTCAACTAGGTTCTCGATAACTGGACATGCACGTAGGATGTCAATCTCTTCGTTGACATTTGTGCTCATGTCCACTCCATTCAGAGTACCCCAATCTTCTGCACATGGCGCATCTACCTTAGCGGAGATGTCGTATGTCTTTGCATCAGTTGGTGTGTTAGAACCGACGTAGCTGCGGTAGATTAGCAAGTGGTTGGTTAGATCTCCACCATCTGCTAGGTCACCGTGTCCCATTAGAAGAGTTAGTTCTTCGTTGAAGGTCTGTCCAACTGCGCCTGTAGCAACAGTTTGGTCAGGGTGAACAGATGATACAGCACCAGTTGATTCATCCTGGATGATTGCAATCAATCTTACAGTCGAACTTGGCTGACCGATACAATCCCAAGGAATTGCGATTTCTGTATCAGTGTCACCAGAGTGACCGATGTAAGACGATAGAGCAGTACAGGAGGATGTAACATCAGACCAGCCTGTAAATCCGTTGACCTTCAGACCAGAGTTTCCGTTACCACCATCTTCTGCCCAGAAGACATAGTCTGCTGCGAATGGCAGAGCGTGGGAAACATACCAGCTTTGTCCGGTAGTGTCTCCACCTGTGCTCGAATCGATGTAGATTTGCAAGTCAGCAGATCCCATGTCGACACCGGTTAGACCTAGGTACAGGTTGTTAGCATCCCATGTAGCAAGGAAGTCCTCGCCAGCACCGTCGCTAGACATTACACCAGGCATTGCATCGTCTGATGGGTTCTTGGTGTTACCAAACCACTCGGAGGTGTCACCATCTGCGGACATGTAAGGCGCACGGTAAGCCGGTGAAACGTATGCTGCTTGAGCACCGTCAGTAGACTTGATTAGCAATCCAACATCTGAAGCGTCTCCACCCTTGTGAGTGATATCTAGGTTCAGTAGGTTACCCTCGTGAATTACTGCTGTAGAGTCTACAACCAACTTGGATGCATCCACTGTGTTTCCAACAGATGTTACTGTTACGTAGGAACCAGCGTTGATCTGAGTTGTTGAGTCAGCCCATGTGACGTTCTCAACAGATCCTTCTGCGCCACCATCTGCCATCAATGCAGTTGTTGCGTCAGAATCTCCACCGTTCCAGCGGAAGTCGACTGCATCAGTGTTCAATCCATACTGACCGGATGTGTCCATGTCAGTAGCATCGAAGGTTGATGTTCCAGTTACGTACATTGCAGATCCTGTGCTTCCAGCGATTAGTTCTGCGCCGTTGACTACAACATCTGTGTCTTCAGCGTATGCACCGTAATCTCCACCAGATAGTAGAGCATCACCGGATAGAGTCATTGAACCACCGAATTGCTCGACGGCTGTGCTGAATCCTGAAACAGATGTTCCATCTAGAGTGATGTCATCATTGGTACCAACTACGTTAACACCGACAGATGAGAATCCGCCGCTGCTACCGGTTGAAACGATAACTGAACCGTACATCCATGGGTGTACACTACAATAGTAGTCGTATGTACCCGCTGTGGAGAAAGTCTTGGTGTAAGTTGAACCGAGGTTCATTGTCAAACCAGATCCCCATGTGGAGTCGTTTGCAGTTACATCGTGAGCTTCACCAGTACCACTGTTGTTGTAGTACTCGTTTGCTCTCCAGCGAACAGTGTCGCCTTCCTTGATGTTGACATTCTGTGGAGAGTATGCGTTAGCATTGATTTGAACAGTGTGAACTGTTCCACCGCTTCCGCCAACTGCTTCTAGAGTAGAACCACTGTCTACTAGGTCACAGCCGTCGGTTACGATTGCGTTCTCCATGATGCTAATGTCGTTTCCACCAGTGTAGACACCAGATGAACCACAGTCTTCAGCCCAGATACCGATAGCAGCTGGTGCTGTTCGTCCTGCAGTCTGAGAGATGTCGTTGTTGGTTACGTTTGCAGTGTAACCGAACCTTACACCATCGATTAGGATACCACCGTCTGCGTCGACTAGTGTGTTTCCGTCGATAACACCGTTTCCGTCCTTTACGTAGATACCAGCCTTGGAGGAATCTCCGCCGCCGTTGATTACGTTGTCCTTGATGTTCCAATCAAGCGCTCCACGCATGTAGACCGCTTCTTGTGCATTAGCGAAGGTGTTACTTTCGATAGTCAAGTCAGTTGTTGTTCTGTCTTGAGTATAGACACCGTATTGTGGGCTTGTAGAACCAACGAATTCGTTGTTTCTAATCTCTACACCATCGGAGTATGAGTTCAGACCGAACCAAATATCGATTGTTTCAGAGTTGATGAACTCGTTGTCAGCGATTACTGCATCGTCAGCACCCCAGTAGGACTGGTTGTGTGCGTAGTAGAATCCTGTTCTAATCAAGTAGACACCGACACCACAGTTCTTCAACACGTTGTTGTAGATAGTGGTGTTTGCGCCACCAACATTCATACACATATCCTGGTTGGATACTGATTGCTGAGTTCCAGTGTTTCTGAAGTGGGTTAGTGTGTTGTTCTGGACGTTGAAGAAATCAGCTTCCCAAACATAGTTGGACCACCAGTAAGAACTCTTGTAACCGAATGTTGTAACGATAGATGCCAATCCAGAAATTGTTGAGTTCTGGATATCTGGCACAATGTCGTTCCATCCGTTGTATCCGATCTTAATTCCTTCAGCGTTGCCGTTATCATCGACTGCTGTTGAAATCCACTCGGAGTTGTGAGAGTATAGTCTAGCACCGTAAGGTGAAGTAGACCAAACCTGAGCGGAGTCTTGGGAGTTGTAGGAACCTGTCACTAGAACAGTTGAACTGTTCCATGAGTTGTCAGTGTTTCCATCAACGTATACGTATCCTGCATCGAACATGATAACCTTGTTATCCAAGTTCTGTGGTACAGCACCGTAATATCCGTACTCAACCAATCCAGAGGAATATGTTCTTCCATTGGAGTTGGATGTTGATACACCAGGACAGTTCTGCACGTATGTGAACGAAGCAGAATTGAAACTGTAACAGATGCGTACATCAACTGAGTTGGTCAGAACCATAGAGTAGCTGTTACCTGCTGTATCAGCAAGACTGACGCTGTCCATTGCGTATCTGAAATCTCCACTGTTGTCGCTAGCGCTGTTGTAATAGTAACTACCTACCTTTGCGACAGTAACTGCTTCGTAACCTGCTAGGTTCAGTTGGCTGAATCCAGATAGGTCGACAGTTTGAGTCTTGAAGGTCATGTCTGCTGCATCTCCATTGGAGTCTGTTATAGCAGAGCCAGTAGCTTCACCATCTCCGTTCTTTAGAATGACGTTTGCACCAACAACTGGGTTTGAATCAGCAGTTAGTGTGATATCTAATTGACGCATTCTGTTGAATACACCAGAGCCAGTAACTTGTACGGTAGTTGCATCTACATCTCCCTCAACGAAGTCAATGGTTGCAGTACCGGAAATTACAGCGTCCTTGGTGTTTCCGAAATTGCTGTCGATGAAGGTAAGAGTTCCTTTACCTGCAGTTTCGACACCAATTGCGTTTGTACCCAGTGTCAAGCCATTCCAAGTGAGATCGTTAGATGTCGCTGAACCGAACTTGATACCTGCGCCAGATGAACCTGAGATTGAACCAGATAGTTCTCCTCTTAGATCCTTAACGTAGTAAACACCAGCAGAAGAAGTTCCGGAAATATCGACATTTTCGAAGTCAGACATACCAGATGCTCCAGCAGCTGCTAGTACACCGTATTGACCGCCTGTAACGGTCAAGTCAGTAACTGATGAGGAAGTTGATCCTACTACTGCGAAACCTGCGCTGTTAGGTGAGTTAACAGTTACGTCATTGAATGACGCTGCTGCGTAGTTTCCCCCGATTTCAACACCGTTGTCTGCACCAGTGATAGTACCACTGTCAAAGGAAGGAATACCAGATTCTCTGATGTATTCACCTAGGTCAGATGGGTCGCTACCAGTTCTTGCAATGATTTCGATTCTGTCTTGATAGTTGTCAGCACGGTTGTGGAATACATCGATGTACATCTTCATTCCAGTAACATTGCCTAATCCAGACAGATCGACTACAGGCATAGTTAGACGAGATGCGTCTCCAGGAGAGGCTCTGTAACTGTATGCGTAATCAAGACAGATGTTGTAGTAACCGGACAATCCTTCAGGAGGTGCGTAGTTACCCCACTGCCATGATGGGCTGTAGTAACCCCAATAGTGAATTGGGTATGCATCATTGCCTGATTCCTCGTAAGATTCCCAGGCCCAGCCAGTAGGCTTGGTACCGAAGTTATACGCATACCCAAAGTAGTTAGGGTTGTAACTTGCACCGTATACATTACAGTGGTGTGATGGAACACCAGATGCTCCACCGCTTGAACCATCATAGTATCCGTCCATAGCGGAACTTGTGATGTTCCAAGAGTTACCTGTGTTGTCAGTTAACTCGACATTGATTCTGTCGGTGATCATGTAGTACTTGGAAGTAGCCCAGTTGTATGTTGGGTGTGCGTTACCTCCACCATAAACAGAGTTGTATCCAAGTTGGACGTAATCTCCTTGACCTAGGAAAGTTGACAAGTCAACTGCATAGGTTTGCCAGCCGCTCTGTCCAGATAGCAGTGTGCTTCTGTAGATAGTTGGCAGGCTCATACCACCGTATACATCTACACCGACGTCGTTGTCAGTCAATGTGAATCCATTGATTGTAGGTGCAGCGTTGTAGGAGTACATACCAACTGCAGCATTCTTGACAACGATGTTGTCTACAGCTGCACCGGTTGACTCGAACATAATTCCAATACCGGTTTGTCCAGAGTTCTGGATTGTTGAGTCATCCCAATCTAGAGTACCACCGTTAACGAACAGTGTCGCTTCAGTAGCAGCAGCGTTTGCTGCACCATAGATTGTTGCAGAGTTTCCAACTGTCATTGTACCGGAATCTAGGTTGATACCGCCATCGACATCGTAGATGCTTCCTCCATCAAGGATTAGAGCTCCTCCATCGATATCCAAGTCAAGTGGGTATGTGCTAGAAGATGCCTTCAATGTACCAGTTGATGTGGAGATTGCCTCTAGTGTTAGAGAACCGCCAGTTGAGATAGTCAACTTAGGATTGTTGGTAGCATCAGAAGATACCCTGAACACGTTTCTCATAACAATGTTACAATCATCGATGTTCAGATCGCCAGTCATTGTTACCTTTCCTTCCCATGTGAAGGTGTTGGTTCCGCCGGAGGCGACCGAGCCATCGTAACCTAGCATTGCTTCAGTGTTAGTCATCAAGTACGCACAATCCATGTTTGTACCGTTCAGAGTAACTGGTGCTGGCTCAAGACGTAGTTCGATTGAGTCACCGACACCGAAACTTCCTGGGTACCATGGGTCTGTGACCATGGTCTCGTTCTGTCCAGATGGACCGAATGCGACTAGGTTGTGGTCAGTGTATGCGTCACCCGCATCGTTCTCGGTAAGAACCCAAACGCTAGCTTCTCCATTTGTTCCTGCAGTCTTGTGTGTTCCGACTGTGAACAGTGCGGAACCAGCATCAACAGTTGTTGCTTGGACAGTGTGGTCTGCCTTGTATTCCTTAACTCCCGAAGGAAGCATCTTGAATACCTTGACAGTAGCCAATCCACCGAAGTAGATAGCACCAGAGGAACTGGATGAAACATCACAGTCACTTGCACTGTCACAATCTGTAGAAGTACCAGATGAGTCAACCTGTGAGACATCGATTAGTACAATTCTTCCGTTTGTGGAAGCCTTGGACATCTTGTCGTAGTTTGACGGCATTGTGACTTCTCCTACACCGATTGTAATCACAGAGTTACGTGCATAGATAGCATTCATTGTTCCTGTGTAGGTAGCATCAACATCAGATAGAACGATGTTGTTAGGTGATGCAGAGTTGGAACAGGAACCAGAGACATAGTCAGTTGTTACTGTGTCTCCAATTACGTTGTATCCACATCCGTTAATTGCAATTCCATCAGTATCCCAGTTTGCACCCTTGATTCCGTCACTGCTTGGTGAGTTACCCGCAACGGATAGCGAACCAATTGTTAGGTCGTCAAGTGTTGGAGCGAATCTGGTCATAGACAAGTCGCCTGCGGTCAGGTCATCGATAGATGCGCTTGATCCGGATGGACCTGCTGCAGTTGATGAAGTACCACCAGGTGCGATTGCAACGTTAGCACTTCCCCAGTCTACCATTTCCATCTCAATAGAGTCAAGAGACTCAATGGATGCATCAGCGTAATCTGGTGCGTCCATGTTGTAGATGTACAGGGTTGAGCCGGTTCCAGCACCTGCTGCTCCAAGTACGCTACCGCTTTGTGCGGTTGCGGAGGTTGCAGTTAGGTTGCTAATCCAGACGTTTGCGAAGTCGACGTCAATCAAGTTGACTAGCGAATCTTCGATTGTCATGTTCTCGATAGTTAGAGAACCAGATGTGCTTCCTGGGTAGTTGATAACTGCGCCACCCCAGCTGTTACCGCCGGAGTTACAGTCAGTCATTTCACCATCACGTAGAGTTACTTCAGAGTCTTCTGCTAGGTCGAAACATGCACCAGATGCATCGTTAATCTCGAAGTCAGACATTGTCATTACAGTGCCTTGTCCAGAGCCGTGCTTGAATGCAGTACCGACGTTGCTGAAGGTGACGTGGTCCATTGTGAAGTTACCAACATTCGCGTTGCTGGATGGAGAGGAGCCGTGGCGGCTACCTGCTGCAATCGCTGCATCGCTCGTGTTAGCGAAGTCGACATAGGACATTGTGTGGCGGTCATCAGTTCCAGTGCTGCACGCAGCAGTGAACGCTAGACCCTTCCATGTTGCACCTTGCTGGCCCTCGAAGAGGATGTGGTCGGTAGAGTTACCCTGAGCGGCGAAGGAACTGCATGATCCATCGAAGGACAGTCCCTTTCCTGGGGCAACTTGAACGACTACACCTGGCTCGATTGTCAGGTCATCTCCAATTGATAAGTAACCGCTTGCTGAACTTGGATTGATTCTGATTGGAGAATCAATCGCTGACCATGTGGTTGGCTGTGTAATGTCCGCTGAGATATCAGTACCCTTTCCTTCGAATGGTATTGTACGTGTGCGGACTGAACAGTCGTAAGCAGTGTTGTCGTAGCAGTAGTAGCTAGAGTAGTAACCCCACCATGGAGCGATGTTACCAGGCTTGCTGTAAGAGCTGCTAGAGTATGGTAGGCTTGGCATGTTGCTGTACCAGGATGTGATTGAGCGCTCTAGAGCGGTCGAACCATCAGCCTTCAGGTACATGTTACCCATTCTACCAATGTGGACACGGTTCTTTGAATCAGAACCATTGTATTCGGTACCGAAGTACTCGAAGACGAAGTCATCAGGCATGTCGATGTTAGCATTACATCCGGACTTGTAGCTGTTCCAGTAGTAGGAAGAGACACAGTAGTATCCGTATGGTCTACCATTGCTTGCACCTGTGATTGCGGTGTCATAGGTAGGCAATTCAGTCATACCTAAGTCGAAGGATTCCCATGCGTGACCGCTGCTGTCAGTACTGATTCTGTAGTTAACAGCGTGTGGGTTAGCACCGTTGATGTATCCTTGGTCGGTACGTAGAGTTGCACCCTTTGAGCGGGTTTGGTCTTGGTATCCAACTGTTGCGTAATCGTAAGTAGCTTCACAACCTGTGTCGTACTTGAATTCGATTTCGTTGGTTACATCGTACATGACTACTTGGTAAGTACAGACATATGAGGAAGAGTATCCCATGTCGTGCCATTCAACAACAAACATCTTGTTTGGATCTCCAACTTCGAAAGAGTTGGTAGAGGTGGTGTTTGTGTTGGTACCAGTAGCTGCAGTGCTGATATCCTTAACAGTGACATAGTATTCTACTTCAGAGCCACGCTCTAGGTCTTCTAGAGTTGTTGACCAGTCACATGACGCCATTACACAAGATGCACGTGTGCCTGATGGAGATAGTACTACGCTTGTCCAAGCGTTGACTGTTCCGTCAGCATCAGTGATTCTGTAGTACATAGTAGGACCTACTCCTGCATCAGTGCTAGTGTTGACACCAGATGGTGGGTCTCCACCGTCAGAGATGCCGAAGGTGAATGTGCGGTCTCTAGAGTGAGAGTCGCGCATTGCTGCGTGGTCTACTAGCGGTGCAGTTGTGTCTGGCTCAGGTGCAACATTGGACAGCTTGTACAGTACACTTCCAGTAGATGCCTGTGGTGCGTAGTATCCTCCACCAAGGGAGATACCGGACCAGCGGTATGATGTACTGTAGATGTACCAGTATCCACCGTTACAAGTTGGGTTAGAACTTGTGGAACGGAAGAAGTACACGAATCCGTTGGTGTTCATGCACATCCAGTTAGCCTTGGAACTGCTGTATGTAGCGTTCCAATCGAACTTACCGAAGGTACCGGTGATGTCACCAGGGATGTCGATAAGGAATGTCTTGGAGTAACCGTAAGATGATCTCTCGGTAGCAGTTGTACCAGATGATAGTGGTTGCTCGATTCCTGTTTCGTCTCCTAGACCGACCATTGCCCAGTCATTTAGGGTAGAGTCGTATAGGAAGATTAGGTTCATTCCTGGACCATCGTCAGCAGACAATGTTAGATATCCTCCATCTTGCTGGTGGAATTCTTGAGAACCGGATAGGGTTCCGCCAAATCCATTGTATCCAGAGGATGGGGTTGTTGTCCACTTCATCTTCCACTGAGTGTAGAAGTAGTAACTTGAGGTGTAGAAACAAGAGTTGCTTCCTGTACCACAGTTCGAAGTGTCGAACTCAAAGACGTACTCGTCAGAATCCTCATAGTAAGTCATCTGGCGGTCAAAGTGCTTTGCAGTGCTTGTAGTTGTGTAAGCACGGACATCGGTCATAGCTACTGTCATCTTCTTGTCATTACCAGCGTTCTCTACGTCATCGACGAAGAACCAGTATGGGCTAGTTGGTGCTGAAGCAGTGCTTGGACTGCCAGATCCACCAGCTGGACTTGTAGCCATGTTGGGAGTAGAGGCTGCGTCCTGATATGCCCAGTAGTATGTGACATAGTCTCCAGTGGAGATGTCAGCTGTCTGTGCCTTGAAGTTACAATCTGTAGAACCAGATCCACAGGTACCGATTGATGTTGCCTTTACAGCGGTGTAAGTACCGTTGTTGATAGCGTAATGCAAGTGCGGTGCTCCTGAGGAAGTGGTATCGATACCACCGTTATCCTTTAGGTTGGTGAAGAATGTTCTCTCGCCTTCCTTGTAAGATGTGATTCCAGTGTATGGAACGAATCCATCGATTGGAGGTGTTGTATCGCTACCACCGGAGTAGGTTACCTCGATGTAGCTGTTGTAGCTACCTGTAGAGTAGGTCCACTGGTAGATGGTTGCTGCTGTGTTGTAGCGTGCACCCATACCGAAGGAACCACCGTTAGACAATGCGCTGGTTACGTAGTTGTGGCTACCTGTAGTAGAGGAACATGCTGTTCCGCTGCTGCTACATAGAGTGGTAGTCTTCCAACCAGTACCCAATGAATAGCTACCTGCAGATGCAGAGTTCCAGATAGAACTGATCATCTTTCTTGCAGTGGTTGTACCATATCCAGAGGACATTGAGGTTAGTACAGAGCTAGAACAGGATGCAGATGCAATTGTCCAGCTGTATCTTCCTGCAGTACCACAATCCTCCATTACAACTGAAGTGATTGTGTTAGTGGAATATGCACCACTGTGGTAGCTGACGTACTTTCTCCAGTCAATCTTGTCGATTGTTGCGCCAGTTGGCAGGGAGTTAGCACTTGTGAAAGTGTACTTGTTCCATGGCAAATAGTAGATACGAGTGCTTGTTCTTCGCAGGTCACCGTAGTTTGAGTTGTAACAGTTTGCGTAGTAAACATAGCAGTATCCACCGCCGCCTCTCATGACCTTGATAGATGGGTCAATCTCCAATGGGAACTGGCGCTCTTCATCCATCAACCAGTCAGTAGAAACTGCAGTTGTCAGTACAACTGTGTTGCCATAGACTTGAATAAAGTAGGTTGCGTGATAAGGTTCCTCAGCACCTGGCTCGATTACAACTGGTACCGGTATGGTCGCCAGAAGTTCGCCAGTCTCTAGGTTGCGAATTGACAATTCGTCCTGAGTCTGAGTCATATCCTCTCTTAGGATTTCGTCACCTAGGTAGAGTCCGTAACCAACAGGTAGGCGCATCTGCTCGGTCAATCCGAAGAATGCAGCGTTCTCGTCAATTACTGGGCGCTCCCTGATCACTAGGTTTTGCTTCAATTCGGTTTCACCAACGGTGTAATCCAAATCAAAACCTTCTGCGACAGGGTATCGCAAGACGTTACCACCGACTGAAACACCATCCATTGATGGGTTCACCATGTGTGGCAATGCCATTTTTCCGGACTCGTCGATTGTCACTACCATTGGATTCAATCCAGTGACAATAGGGTCCACGTTAGGGTGGACCATCACCGAGACACCATCTTCGGCTTCAGCAGCAAACGAAACCTTGTACAGGCTGTCTGTTACTTCCCAACCATCGACGGTTGCCTTGATGTTGAGGTCAATCTCTTCCCATGCGCCGTCGCTGTTAACGTAGTGCAGCGGCTCGGAAGCAGTGACCAGAGTGGTCTTTCCGTCATCAGTGCGGAAAGCCTTCTGGTTCATTGTCCTCATTCCCTCGAGTTCCGAGGTTTCATCGTGTTCATATTGTGCAGGCTCGTAGACCTCTGGTAGAGCGAAGATTTCTTCGCCTTCGTCACTTGCAATTGCAAGTTCAGCTTCTACCTGGGGTGCGGTGCTTGGTGCAAAGTTGGTCATAGTCATGCCAACCATTAGTGCACATAGCAATAGGGCAATTCCTGCGCCCCCCAGTACGGTCTTTTTATTCGTGTTTTTGTTTCCCAACATCACGTCATCATCTCCTTACGGACTGTATGCAGAGCACCTCACGCATTGTATCCCTTATGAGCATTGGGGTACATGTCCTTTTACAGAGTCATGAAAAAACGATTATTTTCAGAACTTTTTTTTGGAAAAAGCGGATTGTACACCCATGAGATAAAAATGACTTAAATTCTAATGCAGGTGATTAATTTTTATCTTCACAAATCGAAATAGAAGAGGTACTACGGGCCATTATCAAAAGCGATGTAATTCTGAAAGCAGTAATATCGGCAATATATCTCGTCATAAATCATTTATTTTTTTTAACAAATAATAACAAAAAATGGAAATCTAAGCTCCTCAAAAAAAATGAATGTTAGTGTAGAAAAGAAAGTGTATGAAATCGCGCCAAATTGTTCTGATCTTGCCGGCGTAAAATCGACCGAGTTTTCCGAGTTTATCTGAATAGACCTATGGAAGAATTTGCAACACATTCGAACTAAAACAGTCGGGTCAATCTTGATGATAACATCTGCAATTCATTGCAGATTGAGTTTGTTAGAAGAAAGAAGGGGGAGCCATAGGGAGCGGCGAACCGCTCCCTATGGCAGCCTCGGTGTCAAGCACCGTTATTTGCTGTCACAGGCTTGTTCTGGAATCAGTAATCCCAGTCCTTGCCGTCGTCACCATCTCCGCCACGGGAGAGGATGAACGCACCTACGACGAACGCAACCACGACTAGACCGATAATTACGCCCCAAGTCCATGTTGGTACTTCGCCGCTGTCAGCTCCATCACCAGTGCCACCAATTGCAGCACACTCGTCACTGTCAGGATTCTCTTCACAAGGATCTGTAACAGTGGTTTCGTGCGTCAACAAGATGTCAGTACCTGGAAGAGCGTTGTTCATGTTGCCCTTGTCATCATATGGTACTGCGGTGAAGTAGTAGGTCTTGGTTCCTGTACCACCTGGGTGGTTGATGTCAGTGCTTGTTGCATCACCAGCATCTGCACAACTATCTGGCATCTCACCAGAAGTTGACCAAGAGTAGTCTGTCCAGCAGACCATCCATCCAGCAACATCGGATGTTTCGCCATCAGCAGTCCATGAAACAGTCCATGCGTTTGCACCAGCCTTGTTTGCTACGGTCATTCCTGTTGCGGAAGCATCGCCATCAACCATCTTGTCAGCAGTTGCTGAAGCGGTTGCGATTGTTGGGTTGCATCCACCAAGGTTGCACACCTGCAGAGTGTAGGTGTAGGTCTCACCGTGTACAGTGTCGGTTTGTCCGTTCATGGAGTGAGCCACTAGAGTAGTGTTCTCTTGTGTGGTAGTACAGACGTCTGCGGAATCGCAGATTTCCATTGCTAACCAGTCTGCACCTGGAACAGTGTTACCAGAGTAAGACCAAGATGCGGTGATTGTACCGCCCTTAGTAGCAACTACGGTAAGTCCTGTTGCGTGAGCTTCAGGTGCCTCGATGATTTGCAACTCTCCACCCATCAGAGCGATTTCACCCTGTGGCAAGACTTGGCTGTTCTCTCCAAGGTCAACTGTGATGGTTCCAGAACTTCCTGCGGATGTAATGTCTGCATCTAGTTGTACCCAGTTTCCGTTGCTAATCCAGAATACACTTGTTGGATCTAGGGATGCTGTATCGAAAGTCATTACGATTTCTTGATGGTAGACATCTTCTGGCATGTAGGTAGTAGATGGAGAGTAATCAACAACTGCTACTGATTCGTATTCTCCAGCGTATCCAAACTGAGTTAGGTCCTGAGTGTAGGATGCTTCGCTGTCTGCCCATGTAGCCATTGTGAACTCGTTAACACCGTCGTAGGTTAGGTTGTATTCAACACCAATTCCACTAGCGGTTGTTGCTGTTGCAACTACTTGGTTCCAAACGAATACGTTTGTGAAATCCATAGCAGAAGAGCCGTGCTCATCAGTTACAGTGACTGAGTAGGTGTTAACTCCAGCCCATTCTGAGTCAAATGCCATTAGGTTGCATGTTGAGAATGCAATTCCAATACCATTACACTGTGATGGTAGAGCTGTACCGTTTTCGAAAATCATACCTGGGTGACTCCAAACGTAGTTTAGATTCTGTCCTGTATCATCGTCAGCGTCATCTGCATCTGCTTCAAGAGTAATCATTCCTTCAGGACCGACTACGATTGAACCCTCGTCCTGCATTACAGTCAGAGAAACAGAAGGTCTGTTGTTTAGAGCTGCAATGTCATAGATGCTCGCAGCATTGTTCCTTGCGGACATATCTGCTGTTCCTGCTGTGCCACCGACCATGGCAACGGTTGCAGTAATGTTGTAGATGCCCGGAGCGAACTCGAACATGATACATGCCTCGCCAGCTTCGAATGCTCCTCCTTGTCCCATATCGTCACCAAGTAGCATGTGGTTGTAATCAGGACCTTGTCCGTTGGTACAACTGTTTGCGACCTCAGTTACAGTAACTCCAGTTACTGTGTTCTCGATATCGAAAGTAACTTCCCAGTCGTAAGTAACCATTATGTCGCTACCCATGTGTCTGACAGAAGCCTGTACGCTGGACCATGCAGGGTTTAGTGGACCCTGTGTGATACCAGGCATTGTAGGTGGTGCCAAAGCAGTGCCGTTTTCATCAACAACATATCCTTGGTTGACAACCAGAGTGGATACACCGATGTCGTGGAAGGTCTGAACCTTTCCTTCGATCGTGTCTTCGCTTGTTGCAGCGTCACCATCTTGGTAGAATGTTACTTCACAGAAGTGGATGTAAGTCATTTCTTCACCGCCTCCGCCTTGTTGTGAGGAGCTGTTTCCAGTGACTGTTTCTTCACAGTCTGGAAGTTGTCCGTAGACGACGTAACTCACTACGTTGACAGTAATGGAGTAGTCTCCACTGTCACCGGAAGTATCTGGACTTACAACTCCAAACCATTCGGATGTGTCCTGGAAGTCCATTACGTATCTGTTATCAGAAGTAGTGTTGTTAGAATCGGTTTCATGACGGAATGTTTCTGTCATTCCATAGGTTCCGAATTCGGTAGCTGTTGTAGTTCCCATAATGTCGTTACCATTGTTGTCAACTGCAGAGGAAAGAGTTCCCTGAATATCTAACTGTACTGTGATTGAACGTGCAGACCATGAGGAAGAACCTCCTGTCTCTACGGTCAATGTGAATGCTTTGTCACCAGCGCCACCTTCGGTTTCCTTGCCGGAGTCCCATGCAAGGTCGACGATAACGTCGGTCCAGTCGACTACTGAAACTAGGTTTTCTGCGTAGTCATTACCAGCGTCAGCATCACCAACTGCATTGGTCTCGACTACAATTACGTAGTCACCAGTTGTTGGTGTCCATGTGACTGGTGAACCTTGGTAAGCAAAGGTGTACTTACCATAGTCCAGAGGGCTACCTGCTGCAAGGGATGACCAAGGGCAAACGAATGAGTCGTCACAGACGACGTCTCCGTTGTACCAGGATAGGTCATTTCCTGCTGAGTCCTTGGCGATCATTCCTCTGACGCCATTCTCTGCAAGGTAAACTGTTAGTGATACACCCATCTCATCGATGTCTGCGTCTCCTACATTCTCAATGTAAACTTCAAAGTCTACAGTGTCTCCTGCTTGCAAGGTGTGTATCTTTTCACCAGTTATGCTGTCGGTCGTTGTCGCTCTAGGCGATAGTATGCTTGTGACTTTAGCGTCAGGACCGGAACGGCCATCTGCTTCAGTCATTGTGTTGTTTTCCAATTCAGCCCAGTCCATTGCTACAAGCGAGGTGCTAGCTAGCATTAGAACAGCCAAAATCATGGGGGTTAACTTGCTCATTGTCATCTCCTCCAAAAGGGTCGGTGTCACCTTCGACGACATATACGGTATTTAGGCGTTGGCAAAGACGATTAGGTCAAAAGTCAGCCAAAACACACGCTCATAAATCAAAAAAATGTCATGCAGTATAACGCTTTTGCAAACGAGCACGGCTTGAAATGATGGGGGTTAATCAAAATGGTACAATGTATTTGTTTTTTCTATCCTCAAAAAAATATAATATCTAAATTAATTCAATCTACTGATGCTAGGGCTTGTGAGGGAGTTACCTTAGTGGCTTTATTCACAGGAATCCATGTCGCTAACAACACCAGAGTCCAACCGCCCAAGACCATCGATACAACCTCAAACCACGGCAGGATTAGTTCGGCACCTTGCTCTTCCCAAAACGTCTGGTAGAGAGCGTAGTGGAACGCAATCGCTACAACAGCCCCATTTATCATTCCTAGAAGCGAAGTCCAACTTACTTCGATTAACATTCCACTCAGTACCATTCGTTTACGGAACCCTAGAGCCCTCAGCATTCCTATCTGACCAGAACGCTCAGAAACAGAACGATAAGTTACAACTCCTATGCCTGCAATCCCTACGATCAATCCCAGTGCAAGATAGGCCTGGAATATTGTCAGTATTGCAAAAATTAGGCCCAGAATGAGCAGAATTTCATCCTCGATTATAGAAGTGTATACTCCATCAGGAGCCAGGTCGGATGACAGTGATTTTTCTAGCTCATCTGACGATACATCTGATGTATGTGAAACATAGATTCTGGTTACAACCCCACCATACTGTTCGTCAACGATTTCACCATCCATCCATATGCCTTGAGAAAATAGTTGACTGGACTGAGAGAGTATACCCCCAACTACTACTTCACGGCTATTTCCGGGGTTAGAAATATCAATTAGCGAAATTGATTTTCCAATTGGAAGATTAATTCCAGCAATCGACTCTCCTGTATTGGGATCTACGAGGGCAAATGAGCTGTCGACGAATACCACATTTTGGTTGATTTTCAGTGAATCCCACGCTTCCTGTTGAGTCTCTCCAAGAGCGGAATCCCATTCCTCTAATGGGATAGCGCCATGCTCGATAAATCCAGAATCTACCCCTCGTAAAACATAGCCAATTCTGTCCTCACCATCATCTACCCAAACTACTGCCCGATTGACTATTCCCACCGCATCGATGTCTCCTGCACTAGTTTCTTCCAAATCCCACTCTGATGGATTAGAAGATAGTTCGAGTGGTAATTGCCTCGATGATGACAATAATATCTCGAAATCACCGCTGGCATCCTCGACATAGCCAGAGGAGTGTTCCTCAAATTGAACTGAATAGCCTGCTAGGACTATCACGCTGAATACAGTTAACGAAAACATCCCCATGATGACTGCCGTACGCATTGGAGCTGCTGCAGGGTGGGCAAGGGAAACCTTTGCAACCGGCCCGATTCGTTTTGCTAAGAACGATTTCGATATAATCCAAGATGCCACTCTAGGGGCGACACCTGTTAGTATAAGCACGCCGGCAAATACCTGAATTATGCCCATTACTGCAAATGTAATTTCGTCCGGTTTGACCCCATCATCAACCGGGGCCCAAGAATCAGGACTCAACGCCCAAAGTGCTAGGCTGATGCCGATTGTAGCCATGGTATTGCGACCAGAGTTTCTAATCGACCATCCCATTGTGTGAGGCAAAATGAATGTGAGTACCGGTACTATTCCAATGATTATGCAAGAGGCCATAATGTGCCACAATGCAAACCTCAAAGACGATGATGAATCGAATGTGAATATGGATAATCCTGCTAATAGACCTGTGCCGGTAAAGACGATTAGCAACAAAATCAGCCACCAAGGAATACCTCTCTTACGCATTGGTGAAAGGCCACGTAAGGCTTGAACGATGTTTAGTTTGCTAGTCCAGAACGCAGTGCCGCACAAAGTAGCCATTGCAATAATGAAACCTGCCGACATACCAATCAACATACTCTCGATATCAAAGGAATAGGCAATGCCATCTGCACCTGCACTTGCAAAGACGCTACTGAAGGCCAAAGACACCAACCATGCCAAAAATAGCCCAAAAATGCCACCTAGAACTGATGCTGCAGCTGAGGTCATCATTCCTTCCATTAATGCAAGCGTCCTCATATCAGAGCGCTTCAAACCAATTGCTCGCATGATTGCTTCATCGGTTCTGCGAGATTCTGCAAGCATCATTACGATAGTCAGGACTAACAAAATACCTGCACCGATTGTGAATGCACCAAATACCAGGAACATTGCTGAAAGAGCACCTGCGCCTTCTTCAGCTGATTCAAGCGCTTTTTCCTTAACTGCTAAGATTTTCAGATTCATTGATTCAACGCCAGAAATAGAATCCAGCCACACTTCGATTTCTGACTGATTACCACCGTTAACCACCAGTATACTGCGTTCACCTTCTGCTGATGCTGCCAGCACTTCTCCATCGCTTAGATTGACTAAACCAATAATGATCGACTCTAGTTCTTCCAATCCAGGGGCATCAATTGAGGACATGTCGCCTTCTATTTCCAAAGTTGTTGGGGAAATATCACCGTATGCCCATGGAACTAATCCTGTGAATAGAACATTTTCAGAGGAATTGAGTAATGACAGGCGTGAAGAGATTAGAACGTCACCTTCAGCAGGCGAAAGCGGACCATCGGTTGCAAGCAATAATTGTGGCATTACTCCAAAGCCACCGATATCTACCGTTACAGGAAGACGTGGTGAGACCTCGCCTGAATCAACAACTGCGCCAAACGATGTGCTGCAGATAACTTCACCATCAAATGAAAACACTCGTTCATCACATTCGGAATCAAAATTTGAGAGGTAATTTACATCACCATTGAAGCTGAAAATCGAATTATTGTCAACTAAAATGCCACCTCTTACCGCTGGCCAATCAGGTGATTGCGTTCCAGAGATTGTGGTCCAACCTGTAGTTGGAGACCCAGCCATTAACTCGCCATCGTAATGTAACCACTCGCCGGTCAGGGCTGTTTCAATCCATTCGGAATTGGAATAATGGTAGACTTCTTTTCCTGTAATGTGGCTAACTGCGCGCCAATCTTCGCCTGAAACTTGTAAATAATCCATTGAGAATATTGTGGAGGGCAGTTCGGGTAATTCTTGCTCGAATAATGCTGCAACCATCACCTCAGAACCTTCGATGTGGTGAATCAGGTCTCCATCTCTATCATCCGGTATCTCGACCAATCCATCACTGTGTGCAACCAACAATGAGTCTTCTAAGAGTGTAACATCTCGAATTAGTCCTCCGTTAGGCACCTCCCATCCATGGCTAGAGCCACTGCGCTCTTTCTGGAAGGAAACAGCGCCTCCTGACACATACCAATCGCCTTCCTCGGCGTTCAGAATCTCCTCGATTCTATCATCAGGAAGAGTCATCACCTTCGCACCTTGTTCGATTTGGAACAAAGGTATCTGCAGAACTTCCATGCTTGTACCTTCACCGAGGAGCGCAGTCTTATTCTCATTCCAAGATTCCATGAATGCCGCATCTAGTCGGCCTAAACCATTGGAATTAGAAACTGACAAGGAATCTTGATCTGTATTTATCTCGAATCCAGCAGATTCGTAATCGATAACATTGTCCAAAGCGGTTTTGATATCAGCTTTGCTTTCTGATGCCGATTTGCCATCAACAAGTGAAACTCTCATCATATTCACTTTCCACTGCTTTGATTGCAACTGCTGCGATAATTCGAGTGAAGTAAACAGAGCAGGAGACTTTGTTCCGCTCATCGAACCTCTGCCATCCATAGAGATTACAGAAGATATTGTCAGATTTTCTGAACTGCGAATCAATTCAGCGTCATCAGAATAGGAAAACCAAGAAATCTCGAGAACATCTCCCTTTGACATCTTCAATTCATCAGCCGCAACTTGGTTGATTGCAACACCTTGCCACCCTTCATACGCGTACCAAGCGGCAGAAGGGAGTGCTAGGCCATCACTTCGGGACAATGTAGCAGTCGTATCAATACCATGCGACCAATCATCAGCAATTCCTGCATTCATCAATTCTTGACCGAATGCATTGGTTAGGTTGCTATCCAAATCAAAAGAGAAACCAGTACGTCGATCTTTTTGGAAAATTAGTAAATCTGTGTCCCCATACATTGCTTCGACTTCTTTACTCAGAGTAGCATCTAAACTGTCGCCCACTACTAAGGAGGAAGTGATGATTGAAGAAGCAACTAACAAACCCGCCATCATCAATGCAGCCTGGCGTGGCCTTCGTCGAACTTGTTGCCAAGACAACCGGAATACTGCCAACCTTCTTGGTGAAAAAATGGGTTGCAATAGCATACTTGAGATAATTCCTGCAGAAATGGTACAACCCCAAGTCGAAAAGAATCCCATCTCTAACCAATCAAGCAATAGCCAAACAAACCAAGCGTCGATAATCGGGCCAATATAGAGAATTATTGTTTGCCAAAATTTCTGAACATCATTACGCAGGACCCAAGCAGAGGTTGCACTGATTGGAGAAATTAATCCAATAACAGCAAGGGTCTCAAAGAGCATTATTATTCATCTTCAGATAATATTTTACCATCTAAGATGCGAATTACTCTAGAACAGCGTTCGGCGATTGAATTGTCGTGAGTAACAATCACTAGAGTAGACCCTGATTCATTTAATTCTGCAAGCAAATCCATTACCTGAGAACTAGTAGCGGAGTCGAGATTCCCAGTTGGTTCATCACAAAGTATCACTGAAGGATTGTGTACCAGCGCTCTTGCAATCGACACACGTTGCTGTTGGCCGCCTGATAACTCGGTGGGACGATGGTCAAATCTATCTCCCAAGCCTACCTTGGAGAGAGCTTCATTTGCCTTGGTCCTAGCTTCATCCGGGTTCAGTCCCATCAACAGCAAAGGAATCTCTACATTCTCAACTGCATTCATCACGTCTAAAAGATGGAATTTCTGGAAAATAAAACCCATCTCCCTACCCCTAAGGTCTGTTCTTTCATCATCACTAATTCCGAACAACGGCTTCCCAGAAACCATTACTTGGCCAGCCGAGGGGTCATCGATTCCAGATAAGATATTGAGAAGAGTGGTTTTTCCACAACCGGATGGCCCCATAATTGCTACCATCTCACCAGTATTGATTTCAAGATCAATGCCGCGAACTGCTTGCACCTTTTCATCGCCCATTTCGTATACTTTCCAAAGCCCCTGACAAGAAAGTGCGACCGCCATTGTGTAAGACACGGCGCCACGGGTTGATAAGATGCCGCTTGATAGCGTGTTCATGCAGGCCAAAGTACTCGCATTCGGCCCAATAGCTGAAGAAATGGGCGGCAGAGAACACCAAGTGGATATTTTGCCCAATTCATCAGTACGGTTTGTATTGGAAGAGTTGGGTCTCGACATGTGGCTCAGTCAAGGACTTATGGTCAGTATTAACGGCAACAAAGTTAACGAAGACGAACCGGTTTGCGACGGTGATGAGATTGCGTTACTTCCGCCTGTTTCAGGTGGTTAACAGCCGATTGATTGACAAAGCGGGAGTTCTTGGAGTGCACTAGAGGGAATAACATGAGGTTCGGACCATTTGAAATCATGATTCTACTGGCAATCTTCTTCTTATTGTTTGGAGCAGAGCGCCTACCTAAGCTAGCAAGAGCCGCTGGACAGTCCAAAGGAGAATTCCAAAAAGGGCTGAAAGAAGTAACTGGAGCACCATCCAGTGCCAACACCGAAGCGGACTTAGATGCTGGTGGAAAGACTGCTGCAGTAGACCTAGCACAGAAGGCAGAAGCCGCTGGGGTAGACCCCTCAGGCAAGACTGCCGAAGAAGTGTCTGAAGAAATTGCAAAAGCCGAAGAGTGATTCATGTTTGAATGGATTTCCGCTATTTTTGCTTCAATGTTCGGCGCAGATGAAGAAGTTGAGCGTTTGCTCGAAGAAGAATAGTCATCTTGCGCGCTTGACTTTCATGACCGAGCCACAAACATCACATTCTTGCTCAACTTGAGAATCCGCTTTTTTGGTCGCTCGGCAACCTATGCATCTCAATTCCCAGGACC
>JAKURJ010000050.1 GCA_022452125.1 Candidatus Poseidoniaceae archaeon
GGATGGAATGTGTCTAGGAAGTAGACTGGAACTATATGACCAGAAACTCCAGTGATGTCTGCTCTCCAAACCTTTGCCCACAATTCTCCTCCATCCAAAGGAAGTGAGATGTCCATTCCAGTATCTTGCAGGTGCTGAGCAGGGTCTAGATCCCTGTATGTTTCAGTTTGAATTCCATCTTCATCTAAGTGCTGTCTGCCGTATCCTTTGCGGTACAGCAGTGTTACTCCAACTAAGGGGATATTTGCGTCTGCAGCGCTTTTTACGTGGTCGCCTGCTAATACTCCAAGTCCACCTGAATAGGTATGAAGTTCTGACCAAAGACCGATTTCTGCGGTGAAGTAGCCTACGACTCCCATGCAGGGTTGCCTAAGCGATACAGGTTATCATAATCGCGACTGCACAAATTTCGAAATTTTGTCGTTTTTTCCAATCCGTCGGTTGCTTTGTGAAATTTCCGCAAAGTATGAGGTCCCACTTGAAATAATTCAAATCATGAAGGAACTCGGACACTGTCCAAGATGTAAATCCTCGAATATTCATGTTCACAATACGCCCGGAAGGAGAATGGAAATTTGTGAAAATTGTGGTTTCGTCGATACATACGTACTTGGTTCATACAAAAACCCGGGCAGAATAATGCTGATCTCAATATTGCTTGGAATTCTTCCATTAGTTGGATATATGGTGTACCTATTTTTTCTAAGATAGGTCAAATCCATACGTCGTTTTCTGAAGTCAATTCGCTTTCTTCTCCACCTGTATTGACTACGCCACGAGGTTCCACGAGCATGATTTTGCACTCACTGGTTGCGTACGGCTTGTGCATTACTCCTTTGGGGACGACATACAATTCACCAGCTCCTAGCTCAACCTTTCCATCCTCTAATTCGATGACCATCGAGCCTTCGATCACGATGAAAACCTCGTCTGTATCGGGGTGGTTATGCCAAATGAATTCGCCCTCTATCTTGACTAATTTGAACTGATAGTCGTTCATTTCAGCGATTACTTTAGGCGACCAGTGGTCTGAAAACTTCGACAATTTCTCTGTGAAATTGACTTTCTCCATGTGCTAGGCTAAGCGGTTCCCTTACTTCGCCTTATCCAAAGACACACCGTGCTAAGTGTCATTTTGAGATTCAAGATCGCGACTTTTGGTATTCGACATAGCCGTCAACTAGCATCATGTGTGGCACAGTAAGTGCAGCCAGTCCAATGAAAATCACCTGCAATAGTGCAGGCTCAACTCCTACATTGCTAGATTGCTGAGCGAGTACAACCAGTCCTACAGCCCAACACATTGCGGAAAACAGAACCGTAGTTCTAGTGATTTGCAGTTTGGAAATCGTGTCTGCTAACATCGCTCTCATGGTCGCAAAGTGTCGCATAGAGTGAATCAGACAGAAGTAAATCGAGAATCCAACGAGAGGTGGCAGAATCGCAAAAATCAGGGTCAGGCCGGCGATTTCTCCGAAAAATCGCCCTCGCTCCTGCCCTCTTTTTCCTGCGAGTGAAATTACGAAGCAAACAATTGTAATTGCCACTGCAGCATCCAAAAATAGCCACACTAGATCGGTATTTGAGCCGATTAATGCCTGGAAAATTGTATCAGCATCAGTCTTGTGGAATTGACTGATACCAGCAATTACAACTCCTCCTCGTGCCAAACTCTCAGTGGTTGAGAATTGCTTGCCTTGAGTATTCACGTCTCCTTTGCCGAAATGGAACATGCTAATTGCAAGGAATATGATGAAACTAATCGCAGGTGCAACAAACCAGAAACCTACGACCAAAGCGGCCATAGCAATGTAACCTAGAAGGAATGAGATAGCCTTCTTCTTGCTTTCCATCCAACCAAAGTGTGCAGCCAAGGCGCCATCCATAGCACCATGAGGTAGGCCGATGAAGACCACAGCACCAAGTGCGATTAGATTCAGAGTGTCGATACCTGACAAGGCATCAGCAAGGCTCATGAAACCACCTTTCGTGGTCTACTGAAAATGAACTTAGAAGCACCTCGAATGAATGGTAGCTTAGGCATAGCCATAATCACCTTCATCCTGATTCCCCAGGTGGCCTTTCCGCTCATGAATTGAATGAATTCGTCACCAGTTAATCTTTCAGCCATGCGTGAAAATAGAATTGGACCTTGATTTGGCCAGTGCCTCAAGACCGTTAACAACACTCCATCCATCCAAACATCCACTGCTTTGTGTGGGCGCTTGAACTTCAATTTCTTTCCTTTGTTAACGTCCTCTATTGCCCTCTGAATTTGTTGGTGCATGAACACAAATGTGTATCCACTTGCTGGTCTAATAGCGCCAGCATTTGCTCCTAGGCCGGGAATTTGAGGGTCGTGTCTAGATAGATTGCCCATCGGGATAACTCCCTTCTCTTGATGGATTATCTCCTTAGGAGACACGCCATAGTGGCTTGACAGATATTGGTTTATAGAATCAACGTAGAATTCATCTTCCAGAATTTTTGTGCTGAATAAAGTCGACTCTACCAGAGCACGTGTAGGGGAAAATGGAAGGAGATAGATGAAGTGCATTCCATGAGTTTGGTCTACTCTGAAATCCATCAAAATAGCAGTAGAATCATCGAAAACAGGGCGCTCGACTTCAATCTCTTGACCGAGGAAATGCTGCAGCATTGCATTCCTGTTGGCTCTCGGTGGGCGTGAATCGAACACATGCTTAGGTCGCAATTGTTCAGATTCTTTTTGCTCAATGAATTTGACATCATTCATTTCAGCCTTAATTCTGCAGCTCTGCAAAAATTCAGTCTTATGCATTACATGGTAAGCATGCTTATTGGAGGACATTTTGAACTCTCCAGAGTCTGTGATAATAGACCAGTTTGACCAAGATTTCCTCGAGACTCTTTCGGCATATTTCAGCCCGGGTGTATTCCAAAATCCAAGCATATGGTCTTTGGCGGTAGGCGCTCCCTCTGGCTTTACAACTGTTAGATTGTGGCTTTCAAGTTCGTCAGCTCTTGCTGCCAACATCATTGCTGAACAACCGTCTCCAATGATGTGGGTCTCTGATTTCATCCCCAGGTTCCTCCCTGGTTCATGTAGGATTCTAGCCCAGAGTGGAGTTTTGTGTTGTGGTTTGCTCTAGGGTGTGGGAATCTCCTGAACATTCCGAATGACGCTCTAATTGTGCAGAATACCTTGCTTCCCTTTGATGTGACCTGCTTTGGCCCCCACCAAGAGTGCTTAGAGCGAAGTAGTTGGATTCCGATTTGACGGTAAACCTTAGCAGCAACTCCTATTGAAAAATGGGCTCTTGCTGGAAGATAGGAAAGGCCGACTCTACCGCTAGCATAGTACTCTGCAGCAAGGCTCAGTAATCTTCTAACTGCGGATGTAATGATTGCTGCATTCTCGCTGTTTGGATTTTCTGCAGCGACAAGGATTTCTTCCGGTGTCATGTTATTGACCCAGCTCCCGGGGAGGTACCTCCTACCCATCTTTGCATCCACAACTACATCACGTGCGATGTTTGTGAGTTGCATTCCTATCCCTAAGTCTACTGCATGTGGTTTTGCTTTGGGATTGCTGGTGTTTAGTACACAGCACATCAGTAGGCCAACTGTTCCGGCAACCTTGTAGGCGTACTGGATCAAATCTTCCTCGTCTTTGATTAGCACTTCAGGTTCTTGGTCATCCATCAAACCTTCTACTAGGGCACCAATGACTTCAGTAGGTAATTTGTATTCTTCAACCATGCTTGAAAATTGATTTAGGAACGGGTGCCCTTCCCATTCACCGTTGTTTAGGGTGCTCTGGATGTCAGTAAGGTGTTCGTGGCCGTTGGGAATATCTCCATCTGCCATGTCATCTAATACTCTGCAGAACGAATAGAGCCTTGCAGCATCATAACCCATTTTCTTTCCAAGGAAGCGTTTTGCCCAGTGGAAACTCTCTCCGCTAGTAGCCAAGACAATCTCCGGATCTTTGACTTCCAGCGAATTAGTCATGGCTGCCACTTAGAGACAATGGAACATTTTGAGGTTATAACTAGTTGTTTCATTGCCGTTAATTATCCAAGTAAAAAGCGAACATTATCAAGTGATAACGCAAAGGGTAAACTATGCCAGAATCAAAAACACTTCCCAAGAGAGCAGCAGTCATAGGAAGTGGGTTTGGTGGCTTAGGCGCCGCTATACGTCTCCAAAGTGCAGGTATTCAGACCGTACTCTATGAAGCACGAGATTTACCGGGTGGTAGAGCATATGTCTACCACGATGATGGCTACACGTTTGATGCTGGACCTACTGTAATTACTGCTCCACATACTCTTACAGATTTGTTTGAGTTGACTGGAAAAAAGTTGGAGGATTACATTGAGCTGATGGAAGTACAGCCTATGTATCGGTTGATTTGGAGTGATGGCGACCGTTTTGATTATGTTCGCGACGAAGCAACCATGGTCAAGCAAATAGCAGAAAGAAGTCAGTCCGATGCTGATGGTTATCAGAGATTTTTTGAGTATGCAAAGAAAGTATTCGCAAAGGGCTACACAGAACTGGCCGACCGTCCATTTGGAAGATTTTCAGATATGGTTGCCGTATCTCCCTCACTGATCAAATTGCGAGCTGACCGTTCAGTCTACAAGACCGTGGCCAAGTATGTCAAGGATGACCATCTTCGTCAAGCGCTAAGTTTCCATTCGCTTTTGGTGGGAGGTAATCCGTTCCAAACTTCGTCGATATACACCCTGATTCATTATCTTGAGAGGGAATGGGGAGTTTATTTCCCGGCAGGGGGGACTCATGCCTTGGTGCGAACTTTGGTGAAATTATTCGAAGAATTGGGTGGAGAGTTGCGATTGTCAACCCCAGTTAAGTCAGTAGAATTGGTCCAAAATGGTAAAGCAACAACGCATCGAATACCTGATGGATAAGATGGAGTTGAAGACTTCGACATTGTCGTGTCAAATGCTGATGTGCATCACACTTACAAGAAATTGTACTCATCTTCCAAGGTCGCAAAAAAGCGTGCAAAGAAGTTAGAGAAAATGGATTGGTCAATGTCTCTGTTTGTTCTATATTTTGGAACCGACATTGCCTATGATGATGTTGCACACCACACTATTTTGTTTGGGCCCCGATACAAAGGCCTACTCGATGAAATATTCAAAGGAAGCAGTCTTCCAGAAGATTTCAGTCTGTACTTACACGTACCAACAGTGACCGACAAGAGTCTGGCACCTGAAGGTTGTAGCGCTGCATATGTTCTGGCTCCAGTACCACACTTAGGCCGTGCGGACGTAGATTGGGATGAGATTGCAGAAGAGTACGGTGACAGAATAATTGAGGCGCTTGAGGTAGAGATGCCTGATTTGAGAAATCACATCGTGACAAGGCGCCACATCACACCTAAGACCTTCGAATCAGAACTTGCAGCATTCAAGGGCTCTGCCTTCTCAGTAGCGCCCAAATTAACTCAGAGTGCTTACTTCAGGCCTTCAAATGAGGATTCCGGGATTCCAGGTTTGTATCTGGTTGGAGCAGGTACTCATCCCGGTGCAGTGTGGCCACGCGTCCTGAATTCAGCTACAGCCACTGTTGATTTGATTCTATCAAACTACCAATAATCAGGGCTCAGTAGTCGGGTCCCACCCGGATACATAATCGCATTCAAGCGCTTTGATAGCTTCCATTTCTGAGGAAATATCGACATCTAGAGATGCTATGTTTTCTACTATTCTTTCTGTTCTGCTGGACTTAGGTATTGTGATACATCCACTGTCGTAGCAGAATTTGATCGCCACTTGGGCCGGCGTACAGCCTATCTTTTCAGCGATTGCAACCAATTCTGGGTCGTCAACTTTGTGTCCTCTGGCAAGCGGGGAATATGCCATTACTTTGGCACCTGCATCTTCTGTAGCCTTGAATAGATGTGGCCTTTGTAGCCAAGGATTGAATTCAACTTGGTTAACGCTAGGCATGTAGGTAGCATAACTCCTCATTGCTTCTAGGTGCGTAGGGCCGTAGTTTGAAACTCCTATTGATTTCACCCAGCCTTGCTCTAGACAATACTCCATGCCTTTCCAAACCGGTGCTCTGTGTTCCGAGTTTTCTGGTGGTGCGTGCACCAAGTAAAGGTCAATGTAATCCGTATCTAGTAACTCCAATGACTTCTGACAGTGCTCAATAACCTCGTCAAATCCAGTAGCATGCCCTCTACGCAGTTTTGTGGTGATGAATAGCGATTCTCTATCCATTCCAGATTCTTTAATCGCCTCTCCAACTTCATGTTCATTATTGTATGCTCTTGCAGTATCGATGTGGGTATAACCCGCTTCTAGAGCTGTCAGAACTGATTTTTTGCATTCCCCTTCTTCTGACATCAGGAATACTCCCAAGCCAAATTGAGGAATGTCGTGTTCGAATTTTTCACCGTCGGATGTGCTATGGCTGATTCGCATATCTGTGCTAGAGGCCACCTGTTGAAAAAGAAGCGTACTTCATTCTTCTTCAGTTGACCAAGTTCCTCTCAGCACCTTTCCTGCCATTTGCCCAGCTTCGAACATTTCGATGTCATGGTCAACAATCAGGTGTTTGGTAAGTTGGTGATGCGCTACAGGGATGTTGCAAACTGGACACTGAACATATCTCTCTGGCTTGTATCCTCTGAACTCCATTCTACCTGCTGGTGTGGACAACATTCTGGCAGTTTTCCCTAGGATGTACAACGCCATAACTACGAACAGAATTAGACAGCACGCTGAACTAAATCCTGAGCCCATTGGTGTTGAATCTCCGCTTAATCGGATGTTCTGAATGACCGAGCCACCCGATGCTCTTAGTCTGTCTAAGTCAATTGTATGTGGGAATTCCTCACCTTTGACAGTGAGAAGAATGCGTGTTCCATCATCTTCTTCGTCAACAGTGAATGCGAGTGTGAAGTTACCATAGCGGTCTGTTTGGGTTGTTGTTCCTTGGAACTGTCTACAATTGTTTTCGCTAGTCTCACAACCGATTGAAATGTCCTGCAACACTAGTTGAGAGTTATCAGAATATGTCGCAGTACCCGTTATTATGTAGGTTTCAGCACTTGCGGAAACAGAGAAGCAGATTACCAAAATCAACGGAATCAGTAATCTCTTCATGCATTTTCCTGCGTAGTCTCGCTTTTAGAATGTTGATTTTGGCCATCAAGGAAACAATCTCAAGAGTTGTTAGCAAATTGAATGAACCGATCAATTGGCAGGTGGTCTGCAGTATCTTTGCAATAGTGTGCTTCTACGACTTTACCACTTTCATCAATCAATACGTCTACCGGAATGATTGAGAGTTTCTTTAATGACATAGTCATAGGTATGTACCCCTTCAAGGTTGCCTGAATCAATGTGATAGGAGAGCGAAGAGCACCCATCATAAATCGACCAAATGACTTGATGACCGAATTGCGTTCAAAGTGTTCGAATGATTCATCAGCCACTATTGCGAAAGGAGCTTTATGTTTCTTCATTCTCTTCGTCAATTCACCAATTTTCGCATCAAATACACCGACCATCACTGTATCTTCAGGGAATTCATTCCACCGTTTGATTATTCGATTTATTCTGATATTGCAAAGAGGACAGGTTGAGAACCTGAAGAATGTAAGTATTACTTTTTTCCCACGATGGTCGCTCATATTGAATGTACTTCCATCAATAGCTGGGAGAGAGATATTTGGGGCATCAGAACCTTTTGTTAGCCTAACCATGCAGTCTGATAGGGGCTGGTGTAATTTAGTTGACTGAAATTTTATAGAACCAAATAATCACAGTATTTCATTTCTTGATTTAGTTAAATGAGCACTGTTCGAGGAAGAAATTAGACTGTAAAATCCTATTTGTGTAGTTGAAATTTATAGCATAGTACATAAACTAATAGTTCAAGTTAATCACTAATGCTAGATAAAATACAATCTACGCCTGCAAAAATATGCCTCGGACTAACTGCTCTTGTTATGTTCGTTTATTCGTTGAATTTCATGTTCTTTGCCGATTGCTATTCAATCGGTGGAGACGGTTGTTTCACATTGTTGAACAACAAATCAGAATTGGGAGACAGCATTTATGGAAACGGTGGACCGGAGACCGCTTTCAATGGAATTTTGATGTTCGGTATTTTCATTTCATCGATGATTATTTTGATTGAGGGGCCAAAAGGCAAGTGGACAACTATGATTCCTGTAATGATTGGTCTGTCTGCAATGACAGTTGCAATGTGGATGGATGATACAGGTGCATTAGATATCAATACAACACCAAAATACGTTGTGCCAGCTGTATTGGCATTGTATGCTGTTTCCTACTTCCTGATGAAGGATGAAGGAGTAAACGAGGGATTGTCAGACTACAAGCCAGGCATCAAAGTTCAAGATAAATTTGCAATGGTTGCACTAGTTTTACTTGTATTGATGGGATTGTTCTATTCACTGCGAATGATCTTCACTCCAGATTCTGTAATTGGAGAAGGATTCCCAGCAGGAGAATCATTTGTTCTAGCGCTAGAATTAGATGAAGCACGTGCGCTTGGACAGGGTATACCTTCTGAGGTTACAGTTGCAGTATCAGGATCACTGATTCTGGTTTACACTCTTTGGTCAGCTCTTGTTTTGACCAATGGAGCATCTGGAAAGTGGTCTGTAATGCACCCTTCTATGTTCGCTTTCATATCGGTAACTATTGGCACCTACATGGGTATGCTAGCAGGAACTGCAAGAACAATAAGTGACGGTAATCAAATGGACGCAATCGCAGGTCCACTAGTTATGCTTCTAGTACTGATTTCATACTTCAGGCTACGCCCAGAAGGTATGGAAGATGGAATGACCTTCCAAGGCGAGGAAGTTGAATCTGCATGGTTCACTAACGGGCTACTGACATTTGCATTGATTATGGGAGCATTGTTCGCAGTCACCTCCATATTCTGGGAAAACGTTGGTTGAAACTCTGTGATAATCAACAAGTGTTCAAAAATAAACTTGAGAACATCTTGATGTGTCAGTATTCACATCAGCAATCGGGCACCTCGCTGGTGTGGATACTTGGCACTTCGTTTCCTATGACCAATTAAGCCGAGACTTACTACCTGAGGTAGACGGTATCGGGTTGATCTTCGTTGAGACCTCATGGAAGGCTAGTCAACTGCCTTATCACAAACAGAAGTTGGCATTACTGCTCTCAAATCAAAGGCATTTTGCCCTAGAAATGCAAGAAGCAGGCTATCCGGTTAGGTATGTATTCTCAAAGAAAGAGTACGGAGAAGTCCTTGCAGAACTTTGTGATGAACTGGGGGGAATTACAGTAACAAAGCCAGCAGAATTGAGCCTTCGTCGCTCAATTCAGCCGCTGGTTGAAGCCGGTCACTTGACAGTATTGGAGCACAAAGGATGGCTTACAACAACTGAAGATTTCATCAAAGGAGCAGGCGAGAATGCTCCGTGGAGAATGGACAAATTTTACCGCTACATTCGCAAGAATTACTCGATCATGTTGGAAGATGATGGCAAACCAGTTGGCGGAAAATGGTCACTAGATGATGAGAACAGATTGCCATGGGATGGTGCAGTCGACCTTCCTGAAACATTGAGGTTTGAGCCTGACGAGATAACACTCGAAGTTATCGAGATGGTTGAGAAGAAATACGCACATCATCCAGGAAAAATAGTTGCAGAAAATCTGCCTGCGTCCCTCGAGGATGCCAAGCGATTATGGGATTGGGCAAAAGCCTCAGTGATGTATTATTTCGGCCCATATGAGGATGCGATGACACAAGAACATCGTACACTCTTCCATACAACTATGTCTTCATTGGTAAACTTTGGAAGAATCATGCCTAGCACACTTCTAAACGATGCACTAGCGCTAGATATTCCACTCAATTCCAAAGAAGGATTCGTTCGCCAAATCATTGGTTGGAGAGAATTCGTTCACCACGTTCATGAATTGACAGACGGGTTTGCAACCGGTTCAACCCCTGTCAAAGCAAGGCCTGCAGCTGGCTGGGAAGGAGAATGGCCAGCAGCCAAAATCACTCCAAACGTACTAGAGAACTCATACGAATTACCGCCAACATTCTGGGGAGAAAAATCGGGTATGTTGTGCCTTGATACAGCGGTTTCAGATGTTGTAGAAACCGGTTATGCTCACCATATTCCTCGCCTAATGGTCCTTGCAAATATTGGAAACCTGCTAGGAATTCACCCTAGAGAACTGACCGATTGGTTTTGGGCAATGTTCACAGATGCCTATGATTGGGTAGTCGAGCCTAACGTGCTAGCTATGGGAACTTATGCGGTTGGCGAAGTGATGACTACCAAGCCATATGTTAGCGGTACTCCTTACATCAAGAAGATGGGAGATTACTGTGGAGATTGCTCGCTTCACTTCAAAAAATCATGTCCAATCTCTGATATGTACTGGAATTTCCTAGAAGAAAATCAAGACCACTTCAGGGGAAATCACAGAATGGCAATGCCGATGCGCACACTCGCAAAGCGCACACAACAAGCCAAAGATACCGCAAAAGAAGTCACACACTATGTCCGTCAGCAAATGACCAAAGGTGAAATTCTTGACCCTGTGATTCTTCAATCAATCAAGTCTTGATTAGGAAAACTCTCTGACTAAGGTCACTGATCAGCCATAGTTGTATGGCATTTATATCAAATCCCGGACTTGTCTAAATCCTAGCACTGAACACATTTCACTCAAAATTATTTGCTAGACATGCCTGCGAAGAATGTGACTGATATTGAAGATGCTGAAGTGGAAACATTTTCTGAAGCACCATTTCTCAAAGTGATAGACAGATTCTCAAAGTTCGTTATTGGTATACTACTAGCAGGTGCAGTGTTAACTTTCCCAGAAATCGTGTTTTACACCTTAGAGGACCCCGGTGATAATGTATACGAACGAATAGAGGTAATTTGGGAAGGATCTCAATATGAAACGTTTGAATATTCTGTAGATGAATATTCTGGAAATAAAGAAGTAGGTATTTACGTCGAAAAAGGAATGGCCAACAATACTGAGATTGATGTGGAAAATCAAAATTTCATTGTTAGAGTCTGTGAATCTGAGGACATCGAGTATTCTTGCGGTTGGGCCGGTTTTGATTCATTTGAATGGAGACTTTGGGAAACTGAATCTGAAAGACATAGGCTAAATGATTCGGAACGGTTTGCGATGATTTTACCCGATTATCAACTCATCAGTTTCCAAGAAAATATCACATTTAATTCAAGTAATGATGAGGAATTTCTAATATTTGTTGTTGGATATGTCATGGTTTCAGTTGGTGACCCCAGTGAGCCAATATCAATTTATTTCTGCAGTCTCAGTGTCATCGTTTTCTTGTTCTTTTCTATCGTTAAAACAGTAACT
>JAKURJ010000051.1 GCA_022452125.1 Candidatus Poseidoniaceae archaeon
GGTATTTCAGTAGGAGTAATTCTTGTACTAATCGTTGTGGGCCTGCTAATCATGCGTTACAGAGATAGTGAAGGCGAGCAAAAGGATTGGAATCAAGGAGTGAACATGCCAGACCTGTCTGCCCAACCAACAATGCCGAATATGTACGCTCAACCTGCTATGCCAGATATGTCTGCGCAACCAGTCTATTCACAGTATCAACAACCTGTTGCTACTCAACCTGCTATGCCGGATATGACTGCACAACCAGTCTATCCACAATATCAGCAACCAAGTGTTCAGCCAGTTGTACAAGCAGCGTCTCCTGACCCGGCAGCACTACCTGGGAATCAGGCAGTTGTGCCTCAACCGGCAACACCCGCTGCCCCAACAATGTATGATGTTGGTACCATGCGCAGTGACGGCAACGAGTGGCTGGAGTATCCTGCAGCAAGTGGCGCATGGTACATGCGTGATGCAACCACACGTCAGTGGGTTCGCAAGATTTGAGGTTGGAATCGATGGTTGAAGTCGTCCTATTAGGTTCGGCTCAAGATGGTGGTGTGCCTCAGGTCGGCTGTGATTGCTGTATCGACTTGGAGCAAAGATACCCTGTATCAATTGGTTTAACCGATGCAGAAGGAGGTAAGCATCTTTTCGAGGCAACCCGTCATTTAGGTGACCAGTTGAGAATTTGGGGATGCAATTCTGTAGACTCAGTATTCCTCACTCATGCACACATTGGCCATGTCGATGGCCTTGGATTATTTGGAAAAGAAACAATGGCGGCAAAAGGTGTCAATTTGTATTGCTCAAAGATGATGCTGGATCTCATCGAGAGAACTCCACACTGGTCTGCACTACTATCTGATGGAGTATTCATCCCTAGAGTTGCTAGTGTCTATCAATTACCAGGAGTAATTGTTGAAGCGATTGAAGTTCCTCACAGAGACGAATTATCTGATATGCATGCATATCTAATCAAGGCAGAGAAGACCCTGCTGTTCTTACCTGACCATGATACGTGGCAGGAAACGTTGAGAGGTCATAACTTGAGAGCTTGGTTAAACCATTTTGAAGTAGACATTGCTCTAATCGATGGTACATTCTACAGTGCAGATGAACTCAAGCACCGTGACCAAAGCAAAGTTCCACATCCTCCTGTTGAGCAAACACTCCAGATGTTAGGTGAGCGAAGAGAAGGAGATGGCGAAGTAGTATTCATTCACCTAAATCACACGAATCCGTTGTGCAGAGATGATACACCTGTGACCGAATTAGGCTGGAAGGTTGGCAAGGAAGGTATGTCATTCAATCTGAGTTAACTTGTGGCTATCATATCTGACATAAGTAATAATCATCGTAATTTCTTCACCATTATCACCATTTATTGGAGTGGCTGTGTTAACATTTACATTGACATTAAATACGATTTCTCCATCATCTTTCTCAACTTCCATGGCTTCGATAAAAGCAGTTAGATTTTGGTATGTATCTGTCTGATTATAGGTTTTATCAACCTGAGAATTACCGCTGAATGTAGAGAATCCGCCGAGTGAATTTCCACCGCAATTTTGCCCGGAGAGATTTTCTAAATTCCATGCAATGAATTCCATTGGCACATTAGTTGAATCATAGCCTGAATCGACATCATCACATTGTTCACCGAATCCTCCTTCATTGGATTCCGAATAATTCAGCATGAAGGTTACCTGAACCACGTCAGCAGGAATATCGAAATAGAAACTATCTGTTGAACCATCACTGATTAGGATTGTTTCTTCGGCATATGAATGCTCGAATTCTACGGTGAGTTTCCAGGTTGAATCGGGGTTTGGACTAGAATCCTTGAGAGTTGGTGCATTATTTGCATAGTAGTATTCTACAGGTATGATTAGAACTAAAATTCCAACAATGAAACTCGCAGTAACCGATTTTTCAGGTAGTTTTTCCAACCAATGGTCTTTGTTTTCATTCAGTATAAGGATGAAGTGAACAATGAACGCAGCACCCATTCCTGGCACTGATTCAAAGATATGGACGTTATATCCTTTAACTCTCCAAAATATTACTGCTACCAGTGCTGCGGTCATCATCATAATCGAATGTTGTGAACTTGGTTTGTATCCAGACATTCGCACGAGAATTAGTGGAATGAACATTCCACCTAAACCATACACTGCGAGAACAACGAGTGAGAAAACAGAATTATTTCCTGAAAAGTATGCACCCAAGGATAAACAAGTGGCAACGTATGCCATCACAATTGTAGTGAGTTTTGTTTTCTTATGATCTGTAGACCATTCTGGAAACACATCATCAGTAATTGCAGCAGTACATGCGAGAACCTGTGAATCTGCGGTTGACATTGTTGCTGCAAATATTGAAGCTAAAATTAGACCGACCCAAAATGGTCCTAAAACATCCATTGCAAGCATTGGAAGGGCCAGTTCGGGGTCGAAATTATTAGACTCAGGGAATATGACTCTCGATGCTAATCCAATAATTATCATCAAAATCAGGAACGGTGTTTGCCACACGAAGAACCAAAGACATGCTTGCTTACGGTCTTCTTCAGATTCTAATGTCATTATTCTGGAAACTACTTGTGGTTGGCCTGCAACTCCTAGCCCTCCAAGGAAGAAGGCAAACACCCACATACTGAATCCAAATTCAAGACCGGGTGGAGTTACTGAGGTGAGTGCGGGGTCAATACTCTTCAAGGAAGTATGTAGACCACTAAACCAACCGACTTCACTAAGTGCAACGTAACACAGCAGCGTAGAACCTACAATCATCACACACGATTGAGCCGCATCAGTCCAGATTGATGCTCTTATTCCCCCTGCATAGCAATAGGCTACAACTAAAACAAAACCGATTAGGATACCAACCCATTCTGCCCAATCTAACATTGCAAACAGCGCTTTACCACCACTGGATAATTGAGCACCAGCATAAATTAGCAAGAAAGCGACTGAACAAATTGCATCCATTTTAGCTTCAGGTGCAGCTTTGCCATTTGCAAGCAGTGAAGAAAGAGAGCGAATATTTCTCTCATTACCCTCCTTTTGGATGTACTTGTAAAGCCATATCCATGCCACCAATTGTCCAATAGTAGAAATGACAGATATCCATATTGCAGAATAACCCATCATCCACATGAATCCGATAAAACCGATGAACATGTAACCTGAGTTCCATGTTGAAACTGCAGAAAGGGCAGCCAATGCAGGGTGCATTCCTCTTCCGGCTACGAGATAGTCGTCAGTAGTGTCTTTTTTGACACGAATACTGGCTATTCCTACGCCAGCAAATAAGAACATGAATATGAGAAATGAGATAATGACCCACGTCTCTTCTGACATCTTACCAACCTCAAGTTAGAACTTCGAGTAGTCGGTCTTGTTCAGCAGCTCTTCGTAGTTCCATCGCTATTCTTCGGCCTGAAGACATCGGCTTTCTCCAAGTTGCATTTCCGTATGGATGTCCTACGGAAACGTGGACATTCGTTCCTCCGCCAACACGAGGTGCAACATCATAGATTGAGTAATTCATGTCTTTGTCAATGCAGGTTTGAAGACAGAACGGACCAATAATTCCAGGGTCGTAATGTTCCTTAGAAGCGGTAATGAATTTCTCACCTAACTCGAAGGCTTCCTCGAGAAGTGATTCTCTAATTGTTGCAGTGTTGTGACCTACAACTGTCATTTCTGGAATTTGCTGATGAGCAGGCATTGTCATTTGCTGAGGGGCAGGAAGTCGAACATGTCCATCAAGTGAAGACTCGAATCTCCAATCTACACCTAGAAGTTCTAATTTTGGCATATCTTCTTCAAGCGGGCTGTAAAAGAAGTTCAGATTGAACACAGGTCCGATTACGTACCTCTCAATTCTTGCACCATCTAGGCTCTCTTGGTCAATTGTGCCTTCCTTTAGCAGGGTTTGTGATTTCTCAACATATTCTTCATATGATGCACAAGTAAAGAATCCTCTCTCCAATTTCTTTTGAGCGTGATGTAGTTTTACGATAACCAGGCAATCGATGTCTTGTGGGTCTTCGATAGCTTCCGGGTATGGTAGGCCAGCCTTGTCGAGGATCCAATAGTAATCTTGGTCCTCGGTCCTCTCTTCCATCCTGAGCATATTTCTTGAACCGAACATTGGGACATGGAAATTATTCTCTACATCATCAATGCTTGAGTAAGATGTGAACGACCTGTTCGGGATGTAGACAACGTTTCTCTTGCGCATTTCACCCTGCATCTCTGGATTCATGACATCGTTGAACGAATCCATTACAATGGATTTGTCAACCATTCCTCGTCGAACTCTTCCGGAAGTGGTTCTTTGAGTTTTGAAATACTCAGAATAGGTCTTTTCACGTCCCTTTTGGCAGTATGCTACAGTTGGAAATCCTTCTTCGATTGCTCCATCGCATATATCCAGAGCAGAATGGCTAGCAGTCATTCCGACTCGTAATTTTAGACGGTCATAGTCCTCGATGATAGAAGCAATGTCATCCTTTCCAATCATGTTGCATCTCTCCCTAATTGCGCTGTAATAATCGATGGCCTTTGAAGTTAGTCAAAGCGTTGCAACTGCATCATTTCCTCGGTAGAAATAGTGTCGCCACTCATCAATTTAGCCATCAGGTCTTGGACTTCTCCACGAGCACCTCTTTGGGCCTCACCAGTTGCAGTTCCCTGCATAGCTCTTAGGATATCTTGAATCGAGTGTAGGCACCTTAGTGAAACAATGTAGAAGTGGTGTGCTTTGTCTGCTTCTTTCTTGGATTTGCGAAGTTCACGGTGAGCCTCTTCAGCGAGTTCCCTTTGGCGGTCAACTTCTTTGTTCCACTGGAGCATCAAGTCGTGTGCTTCTTGAGCAGCCTTCGCAGCCTTCTGAACTTCAACGTGAGCTTCTTCTTGCTCAATCATTGCCTCTTTGAGTAGGCCTCTTGCCTCTTTCAAATCCCCATTTGAGTCTTCAGAAGCTTGCATGTCCTTGATTTGAGAGCGAATTTCCTTCATTCTCTTCATGACTTTCTTTTCATTTTGTCCAAGGTGCTTACCCATTTCCATTTCACGGTCGAGTCTGTCGAATTCTCTTTTCAGAGAATGGACTGTGACTTTGCGCTCTCGGCGACCGCCACGATGCCCTGGCTCTCTCTCATCTTTTTCAGAGCGCTCAGAATCTAGCATAGACTTTGCTTGCTTGACTTTCTTGTTTGCTTCGTTGCGAACGGATTTCTTTTCACGCACTAATTCGTTCATTTGCTCACGAATCTCGCGTTGTTGGCGGACATTTTGGATTAGTTCACGAACCTCAGCATTCAGTTCGTTTCTGATCACAGTATGCTCCTTAGTTCGTGAGTTCCATTCATCACGAGTAGTGCGGTACTGCGTAGCCTTTTGGTTGACCAATTTGCGCTTTTCTTCCAAAGTGTCCTTCAATTCTGCCATTATCCATCGCACCTGTTCGCCTTGTACTCCCGTACCTTCAGCGACAGACCGACTGGCCTATACCATTTGAAGCCTCCCTACGGGAGGACTTCATAAAAATGGCAGAATTGCTACTTTGGCTTTTGTTAGTTTGAGCCTAGCTTTACCCAAATTTCCATCATTTGGGCATTGAATGATAATGCAATGTCCTGTTTCACTCCGAGAAACGATAACAGTAGAATTCTCGCCGACCAAGGTAATCAAATCACTGTCTGGGTTAAGATCTAAAATTTCATTCATTGCAGTCGGCTTGAATTGGTTGGAAGTCCTTTCAATAGTGAACCCATCTGCATCCATTAATGCAGCAGAGATAATGCACTCATTATCGACTAAATCTGCGATGACCGTGTTTCCCACAATTGCCTTGAATCATTGACAGGACATGACTATTTGCATCAAATTGTGCCACGCATTACATATCCAATTCCTGCTTTGTAATAGCCTTCTAAAGTGCTGACTATCTTCAAGCCCCTTTTTCTATAGAAATCAATTGCGAATTGATTATCACCGCGAACCTCCAACTGAATTTCTGAATGACCATCACTGCGAGCGGCTTCAACTAGTATGTCCCAGGCTTGTGAACCGTAACCATTCCCTTTGTAGTCTGAGTCGATTGCGAAAGCTACAATTCTCACCCGTTTTTCATTGAATTTGTTTGCCCAAAGCAATCCTCGAATCAGATTGTTTGCATCGAGAAGTACTAGGTTGCCTCCCCATTCAGGAATTGGTAGGCTCTTGACAGATGCTCCAGCGTATCTTTCTCCCGTTTGGTCAAGGAATAGTTGCTTTATGACTTCAACAGTAGCATCATCTAGTGACTTAGGACTAGGACCTAAGCACCATCTGGCATCCATCGTGTCGTGATTAGTGGCAACATTTTCAGTCTTTCTTCTTTAGATGTCCTCTGGAGCCGCGATGCGCAGATAGGTTGCCCATTTTACGCATTCCAGCTTTCTTCGAACTTACCTTTCTTGTTCTCTTCGAGGAGGGTTCGCTGGTCATTCCTGACAGTAAACCAGAAATGTCTCCCAACGTCATTGGTCCAGAACTTTTTTCCTGTTTCTTTCCTCTACCGCCTTTGCGCTTACTACGGTTTCTGTTGCTCTGTTGTGGATTGGATTTCTTCCTCAGCCAGGCATCCAATCTTCCAGCCTCTCTGCGCAGCTTGTGCATTTCACCACGTCTCTGCCGCAGTGCCTTTTGGATATTCTGA
The DNA here is from genome assembly GCA_022452125.1 of Candidatus Poseidoniaceae archaeon. Taxonomy (GTDB): domain Archaea; phylum Thermoplasmatota; class Poseidoniia; order Poseidoniales; family Poseidoniaceae; genus MGIIa-K1. The sequence continues at coordinate 6,697 of JAKURJ010000051.1, forward strand.
ACTCTACGGTCATATGATCCAACTTCTTTGGAATTGATGTTCTTATCTTTCAGAAGAGGTTCTTGTTCCAATAATTTTGATGTTGCATCATCGTGTTTGGTTTCGTAAATTTTGAGTTTCTTTATCTCCTCTTTTTGCAGTGTGACTAATTCAATGAATTTCTGATGTAACTCACTTGCTTCTCTTGCCTTTCCATGCATAGCCTGTAGTTCCATGAACCATGAGAATTGTTCCTTTTCCTTCTTCAGTGAAGGTACGCGATGAATATCCAGTTCCTCAGTTAATCTCTTGTAGACTTTAGAAAGCTCATCTTCAATCATGTGAATTGGTAGGATAACATCTGAGTTGATCTTATCGCGCTTCTTCTTTATCTCATCGATTTCAGATTTTCTTCCTTTTATCCTGACAATGGTGGACTTGTGTTCTTTCCTTAAATCCGAAGTCTCTTCTATTATCCCTCGCATTGCTCTAGCCATACGAAGGTTGGATTGTCTTTCTGATTCAAGAGCATCAATTCTCCTATCCAATGCATCCATTTCTCCGCGAGTTTTTTCCAGCATGCTCTGTACTGATTCGGTTGATTTGTCACGAAGGTCATGGAAGATGTCTACAGGTTCTAGATTCTTCAATCTCTCAGAATCTACGGTTTCACAAATCTCTTTCCAAGTTGAACCGTTTCCGAAAAGAACTGCAGCTCTCAGCAATTCATCTCTAATTCTCAGTTCGCCCTCTGGTCTTACAACCCTGCATAAGTCATGGTCTAAGTCAAATGGGTCTTCGATTGCTAGGTGGTGCTCACCCATTCTTGGAGGGTGCTCTTTCTCGCTGTTCAAAATATCCAAAGCACTTGGATTCTCATTCTTCCAGCCCTTTTCCTTTCTGGAGATAGAACCGCCGTTTCTGATTGATATGACGTCATTTTCCCAATCTCTTTTTGCTAGATTGGTAAAGAATGATAACAATAGATGAGTTATTTTAGCATCAGAAATTGCATCTATCTTGTTTTCCTCATTAATGGTGATATCGAAATCTGAATCATCCAGCTCGATTACTACTCTGTCATCTCCAGATTGAAGGTTTGCTATGACTCCTTGCTCTTGTAAGTGACTGATTACTAAGATGGACCATGCATAAGATGAAAGAGTTCCATTCACAGAATCAGAAACATTTCTGTGGAGAGCCCAATGCTTCACACAAATTGCCAATTCCCTTACTCGAGAATCAGCATTGGCATAACTGGACAATAATCTAGTGTTGTGTAATGCTAGTGTATTGTTAATAGAAATGTCAACATGTAGGCCACTGCGAGGGTCGATGAACTTGACAATAGGTACTTTGGCTCCAGTAATGATTTGAACATCTTCCATACCCTGTCCACGCAGCATTCCGCCAATTTTCTTCAATATCTTCTTTTCATTCGCATCTGGAATCTGTAAGCAAAGGTCAAAATCTCCACCCTTCAGAGATAAACCACTTTCAGCAGATCCAAACGCAGATAATTTTGAACCCGGAAATTTGGAAGCAACACTTTTCTTTAGATGGTTGAATAGGCTATCTTTTCGCTTGATTTCACTGTCGTGAATCGAATGGCTTGAGATCGTATTTTGCAATGGCTTAACAAATCCTGCTAGCACATCTGGAGATGGTTCTGAAATCTCTAGAGTCCCAGTTAGGTGGGAATGCAAGTATTGGTATTTACTTACATTTTCTTGTGACATGCCAGTTGCCTCACACTTGCCACTCATTCTTCCTCACCTCTTGCAGTCTTCTCTTGTTGAGATTCCTTCTCCAGCTTTAGGTTTCTAGCGATCGCTTTAGATGACTGTCCTCCATTTCTAACTCTTGCAGAATCTACTAGCAGATCATCGAAATTGTCATTTTCAACTCTGTCTTTCCAGAACTCTAGTGCGTCCTGGCTAGAATTAAGTGCGTTATTGAGGCGCATAGTTCGTGATTCTGCCCTTGTCCTAGCGCTTTCCCACTTCATGAAAGATTCATGCATTTCTTCGTTAGATTGTGCTAATTCTACCATAGCATCATGTGCTTTTTGTGCTGAGTCGAGCAATTTTCTAGCCTTGGACCTTGCATCTTTCATCTCCTTGACTAAAGGTTGGGAAGCGCTTCTTTCTTCGACCCATTCCTCATGTTCCTTGATCAGATTCTTCATTTCATTGATGAATTTCTCTTCCGTCTTGTGAGTTCCAGCACTCGTTTCCAATTGATTTTCCAATGATTGAAGTTTCGCTGACAACTTATCTTTAGCCCATTTGGGGTCTGGGTTTTTCATTCCACCCTCTGAAATCAATTGCTCCCGTATTTCATTCGCACGCTCAAATAGTTCACGCGCTTCTTTTTGTGCAGAGTTTCTTTCATGCTTCAAATTAGCAACTTTGGTGTTGATTTTGTCGCGCTCTTCTCTGGCAGATTTAGCCTTCGGTTCAGCGTCGATTAACTCTTCCCTTCTTTCTTCTAAATCATCAGGAATTATTTCAGCCAAACGCTCTCGCCTGTGCAAAATTGCTTGTGCCAGAAGTTTAGGAGACACTGCGAGTAGGTCGTTTGCATCCATTGGAATCACTGCGGCCACTTTCCCCACTTCAATAAAGGCTGCGACCCACCCTATAGGGTGGGTGAATGTGAAAAACCCCCGTGCCCCGAGGGTGTAACATGCGACGAGCCATCTTGGTTGCATTATTGCTGTCAATGGCTCTGGTTCCATCGGTCCAAAGTAGCGGTGGTGTAATTGATGCAGTTTCAATTACAGGCGACGGAGAAGTAGGAGAAGGTCCAGTAACTGTCAACATAACTCTAGTGGGTGTGGGGGGTGCTAGTTCTGCATCGGTAAATTGGAGTGTTCAACTTTCTGCGATGGATGGGACGGTGATTGATTCAGATAGCGGAAATACTCTGATTGATGACGGCGTGAGTTATTACGTCGAGACCATGCTTGGAGATGCACCGCTCGGACTTTCAAACCTAACAGTGGCTTTGTCAGGAGATACTGGCGCTCCCGGGCAGGACCAATGGACAACATATCACGCCATCATTCAGCGCTTGAGACCTCTCGATATCTCAATAGGAGAGCCAATCTTCAATCCTGTAGATTCAGAAGGAAATGACACGGGTAATTTATCAATCAAAGATGGCGATTATGTTCGGATTGATTTGCCTGTGATTAATGATGGAGATGTACCTTGGAATGGTAGTCTTGACCTTTCATTGGATTCACTGAACATAGATACACAAGCTGTGAACGTCAGTGGCGACACCACGCAAATATATTCTGTTCTAACTAACCAAGTATCAGAAGGTATGCATCATGTTAATGCCTCCCTTACTGGTCCTTTAGATGACAATCCAGATGACGATGTTTACGCTGGGCATTTCGAAGTGGGTCCACCTCCGTTACCTGCTATTTCCTTGCAACTAGATAGATTGAACGAGCCGCATCCAGGTTCCCAAATATCTTGGAATTTGTCCGCTTACAATTCCGGAGAATCTACCTTTGATGGAGAGGTTGTATGCCTATTTGATGACGAGAAAGTTTACATCGGGAATGTCTCGGTTCTACCTCTGAATACCACGAACTCTACATTCACAATGTCAGCAAAGCCAGGAGAATTGGTCTGCACAACCCAATCTGCAAGAACTAGTTTAACCATCAATGCAACCGAAACTGTGGCCATGACCTCAGCAATATTCCTTGGGGCTGGCCACTCAACACCCTCTCTGCTTGGCGGACCTTGGCACGCAGGAGATGAAATCACCCTCTCCCTACTACTAAGAAATGAAGGTGATGCAACAGGTACTGCACTTATGCAAATCGAAATTGGTGGTGTAATTGTTAACGGTTCTTCGACGACCTTAGATGAAGGTAAGGCAGGAGAGGTTAGTCATGAGTTTTCTTTCACGACAGCTGGTGACCATATTGTAAACTGGAGTGTATTTAGCCCCGATGGAGCAGTTGATTCAAATCTATCAGGTTCTATTCAAATACCAGTTCAGCCATCTCAAGTCATATCGATCCAAATAGAAAGTGTGTTAATTGCCGATGAAGGTGTTGAAATCGAATGGGCTGTAGATTTGTCAGAAGGCCGTGAGAGATTAGTTATCATTGATTTCGGGGTAATTCAAGACGGCTTGAAGGGTGAGAGAATCGTTGAAGAAAGAAATTTACTTCCCGGGATTACCTATGGCTCAATGAACATAGGTTTCCAAAATGGACAAAAGGTGTTTGCAGGAGTTTCTGAAAGTGGCTGGACAATTGGATTTGGCTCTTACACAGAAGATGAATTTGATTTACCTCAGTTCTCGATTGGGCCACAGATTACCGTAAATCCATCTACTTCCCCTAAAGTTCCAAGTGCAGATTCTAAAGTTACGGTGTTCTACACTTTGGTGAATACTGGCGAGGGCGTTATTCCCCAAGGAGAGATTGTAATCTCTGACGGCAAGGGGCTTAGTCTTGGCTCAGGAGTTCGTCCCGAACTGACCAGCCATTCTATGGTCTCAAGTACAGTTGTAACTTGGCCTTCGGGGGACAATGTCAAGGTCATCGCCTACTGGAATGTGGATGGCGATACCGCGCGCGCCGAAGTAAGGGTAACGTCAGAAGTAATCGAAT
>JAKURJ010000052.1 GCA_022452125.1 Candidatus Poseidoniaceae archaeon
CTGTACCGCAGAATCATCGACAATGCAGCAAAGTGCTTCTTTTCCGCTAATATAATTCAAACTCTCAAGTAGAGTTTCTAATTGGGCAACATCGCCGCCCAAGAATCTGTCACCCTGGCTTTCTATTCCTGCTGCCACCCCGGGGATAAACGGCAATCCTAGTCCGTTGTTGAAAGAATGAGATGCCGTCCATACACCGGTAACCGCCTCATTAGGCGTGAGATTAGAAGTAAATTCAATGCTAGCTATCCCACTAGTTGATGTCGCATTCAATTGCTCATCTATCCATTGAGTGGTCGGAGGCCAAACAGATTGGCCTAAAGGCAATCCATTGAGGTAGGCACGAGCACTCCAGCCTCCGCCGAATTCTCCTATTGTCAAATTGTGATTATCCCAGTCGACAACGCTTCCTGAACCTGTTTGGATTGCCTTGATTACCAAATCTTCGCTATAGTTACCTTGTAAGTCGTATGTAGTGGTCACATTTGGAATAGTAATCGAAGACTCACCATATCTTATCGCTGTACCTCCGTCACCAATCAAAACGATCGGGACGCCGTTTGGAGCATCGACCAGCCCATCGGAAATCGGTTGCTCCCAAGTGCTTCCAAGCACTTGCATGGTATGTGCTCCTTCTACGGTAAATAGATCTTCAATAATTGGATGTGCTTGCAGCACAACAGTTGTTTGCGACGAAGGAATAGGAGGATGCCACATTACCACATAACCATCACAAGTGCCGCTCGCTTGATACATCCCTCCGCTTGGGCTCTCGATTATTGTGCCAGTCCAAGGTTCGTTTAGCACAATGTCGCAGTCAGAAATCGGATTGCCAAGCGGGTCTTCGACTTCAACCGTCCAAGATTCCGTTTCTTCTGCCCCAACCGCTGGCATCAAAAGCAACAAAACGAGCAATAGAGCCCTGCGCATATCCCTTAGCAGAAGTTCATACCTCATCAAGAAAGCGGATTTTCGCGCCCATATGTTCATGGTCGGGTTTGGCACAACACTGACGGAAGGGGGAGTGAGATGCCCGGATTAATCACCATGGATGACCTAACAAATGAAGAGATTATTTCTATTCTCGATGATGCAGAAAGGTTGCTCCCAGTAGCACGTGGAGAAGTGTATTTACCTCTGCTGCAAGGCAGAATCCTTGGTAACCTATTCTTTGAGCCTTCAACCAGGACCCGCATGTCCTTTGAGACCGCAATGAAGCGATTAGGCGGAGATGTTGTCAATCTTGGAGATGTAAAAACATCATCCGTAGTCAAAGGTGAAACCCTGTTTGACACCATCCAAATGGTTGATGGTTACACCGACATAATTGCAATGAGGCACCCAAGGCAAGGAGCTGCGCAGTATGCTTGTGACAGTGCCGATGTACCGATTCTAAATGGTGGTGACGGCGCTGGCCACCATCCCACTCAAACAATGCTCGATTTGTTCACCATCAGACAATCCCATGGTACTCTTGAAGGGTTGAACGTGGTCTTGGCTGGAGATTTGAGATATGGTCGAACTGTTCACTCTCTTTCACACGCTCTCGTTAGGTTTGGATGCAACGTGACTTTCGCCTCTCCTGAAAGCTTGCGAATGCCAGAAGAGATTGTTGCAGACCTCAACGCACACGGTGCTGAAGTTGTTGAAACCGATGACCTACTTAGTCAAATCAACAATGCAGATGTAATTTACATGACAAGGATTCAGAAGGAAAGATTCCCTGATGAAGATGAGTATGCCAAGGTTGCTGGTGCCTACAAATTGGAAGCCAGTGACTTAGACGAAGCCAAGGCTGAGATGATTATCATGCATCCATTACCTCGTGTGGATGAGATACATCCTTCAGTGGATTCAACAAGACACGCTAGGTACTTCGAGCAGGCATTCAATGGAGTTGTTGCGAGAATGGCACTAATGTGTTGGCTATTAGGCGTCGATGTGCCTGAAGACATTAACGAAAAGGGGGTAGCACTATGAGTCAAGAAGCAAACATGAGAAGAGTCACTGCAATCAAGAATGGTACAGTTATTGACCATGTTCCTGCAGGTAAGGCGCTATCTGTTCTGAAGATGCTAGGTATCGGCGGAGATATGTCTAACCCGGTATCGCTAGTCATGAATGTGCCATCGAAGAAGATGGGTGGAAAAGACATCATCAAAGTCGAAGACCGAGAATTGACACAGCATGAGTTAGACCGTTTGGCATTGGTAGCTCCTGATGCATCTGTAGCAATCATTCGAGCTTACACTGTTGCAGAAAAATTAGACATCAACTTGACAGAAGAAGTTGTCAATGTAGCAAGGTGCACCTTCTCCAACTGTATCACTACCAATCCCCGGGAACCTCTTCCTCACAGACTAATCGTGACAAGTAGAGAACCACTAGAACTACGATGCAGATACTGTGGTAAAACACAAGACATCGAAGAATTGATCGACAATTTGATTTGATTACAAATCGAACAAGTTGGCTTTTTCACAGGCCTTGAAGTTGATCCAACCTGGCATTCCTAAATCGATTGGAACTCCACCGACTGTGGTAATTAGTCCAGTCATTATCAGATGGTTTGCTAGTGGAGGATTGGTCCAGTCGACTTTCTTCCAACCTTTCTTTCCTAGATCTTTGACTATGGTTTCTCGACGAGAAGTCCAAGCATTAGCATTCCAAGCATGTATCTTCATTGCATTGGTTGCGAGGTTGGGTGCAGCCACCACGTTGTGTGAGTCTTGCCAATTCTTCTCCCAATCACCATCCATGGTGTCCGCCCAGATTAGGCCGGTTTTTTCGAATTCTGGTATCTCCATCTCCCCAAGGTTTGCTAAGTGTATCGCCAGCCTCCTTAGATGAGGATGGCGTGGATGTTTCTTCATGGTCTTCTCGACGATGTTTATTGCACTAGCTTTGAGACCTCTGTCAAGGTACAGTAATGCTCTGGCTGTTTGACCATGTGGCCATTCTTCCATGTTCACATTGTTCTTTTTCGCCCAAGACTCTAACTTATCTAGGGCCATTTCAGATTGTGACCATAGTCTGAATCTAGCAATATCCCCGAGTATGTGCAGCTTTGAGGCTGGTTTGTATTTCCAAGCAATGTTACTTCCTGGTGTTCCTTCCTTGTATCGTTTCAACAAGTCGATATTCCTCTTTGTGACTGAATCTAATCTCAATAATGGCCTCACTGCATTTGGTAATTTGACTGAAGGGTCCAATATGGATGTAATCCACTTTAATCTAGCCGATTCAATATCTTCATCAGCTAATAATTCTAAACGCGGTATCGCTTCTGGTATGTCCCTTTGAGCGAGTGATGCTGCTGCAAGTATTACCCTCGCAATTTCAGCAGTTCTTCCAGCCCTTAGAGCAAGGAAAGATAGCGCCACCTGTTCTGCTTGGTCCCATCTTCCTAGGCCCATCAGCATCTCCATACTCGCTTCCGTTCTTCTCACGAGTGACAATCCTTCGATGCTCTCTTCACCGTGGTCTTCGTACAATAATTCCATTTTCTCCATCGCTTTAGACCAGTTGTCTGATGAAATTAGGTCGCGGAAATCTTCGCCTTTACGATAGATCATCTGTTCGATTGCTTCTAACTGGATTCGGTTCTGGTTAGCCATTGCATCGAATGAAATGTCATCCAAGTGCTGGCCTGTCCTTCTTGAAAGGGCCCATATCCCTAGGAAAACAACTTGGCCGCCCGATGCTAGCATCCAAGTCATTTCTTCTAAGGCGTCTTTTCGAATTACTTGACAAATCGAATCTTGCCAAGAGCCACATTGAGTGCCTTGAGGGAGGTATTGTGAATCCCAGAACGTTAGCATTGCTAAAGCTAGTAAAAGCATAGACTGCCCAGCAAATCCTGTGAACCAGAAGTTCAAAACGTTGGCTTGCTGCGATTTTTCACTTCGCAGTAATCGGGAATCTGCAAGCCTAATCCCACCTTTTCCTGAAACATCAGCGATGTCAAGGAACAAGATTCTCGCAACCTCATAGACGAATAAGAAACCTACAATTGCAACGTTGAGCAACAGGAAAAGAAGGACAATGGTGACCAATGGAACTCTAATTCCCGGTTCTGAAATATTTGCAAAGAGTTCAATTGCATAGAATCCCAAAACTCCACCTTCTTCCATGATGGTTGTTTGTGGGCGGTATTCTGGTAAATCCAACACCTTCTGCGTATGCTCAAACATCGTTGGGTCTATTGCAAGCAAAATAAGTGAAACTAGAGTATTGAATGCAATAAACGGCATCGCTGCAGTGTTTATCCAAACTAAAGTGGAAACGAATTGTTTCCTTGCTGGAGGTTTGTATGGATAAAATGCAGATGGCTCACCCTTAGACAACATCTTGCTCGATTCTGTCAATGCAGTCCAAGAAGAACCCATGACTCTGCCATAAGCGATGAATCCTGGAGCGAATGCTAGACAACCAGTAACGGCTAGCTTTCTGTCAAATCCAACATCTGCAAGACCCATAATGAACCAGAGCATGATTAGTGAAGTGAACCATAGAATTGTGATTGTAACCCCTACGCCATTTCTGAATGTGCTTGCTCCCTGAAGGGTCGCACGCCTTCCACCTGTTCGAGTAATGATTTGCGTGCTCATGGAGACACCGGTAGAAATCATCGCTGGCACGATAATAAGAATTAATGCGAAAGCCAAAGAAATCTGATGAAGTCCTTCTGAAAGATTCATTTGATAGAAAATCCATTCCATCCCGAGCAATATTGCTCCTGTTAATGCCATGACGTAAACCGTTAGACCATTTCTCATGCCGGGAGTTTTCAGTAGCTCTTTGGCCTCATCCTTGCTATCAGTAACAGTGTGCACTTCGTATCGCTTTGGTCCTGTAGGAAATGCTACCTGCAATCCAGAAAGACCTCTTGGAATAACATATTCTTGGAATAGATACGCGATGAATGCCGATAGAGAAATGGCAAAAAGTGCCATTCCATCGAATTCACTTACGAGTTCGATTCCCATTGTTTACCCTCATTCTTCCTTTGGTGGAACAAGTGCGGGTGTTGCTCTCTTGGAATTGATTTCATCCAGCAATTCATCAACGAAAGTATCGAAGGCAACTCCTGCTCTTTGGTCGCCGTTTCTTGCTCGAATGGACACAGTGTTGTTGTTTGCTTCATCGTCACCGAGGATCAACATATATGCAGGCTGGAACTTTCTGTGCATACGAATCTTCTTTCCGATTGTATCGTCACCGTCATCTAAATCCGCTCTAATTCCTGCTGCTTTGAGCTTAGAAGTGATTTCTTGACCGTACCCTACTTGCTTCTCTGAGATTGTCAAAACATGGATTTGAGTGGGTGCCAGCCAAGTTGGGAATCGTCCTGCGAAGTGTTCAATTAGAACTCCACAGAACCTCTCCATTGAACCGAATGGAGCTCTGTGAATCATTACTGGTCTGTGCATTTCTCCATCGCTGCCCTTGTATTGGAGTTCGAACCTTTCCGGTAGATTGTAGTCGACCTGAACGGTTCCTAATTGCCATTCTCTGCCGATTACGTCTTTGACAACGAAGTCGATTTTCGGCCCATAGAAGGCTGCCTCTCCGGGTTCTTCAGACCAATTGACGCCTAAGCTACTTGCTGCTGCTCGACACGCTTCTTCAGCCAAATCCCATTTTTCGCTGTCGCCGACATACTTGGTTGAATCAGGGTCTCTAAGGCCAACTCTAACTCTGTAATCGTGCATTCCCAATGCCTCGAAGATTACCTGTACGAGTTCGATGCAACCCAAAACCTCGTTTGCAATTTGGTCTTCTGTCACGAATAGGTGCGCGTCGTCTTGAGTGAATCCCCTGACTCTTGTTAAACCGGAAATCTCACCTGATTGCTCCCAGCGGTACACTGTTCCGAACTCAGCCAATCTAAGGGGTAAGTCACGGTATGAGCGAGCTTGTGAAGAATAAATCTTGATGTGATGTGGACAATTCATTGGCTTCAGCATGTATCCTTCGATATCCCCTGCAGCCATCATGTTCGATAACTCGCCACAACTGCATCCTTCATTGGCTAGACGAGCCATCATATCCTTCTCAACCAATGGAGGATATTGTGAATCCTGGTAATATGGGAAATGGCCACTAGTACGGTACAGGTCAAGTTTGCCGATGTGTGGAGTGAATACCTGATGGTATCCTTGTCTGGTCAAATGCTCGGAAATGAATTCTTGCAAACATGAGCGAATGATTGCACCACGTGGTGTCCAAAGAATGAGGCCCTGGCCTACATCTTCATCGACATGGAATAATTGTAAATCCTTACCCAATTTTCTGTGGTCTCTCTTTTTGGCTTCCTCAATCGCTGACATTGTTGCCTTCAGAGCATCCTTAGTCGGCTCAATGATTCCATAGATACGAGTTAGTTGTTCACGGCTTTGGTCGCCTCTCCAAAATGCGGAAGATACCGATGTCAGCCTGACGTGCATCAATTTAGCAGTTGAATGAACGTGAGGGCCTAAGCACAAATCATACCATTCGCCTTGTCTGTAGATTGTCGAGCTATCTCCATCCTCAAGTTTGTCATTGATGATTTCAATCTTGTAAGGGTTGGAAGAGAATAATTCGTTTAGTTCAGAATCGGTGCACTCAACCCTCTCAACTGTGAGATTTCTTCGTGCGATTTCGTGCATTTTCTTTTGTACTGCTTTCAATTCTGACTCGCCAAAATCTTCGAGATCTGCGAAATCGTAGTAGAATCCGCGGTCTATTGCTGGGCCAATTGTTGGCTTCGCATTAGGGTAAATTGCGGTTACAGCTTGTGCTAGCAAGTGGGCTGCGCTATGCCGAAGAATGTGAATTCCTTCACTTGTGAATCCAGAAATCCCTTCAACAGAACAATCAGAATCTAATGTTGCAGAGAAATCCCTCTGCTCTCCATCCACCCAGGCAGCAACGCAGTCGTGCTTTCTGCCCTCGATATCAATCACGATTTCTCCAGCCGTTATTCCAGACGCGTATTCGTTGACTGAACCATCTGGCAGGGTGACTGATATCATTGACATGGCATTCCCTCGCCCCCTACGGGGGCGGTTCTGCCTTTCACCTTGACTATTGTCGGTCACGGAATATTGAGTTATGTAGACCAAGTGGTGTTTACCACTCTACATCGAAATCGTCGCCTTCTTTTGACGATGCCTCTGAAACAACTTCCACTTGCTTTTTTTCAGGCGCAGGTTGCTGTTTGGTAGGCATACGAATCTGGGCGCGATTTTCGACTACATCCCTCTGTCCACGGAATGCTGGAGCCTCGTGTACCTTGACCTCTTTTTTCTCTGCAGGAGCAATTTCTTTCGCTTCTTCTTTGACTTGATTTCTCCAAGCCCCTTCAAAAGTCAGGTCGTCTTTGCGTCTCTGCATGTATATTCCTTGAAACTAACAATACATAATCGGTTTGATGTATCGTGAATATCTCGGCCGCAATATGCGCCTAGCGATCATAGTCAATCCTGATGCCGGCCTCGGGGGAAGGCTCGGGTTCAAGGGCAGCGATGGTAGAGCGGCTGAAGCACGTGCTGCGGGCGCACAGGATAGAGCGGGCCCAAGAATGCGCCCATGCTTAGAAAAATTGGCGGAATTGGCAAGAGCGCCTATCGAAATCATTGCATGGGATGGCAGAATGGGTGGAGACTGGATTCCTGGCGAGTACACCTCGACGGGAGTTACTCCTGAGACCACCGACGCTAGTTCAACCTCAGACTTCATCAAAGCTCATTCCCCTGATTTATTCCTGTATGCAGGTGGAGATGGGACAACCCGAGACATTGTCGAAGCGATGGGTGAGAGAAACATACCTCTGGTGGGTGTTCCTGGCGGAGTGAAAATGCATAGCGGCTGTTTTGCTACAACTCCTAAGGCGGCTGCAGAAGTGGTTTGGTCATTCGTTACTGGAGACTTGATGGTCGCTAGGACTGAAGTGATGGATCTTGACGAAGAAGTCTATCGCAAAGGTGAATGGAAAGTCCGAATGTATGGCGAAGCCTTCACTCCATCAAGTCCAAGATGGATGCAAGGAGCAAAGGAACAGGTTCAGAGAGAGTCGGAAGAAGAAACTCTTGAAGCAATGGCAATGCATGTTTCCAGCCTTGTCGAGGAAGACGAGGATTTGATGATTGTATGGGGCAGTGGTGGAACACTCAGACAAATAAGTCGAGAAAATGGATTTGATTCAACACTTCTTGGCATCGATATTCAGCATGGTGGAAAGATGTATCTTGACCTAAATGAGGAAGGTTTGCTAGAACGTATTTCATCCCATGAAGGTAAAATTCTGCTATTGCTTTCACCTATGGGCGGTCAAGGATTCCTTATCGGTCGAGGGAACTTGCAACTTTCTCCCGATGTACTGCGGGCGATTGGAACTAGCAATATTCTCGGAATTGCAACTCCTGCTAAACTTCTGGGGCTAAGCGAATTGAGAATCGATACCGGTGACGAAACTCTCGATGCTGAAATCCGTTCCAAGAAATATCTCAAGGTCTTACAGGGTTACAGAACTACCCGAGTCATCAGGGTGGCAGAGGATTAGGCGGTTACAGTGGTGAAGGTGGAATAGAAACCAAAAGACGCCTTCTAAGAGATGAAGGCGTAGATTTACCTTGAAATCCAATACCGAGATCTCCCTTGATGAATATCATACTTCAGCGGTTGATTCACTGAATAAGCGCAGTACGACTACACCTGCAATGATTAGGCCGATACCGATTATCCCAGCAGTATCGATTTTCTGATCGTATAGAACGTACGAAACAATCGCGATGGTTGCTACACCAACTCCTGACCAGACGGCATACGCTACACCAATCGGTATGGTATCCAATGTCAGCGAGAGAAAATAGAATGCTGCTGAGTAGCCTGTTAGCACAACAATAGATGGTACTAAGCGAGTGAATCCTTCTGTAGATTTGAGGGATGCTGTAGCTATCACTTCAGAAAAAATCGCTAAACCGAGGTAAACCCAGTTGTTCATAACCAAGTCTCAAGGCTCGCATATATCAAATGACGGAATAGGCGACTAAAGAAGAAATCAAAGGGTACCTACTGATTGGATCAAACTGTTTCCCCAGAAGCAGCTTTCAACAATCCTAAGAATGGAGGGCTTGGCTTCTCTGGCCTACTCTTGAATTCAGGTTGGTACTGGACGCCGACATAGTACGGGTGGCCTTCGAGTTCGAAGATTTCACAGCGTTGACCTGTCTCGTCTTTCCCAACATAAACGAGGCCTTCAGCCTCAATTCTCTCGATTAAATCTGGATTTACTTCGTAGCGATGGCGATGACGCTCATCAACTTGTGCTGCACCGCCGTAAAGGCGGCGAGTCATACAATCATCAACTTGGAAAATCGTTGGCCTGCTACCTAGTCTCATGGTCCCTCCAAGGTGTGTTTTGGAAATTTCTGGCATGAATACCACCGCTGGATGAGGTGTATTCTCATCAAATTCTGTTGAGTTTGCGCCTTCCATACCAAGCACGTTCCTGCAGAACTCGATGGTAGCAATTTGAAGGCCCAGGCAGATTCCGAGGTATGGTACACTGTTGGTTCTAGCATAATTTGCAGCGAGAATCTTACCCTCAATGCCTCTGTCACCGAATCCTCCAGGGACCAATATTCCATGAGCTGCTCTTAGAACATCCCAATCTGAATGTGATTTATCCTCGAGGTTGCTAGCCTCGATCCAGTCGATGACGAGAGTACGATTTACCGCATATGATGCGTGTTCTAGACCCTTGATGACTGAGAGATAAGAATCGGTAAGTCCTGTGTACTTTCCAACCATGGCAATGTGAACATCATCTCCAAGATTGTCAACGCGGTCAGCCATTGCTTCCCACCTAGACATCATATCGGTTGCATTGCAATCGATGCCCAATGCTTCACACATGCCCTGGTCTCTCAACAATAGTGGAACTCGGTAGATGTTTGATACATCATGTGCGCTCATTACTGAATTAGGAGATACGTGGCAGAATGCTGCTAGCTTTTCTCTCACTTCTTGTGTAAGCGGCGTCTCTGCTCTGCAGACTAGTACATCTGGATTGATTCCTAGACCCCGTAATTCCTTCACAGTGTGCTGTGTTGGTTTGGTCTTCTGCTCACCAACTGGTCCCATTACTGGAACAAGTGAAACGTGAACGAAGCAGATGTTTTCTCTTCCAACTCTGAATTGGAATTGTCTCAATGCTTCGATGAATGGAGAAGATTCGATATCACCAACAGTTCCGCCTAATTCGATAACACATGCTTCCGGTGCCTCGCCGCTTCCATCAGCTGAAACTGAGGAAATCGCCTCAATCCAATCTTGAACCGAATCTGTGATGTGTGGAATAACCTGAACGGTCTTGCCTAGGTAGTCTCCCCTTCGCTCTGCTTCGATAACTTTGGAGTATATTTTCCCAGTAGTGATATTATTGTCACGATAGAGATTCAAATCGCAGAATCTTTCGTAGTTACCTAAGTCCAAATCTGCTTCGCCGCCATCGTCGAGAACGAAAACTTCGCCGTGTTCGAATGGAGACATTGTCCCAGCATCGCTGTTAAGGTAAGGATCAATTTTGACCGCAGTGACTCTTAGTCCTGCGCTTTTGAGGAGAACACCGATGCTTGAAGCAGTCACACCTTTACCAAGTCCGCTGAGGACGCCTCCGGAGACTACGACATACTTCATGCCCTTCAACGGGCTTTTAGGCGGTCGCGCCTCCCCTTTCAACATTGGGTCGCGTTTGTAAAATCAAAATCTACTTGCTTAGCGACTGAATCATCACGTCGCACATCGAATCTAAGTCGTATTCCAAATTGAATCCCCATTCCTGTTTCGCTAGTGTGCCATCGGTTTCATCTGGCCATGAGTCTGCATATTCTTGGCGGTGGTCAGGAACAAATTCGCATTCGAAGCCCGGTATCTTTTCACGGATTTTGTGGTACAACTCTTCGGCGGTAAAATTCAGACTAGGAAGATTGTAACCTCCACGGACTGAAAGGCTCTCGCTTGGTGCGTCCATCAACTGCAAGGTTGCTTTAATCGCATCATCCATGTACATCATCGGTAACCGAGTTTGCCGATTTACAAAGCAAGAATAATTCTCTGAAGCGACTGCTTTGTAGAAAATTTCAACCGCATAATCTGTTGTTCCACCACCAGGCATAACTTTCCAAGAGATTAAACCAGGATATCGCAATCCTCTGATATCCACTCCGTGGGCTGAATGATAGTAATCAGCCATTAATTCTCCAGCCACTTTGGTTATTCCATACATTGTTGCAGGGTTTAGGGGTGAATC
>JAKURJ010000053.1 GCA_022452125.1 Candidatus Poseidoniaceae archaeon
AAGCAACAATTGCCGCACCAATCAAAAGATAATTCAAAGGGTCGTTGTACTTAGATAAAAATCTCTTCCAACCAGGAACTCTTACTGGATCAGATAACTTATTTTCTCAATATTTATCTCTACGCTGTAGCACTTCTTTATTTGTCAATCCAGAGCGATTAACCTCTAAGTTAGCTAGAACATCATCAGTTGACTGAGAAAACCATGCTTCATCCAAATTAGTCCACCTTACATTAACGAGTGTAATTATACTTATCATAATGCTGGTGGTTATCCCTTTGGCGAGCGATGTTTTGAACAATCAGTAATTTTTAGCCGGTCCATGTCGGTCCACGGTGAGCCATACATTCCGGCATCGCAGTCGCCGCTGGAACTGACTACTAGAGTGATTGTTGTAGGAATTCTTTTGGGCATCTTAATGACTGCAGCAAATGCATATCTTGGGTTGTATGCCGGAATGACAGTTTCAGCAAGTATACCTGCTGCAGTTATGTCTATGATTATTCTTCGCTCATTGTTTAAAGATGTCAGTATTCTGGAAAATAATGCTGTTCAAACAATGGCCAGTGCTGGAGAATCACTTGCTGCAGGAATTATTTTTACAGTCCCTGCGCTTTTGGTGATACCTAATGTTTGGGATGAAATACAATTGGTTGAAACCACCATTATCGCTCTGCTAGGAGGTTTACTTGGAACCATGTTTACAATTGCCCTAAGGAGATTATTCATTGTTGAGGAAGCATTGCCTTATCCAGAAGGAGTTGCATGTAGAGAAGTATTGGTTGCTGGAGAAGAAGGTGGCGAAGGAGCACAGGCGATAATTTACGCACTTGGAATTGGAGCGATATATGGCCTAGTGCAAAAAGGGTTTGAAGCAACAAAACACTCAGTTGAGGCTGCTACATCATTTCTTGGCACCAGAATCTATGCAGGAATGGATCTTTCAGTTGCTCTATTGTCTGTGGGTTTTATTGTAGGTATTAGAATTGCATCGTTTATTTTCCTTGGTGGTATGATTGGTTTTGGATTACTAGTCCCAATGTATGGGCTGATAAACGGTTGGGGCTCAGCGGGCAGTTCTGTAGAGAGTTTTGACATAATTTGGCGACAACAGGTAAGATATGTTGGTGTTGGCGCAATGGTTCTTGGTGGATTGTATACTCTATGGTCCATGCGTAAAACAATAATCACAGGAATTAGCAAAGCCATCAGAACGAAATCTTCAACAGATGAAGAATTACTTCGAACTGAAATAGATTTACCTATGAATAAGGTTTTCATATTCTGTGGAATTCTAGTAATCCTGACAGTTCTGTTTTACTGGAGCAAGACTGGTTCACTAATCTTGGCTCTAGCTGGAGGGTTGTTTTTAGCAGTCACAGCATTTTTCTTTGCAGCAGTTGCTGGTTATATTGCTGGGGTAGTTGGATCTTCGAATTCTCCTGTTTCAGGAATGACAATTGCAACATTACTATTTACCGTAGTATTGGTATTATTAATCGGTGATGGTCTTCTAAATTTAGATACCTCAACTCTAATGTTGGCAACTGTTCTTATCGCCTCAATTGTTGCTTCATAGGCAGCAATTGCAGGAGATGTAATGCAGGATCTCAAAACTGGCCACATGGTAGGCGCTACTCCCAGAGTGCAACAAATTGCCGAAATTGTTGGAGTTATCACTGGTGCATTAGTTATTGGTCCAACATTGAAATTGCTTCACAACGCATTTGGAATTACTCAAACTGCTTGTCTAAGAGAAGCAGAAATTGCATACAGAGATTGTGATAAGGCATTACTTGCCCCTCAAGCCGAATTAATCGGAGACATAGTTCGAGGTGCATTTGTTGGAGATGTGAACTTACAAATGATTCTCCTTGGCGTGGGTATTGCAATAGTACTAATTAGATTAAAAATGCCAGTAATGAGTGTAGCAATCGGAATTTATCTCCCTCTAGGGCTTTCTGTTCCTATAATGCTTGGTGGAGTAATTTCATACTTTGCATTTAGAAGTGCCCACATTAGAATTGATGGTAAAATACTTGATACTCCTTCCAAAAAAGCGGTTAAAGCAGCGAAAGATGTTGAAAATAGAGGTGTTTTAATTGGAGCTGGATTTATTGCTGGTGAATCTATTCTTGGAGTATTAGTAGCCGTATTAATTGTCTCCGACTTCCATTTGTACGAATTATTTGGGACTGGAACCTTGAATAATTTATTTTCATTAGCATTCTTTGGATGGTTTGTTTTTGTATTCATTTGGCTAGCCACAAGAGCACTTCCGAGTGGGGGTAATTTGCTTAAAGAAAGTTTAATGATCATAGATGATATATTTACAAAATTTATCGGTATTTTCAAACCCAAATCCAAAACTTAAGGTTTTTTTCAAAGCAAAAGCATCAAAGGTCGTCGGCATTGGACAACTTCTGAGGCTGGCTAAATGGCTATGGATATTAGTGAAGTAGAAGAATTTGCACGCAAATGCAGGGTAGAAATCGTGAAGATGGTGCATAGAGCGCAAGCTGGTCATCCGGGAGGATCACTTTCTGAAATCGATTTAATATCTGCATTATACGCAACCAGGCTGAGGGTTAAACCGGAAAACCCAGATTGGAATGACAGAGATAGATTCATTCTTTCAAAGGGGCATGCATCACCAGGTATGTATGCAATCCTTGCTGAGATGGGTTTCATCTCCCATGAAGACCTCAAATCTTACCGCGTTAAAGGAGGAGTTTGTCAAGGACACGTTGACATGAAGTGGTGCCCTGGTGTTGACTTCTCAGCTGGAAGTTTGGGGATGGGGTTGTCATTCGGTATGGGGTGCGCTATTGCAGCCAAGTTGGATGGCTCTAACAGAAATGCATACGTGATGGTTGGAGACGGTGAAATCCAGGAAGGAAGTGTATGGGAAGCTGCAATGGCTGCAACTCATCACGAACTCGGAAACCTGAAATTATTCGTCGATTGTAACGGAATTCAAAACGATGATTTCTGTGAGGCTCAAATGCGCATGTTCGATATTCCTGCGAAATGGAATGCCTTTGGGTGGGCTGTCAAGGTGATTGATGGTCACGACATGACATCAATTGTTGAAGCAATTGATTGGATGGATTCGATTCAAGACAAACCTGCTGTTGTAATTGCTAAAACAATCAAAGGAAAGGGAGTTTCATTCATGGAGAATAATCCTGCATTCCATGGAGCGGCACCATCTGACGAACAATTAGCTCAAGCATTGTCCGAATTGGGGGTTGAAGCATGAGTCGAATGGCTGCTACACGTGATGGATATGGTGATGCGCTTCTTGCATTATCAGACAATCCAAAGGTTGTTGTTTTAGAAGCCGATTTGGGTAAATCGACTAAATCACTCCATTTCAGGAAAGCACATCCTGAAAGAACTGTGTCGTGTGGAATAGGTGAGCAAAACATGTTGCTAGTAGCAGCAGGAATGGCATCTAACGGATACATTCCTTTTGCAAGTACCTTTGCAATATTTACTGAAAGAGCGTTCGAACAAATGCGAAATGGTGTTGCAAGGCCAAACCTAGCGGTACACTTGTGTGGTTCACACGGTGGGACTCACACAGGAACTGATGGTTCCAGTGCCCAATCAATCGAGGATTTGGCAATTTACAGAACACTACCGAATGTTGTAGTAATGCACCCATGTGATGACGTATCCACCAAGGCATTGACTATGCAATTGCCAGATTTAGGTAAACCGTCATACATGAGGACTGCAAGAAACAAGACACCTGTGCTTTACGATGGAAAAGAAGATGATATTCAAATCGGCAAAGGGGTTGTATTGCGTGAGGGTAGTGATGTTGCGATTATTGCTTGCGGAGTACTCGTTCATGAATCCCTTGAAGCTGCTGAAAAATTGAGCGCTGAAGGGATTGAGGCAACTGTAGTTGATATGCACACTATCAAACCACTTGACACAGATTTGATCGATGCACTGGCAGAAAAGTGTGGTGCGATTGTTACTGCTGAAGACCATTCAGTCATTGGAGGGTTAGGAGGAGCAGTTGCAGAGCATGTAGTCGGTTCAACACCAGTTCCAATAGAAAAAATTGGAGTCCAAGATAGGTTTGGAGAATCTGCTGGAGCAGAAGAAATGTTAGAGATGATGGGGCTCAAATCCCACCATATCTGCGACGCTGTCAAGAACGTAATCGCGAGGAAGGTTTGAAGCACCGCCTTCAACAACACCCTCCTCATGGAGTTCTTCTTAGACACCGCTGATGTTGATGAAATTAGAGAGATTGCCTCGTGGGGCATTCTTGATGGAGTTACCACAAATCCATCGCTGATAAAGAAAAGTGGCAGAGATTTCAAAACCGTAGTTGCAGAAATTGCTGCAATTTGTGACGGCCCAATCTCAGCTGAAGTAACAGCGCTTGACACTGAAGGAATGGTGGAACAAGGTAGAGCATTGAAAGCAGAACTACCTGATAATGTAATCATCAAAATTCCTTGCACGCCAGAAGGCCTAGCCGCAACTAAGATTCTGACAGCAGATGGTATCAAGACAAATGTAACCCTGATTTTTTCAGCATCACAAGCATTGATGGCAGCTAAGGCTGGTGCTACATATGTATCGCCTTTTATCGGTCGAATTGACGATACTGGTGCAGACGGCATGGCGTTAATCGCAGAAATCATGGCGACGTGGGAAAATTACGATGTTAGTACTAAAGTTCTAGCAGCATCAATTAGGCATCCAACACATGTTTTGGCATGTATGCAACTAGGTGCTCACACAGTAACTATGCCTACAAAAACATTCAGACAATTGATGAGTCATCCGCTCACTGACAAAGGACTTGCTGGGTTCATGAAAGACTGGGCCGAGGTCGAAGCAGCCGGTAATGCTTGAAGCGAACGCTTGATAATGAGCACCTGCCCACATCGTACCGGGAGGCGATTAGCGTGAGTGCTCATGATGACAAAGTAAAGCGTCTTCTAGATGGTGAAATTGACGAAGCGGAAATAGCCGCAGACCCCGTTCTTGCTAGTCTTGCAGAGAGGATTTTCGGTTTGAACATTGAACCAATAACTCCGACCAAACCTAGCCAGCAACCTACTGGTCCAGAAGTCGAAGTTGTCGCTGCAAAAACTAGCCACGACCCGATGATCGAAGTTATCCCTGGTGCAGCACCTGCTGCTCCAATGCCATTGCCAGACTTACCAACTATTCCTAAAGCTGGAGAAATCAAAAAGAAAGGGGGTTTCCTCAAAATTTTCGGATTAACCTCTCTATTGGTTGCTGTTGCAAACATCTTCGGATTATTCGGATTCCTTAATTCGCAATGTACTGCTGAAAAATGTACGGCAGAGGCTACAAGGATCAACTGGGCTGGAATTCATGAAATTAATAACGAACTCGGTTGGTCGATGCCTTTCCCAGAAATGGGCATCCCAGACTACGTTGCTGTGGCTTGTAGCATTCTTGTTTTAATTGTGGCTTTCCGTAGGAAATAATGCGGCAATTTGATGAATAATTGATTTGGAGTGTTGATTATGGGTAAAGGCAAAGCCAAGCGTGGAATTCCATCCAAAGTTGATGACTTTAACGCATGGTATCCATTCATCGTAGAAGCAGCAGAGCTTGTAGACAAAAGATATCCTATCAAAGGAATGGACGTTTGGAGGCCTTATGGATGGCGGGCAATGAAACTGATTGATTCGCTGACACACTCTGAAATGGAAAGAACCGAGCATGAAGAGGTTAATTTTCCATTACTAATTCCTGAAAACCTGTTGGATAAAGAAAACGCATTAGTTGCAAGACTCAAACGCGCCAGAGAAGAGGGCGTGGACCCTGATGACCTCAGAGATGAGGAAGAAGAAGGTGGATTCAAGAAAGAAGTATATTGGGTTAAGCACGCTGGGGAAAATGAACTCGATATCCCGATGTTTTTGCGACCTACTAGTGAAACTGCGATGTACACTATGTTCCCATTATGGATTAGGTCTCACAAGGATTTACCGCTCAAAGTTTACCAAATGGTGAATACATTCAGATATGAAACTAAACAAACAAGATCCTTTATTCGTGTGCGAGAAATACACTTTTTCGAAGCACACACCGCACACGCTGATGAAGAATGTGCAACAAGGCAAATTGAACAAGACCTAGAAATCGTTGACAATTTGATGCATGATTTGTGCTTGCCGGTAATCAAAGCAAGAAGGCCTGTTTGGGACACATTCCCTGGAGCATGGTACACAATTGGTATAGACGCAATCATGCCGAATGGAAGAACTCTGCAGGTGGCATCTTGTCACCACTACAGATACCAGTTGGCTAAGGCGTTCGATTTGACCTATGAAAACCTCGATGCTGAACAGCAGCATTGTCACCAAACAACATATGGTATGTCTGAGAGATTGCTAGGTGCAATAGTTGGAATGCATGGAGATGACAATGGCTTAATCATGCCACCTGCAATTGCACCGTACCAAGTTGTGATTTGTCCAATGATTAGAAAAAACTCAGAAGTTGATACTATCGCAAAAAGCGAGGAAATTGCAGCGATCCTAAAATCAGCAGGACTAAGAGTGAAAGTTGACAAGAGAGATATTCATGCTGGACAGAAGTATTTCGATTGGGAAATTAAGGGAGTTCCGCTAAGACTCGACATAGGGCCTAGAGATATAGAGAACAATTCTGCATTTGCCGCAAGAAGAACAGGCGGAAAAGAACCTCTACCTCTTGACAATATTGTGAACGAATGCAATCGTGTTCTTTCAGAAATTTCTGACGAATTGAGAACCCGTGCAGCAGCTCATACAGAGAACGTAGTAATTCCTTTGACCGACTTAGAGAATGTTGAAGACGGTAAGATATACGAAATTCCGTTCGACGGAACCGACTCTCATGCAGAAACTATAGAGAGAACAACAGGGCTTGCATTCTTAGGAGATTCAACAGATCCTTACAACGAAGAGAAGCCTTGCTTAATGTCTGGAAAGATGACAACTCGAAGAGTAATACTAGCCAAGACCTACTGATCACATTTCGAGTCCGTCGAAATCCATTTCAGAGTCTCGCATCATTCGCTTCATCTGTTTGTTCATCTTTCGGTTTCCACTCATGCCCTTCATCATCTTACGAGAACGATTCCATTGTCCAATTAGTTCTCTGACGTCCTTTTCTTTGACACCAGAACCTCTAGCAATTCTACGAATCCTGTCAGCCTTAATCTTAGCAGGTTCATCTTTTTCAAAAGTAGTCATAGAGTCCATGATTACTTGATATCGGTCAAGATTTGCTTGCATGGCTTCTTTCTGATTCTTACCCATTGCCCCCATTCCACCGAACATCCCTGAAGGAAGGAAAGAAAGCAATTTGTCAATAGTGCCAACCTTAGACATCATTTCCATTTGTGAATACATATCATTTAGGGTAAATCTGCCCGACATCATTCTCTGAGTAATACGCATGGCTTCTTCTTCATCCATGTCCTCAGGTGCCAGATCTATGAGCCCACGTATGTCACCCATTCCAAGAAGTCTGGAAATGAATCTATCAGATTCGAATTTCTCTAGGTCTGCAACCTTCTCACCGGTTCCGATATACATTAGCGGCGCACCAGTAGTAGCTACTGCAGATAGCGCACCACCACCTCTAGCTGTACCGTCGAGCTTGGTGATTACTATGCCAGTTACTCCGGCTAAATCATGGAAATTTGCTGCAACAGGGCCTGCTGATTGCCCTACCTGCGCATCGATTACTAGGAATCTCTCATTCGCATTGGCTACTTCAGAAATCTGCTCCAACTCAACGACTAAATCCTCGTCTAACTTGTGCCTACCAGCGGTATCGATGATAACTAGATCCGCTGCAGCGTGTTCCTTTAGACCATTTTTCACGATGTCGACTGCATTCTTATTATCGGGCTCGCCGTATACTTCGACCGATGAATCTTCCAAGAGTTGTGATAGTTGGTTATACGCACCAGGTCTGTGAACGTCAGCCTCGATAACCGCCACTCTAACTCCATGCCTTCGACGATACCATTCTGCCAATTTCGCAGTAGTTGTTGTCTTACCATTACCGTACAATCCAACCATAAGAATAGTTGATTGATGAGGCCTAACTTCTCGTGGAGGGCCAAGTAGTCTAACCAATTCAGTGTAGAGAATATTCATTGCATGAGTCTGCAAAGTAATCCCAGGACGTGGCTCTTCATCCCTCATTCTGGATTCCAATTTTTCAGTGATTTCTTTTGTTTGCCTAACGTTGAAATCTGCTTCTTGTAACGCTCTTCGAAGAGAACGTAGCATTTCCTTCAATTCATCTTCGTTTAGCTTACGCCGGCTCTTCAGAATTCCCAGCGCAGAGAATATTCCTCTGGAGAGTCCTTCGAGTGCCATGACCTGCCCAAAAGTGCATTTGGTTTGAACCCAACGGAAGATTATTCCTCAGGAAATGTCAATTTAAGGATATCATTTTCGAGCTTAGCATTTACTTGGCTAGCCTTGGCAGGCCTATCGAATGGAACAGGGTGTTCACGGGAGTTTATACCAACGTATACCGTTCCAGATTCGCTACGAAGGGAAAGGTCTTCACGAACTATTCCTGGGAGATGTAAATACACATCATTTTCGTTTGACCATGTGCCACGATGGACTTCTAAGCCAAGACCAACATCAAAAGGCCCCAATCCTTCTGAAATTGATATTTCCCCATGCAATTCTAAACTTATGGACCGCAACAGGTCTAACCCATGAATATCTGTATCCTTTAGTTCTACTTCATGGAGATGTAAATCGGGTAATTCATTACGTAACTGCTCGACATTCAATCTCTCATTGCTGCGGCGTGTTTGAATGAAATCATTATCCAAATCTGGTGTCATTCGATTGATTACACAGCCCGATACTGGCAAATTGAATTCAGCTAAGGATTCATAGGCGCGTAATGTCTCGTTGACACCCATTTTTTCTGGGATTGTTACTAGTGTGAAACGGGTGACTTCGGGATTACATAAAATTCGGCGAACATGCAAAACTCTACGTCGGAATTTCTCTAATTCCTCCCGCATTTTTTCTCCCTCCTTAGCACCAAACATCAATGCCCTAATTCCTCCTGTCAGGCGATGCATTCGAATGATTTTGTCCGCCCACTTTTCGATAATTTCGGGCAGTGCTAAAAATCGAAGTGTGTGACCAGTAGGTGCTGTATCGAATACTATAACATCCCAATCTGGATTTTCTAAATGCTTGAGCAATTCATCAAACGCCATTGCTTCATCAAGCCCAGGAAGAACCATTTCAGATGCGTTCAATTCAGGGTCTTGGCCGCCTAGCATAGGACCGAGACTTTCAGTCAATTTTGGGATATGGTCAGAGATTCTAGCCTCCGGATCTAATTCTAGACCCCACAATCCTTCAACACCCTCTACAGGTGTAGGTTCAGGACCTAGTTGAACACCTAAACTGTCAGAAGTACTGTGTGCTGGGTCGCTGCTTACCAATAACACCTTCAAGCCCGAATCTGCCAATCCAACAGCAGTTGAAGTTGATGTTGTAGTTTTACCCACGCCACCCTTACCACCAAACAACAGTAGGCGAGCCATACTAACCCCTCGAGATGGGGATATTCAAGGCTTAGGTTTGCACAACTCACTTGAATAGGTCTCTGCACGCTGTCATTATGGCAAGCGACTTGTGGCTATCTCAAGTTGCAATTGTCATATCATTAGTGGGTATGAGTTTGGGATGGCGCGGTGTCATGACCAAGTATTCAGGATTCTATGACCTAACAAGAGCTTGGAGCATGATGTGCTGGGGGATTTTGGTTGGAGGACTATATGGTAGTCTAGGAGATTCTTTTCTTTTGACAACATATCTTGCGGGAGGATTCCCTCACTTCACAAACCTCATAATTTGCTTAGGACTATCAGTAGTCGTACATCTTTTTCTTAGAAGAAAAAAAGTCAGACGTACAGGTTCACAACCAACAACTGGCTGGGCATTAGGACTTGCAGTTGGTGGAATGATCTCATTATTCCTGATATTCAGATTACTGGAAAAGTATCAAGGCGATATTGGAATAGAAGTTGTCGCAATTATTCTCCTTGTGGCACTTATTTCACCAAGGGCCCATGCATTGATTTTTTGTCGCCACGGATATGGAATGCTGATGGGCAAACGCTGGAGCATTGTTTTGCGAACATTCTTCTGGACTTCCCTGCTACTTACTTCACTTTACAATTCAGTCGATTCTCCGTTCATTTGGATATTCATCATCCCACCTGTTTTGTTAGCAGAAAAACGGGCGCATGATTGGGTATGGGCAGCTGTTCCAAGACCCGCTCGAAGGCGGTTACGTAGAATTTGGTCAGATGCGTCTCGTGCGAAGGCTAGAGAAGAAGAGTAAGTAACTACTTGCAATGTAAACTGAAATGCTCTTTTCTTTCCGTGATGAGGACAATTTCACTTTTATTACAGGGCAGAACCTTCATGGGGGTACCGTTCAGCCTAGATAACAATGGGAACATGTCCCTTCTGTCGGGCCCAAACCCTGCCGGGCGATTCTATCTGCTACAGTTGTGGCAGAGTAATCACCGGTGCATCCGGAATGGATTCTAGGGTGAAGGGCGAATTCATGCGCTCACCAACTAGAAAGGCGAAGCGCGGAATGGCGCCTCGCCAAGCGAAAATGAGCAAGGCGAATCCAAAACGCCGAGGTAGGAAAAAACGAAGTAGAATCAATCAACTTGGATTGGTTGCTTTCATAGCATTCGTATTTTTCACTCCAGAGGCTCGACAATTTGTTCTGGCTAAATGGGCAGAGGTCGAAGATTATCTTATGGAGGCAATTGCACCTTATCAGGTATATCCTCTTGAGGCCGAATACACAGTTGTTCGTAGCATTGATTTGTGGAATAATGGATCGGGTAATGGGCACTTGGAAGAATCGATTCCTCTTCCGATGGATGTTACAAACAATGAAGGAGGTGCTGTGGCTTTGGCATACGATGACGGGACTGAAGTTGCAAAGTCTAACATTCAAACCATAATTGATATGGAATTAAGAATAGATGGCGAGGTCATAGCCATACCTAGGGATGGTTTACGTTATCGTAGTAAAGCTAATGAGATTTTAACACAGGATGGCAATGAAGTATGGTTGACTGGGCAAGGTTGTGGTTCTGAGTTCTGCCGGCC
>JAKURJ010000054.1 GCA_022452125.1 Candidatus Poseidoniaceae archaeon
CCTTCAGACTTGAATCTTTCATCGATATTCTTGAGCAACCAGTCACGAGCTACGTATTCATCTGAGTAATCCTCGCCCCATCCATACATTCTGAAAATCTTAGCGAAGTCGCCCAACTCGATGAGAAGAACTCTAGGGTCTGGCTTCGTCAGAACATAAGGACACTCACGCATCAATTGAAGAACGGTGTACTTGACGTGAGAAATGTCTTCATCATATCCAACTCCAATGTCTTGAACCAATGAAATTCTGCGGCCTACACCGTCTCCTCCACCTCTAGCATGGTTGATGACTGTTGAGTTTACCAGGCTGTTGTTTGGAATAACTACGAGGTTTTCTTCGTGGGTTAGAATCTTTGTTGACAAGATTCCGACTGAAACAACTGACCCCATTTTTCCTTCAACTTCGATTCTGTCTCCTACTTCGAATGGTTGGTCCAATGCGAGCATGAAAGAATTGACAATGTTTCCTAGAGTTTGCTGCATTGCTAATCCAATGATTAACGAGAATACAGCTAGTGATGCCAATACACCAAACAATTCGATGCCGAGTTCGGACAATGCGAGGTAAAGACCTCCAAACCAAACCGCTGCACGGAATATGAAGATGATTAGAGAATTGCTTCCTGAGACCGTTACGCTTGTTGGATCAGAGAATCTGTTCATCAATTCTGGAATCAACACCTTGAATGCAACGCTTAGTAGTGATGCGGAAAGGATGATGTAAATCGCTTGAATCAATGGCAAGAAGGTGAACGCAAAATCAGAATCGTCTCCAACAATCCAGTTCATAGAGAGGTGGAAACCTGCAGTGATTACGAAGAAGTATATGCGCTTTGAGACTGGTGCGAATAACTTGTCATCCCAATCGAACTTAGTCTTCTTGACGAAATCCAATACGACCTTTTTCAAAATTAGTCTCATGAATCCCAATGCAACCAATGTCAGGAAAGCGCCTATACCCCACTTTGCCCATACATTCAATTCGTTGATGGTATTGATCGCATCATCAATTTGCTCAAGCACGGTGCTCACCGAATTGTACTGCGCAATGAAACCCATTCATGATTGTGTCGGCAACTCCACCTATCATGAAAGGTTTTGATGGTTTCTAAGGTTTTCCAATTGGGGTTTTCCTTCGTCGGGTTTAAGTATCACGGCGTATAGAGTTTAGTTGTGTTCGAAGAACTCTGACCCCCCTGTTAGATCTCTGGTATGCTGATGGCCGAAAGGCCCGAGAAATCAGCCGAGGAGTAATGGAAAAAACAGGGAGTTGGAAAACAATGGTTAGGAGACACAACAAAAGAGTACACAACGGCAAGGACCGCCACACGGGGCGCAAAATCCCAAACCGGTCTGAGCACGATAAGAAAGTTAGGACCAGGTCGGTTGGTACAGGTAGGGGATTCGTTCCTATCAAAGAGACCAGAAGGCCTACAAGAAGCCGCTGCAATTGCACTGGCGAGGTCTTGGATAAGGTGAATGAGCGATTGTTCAATGAGTGGAGGAAGCTTCCTCGCTCGGGCGATTGGAATACATTGACTGGTGAATGGGAAGTTAGGGTGTTTATCCCAAAGCCCTTCGCTAGCAGTCATGCACCGCACATGCACCACTTTCGACCTTACCTACGCGAAAGGTTGGATGCCATCCGGCAAAAGCCACACACCCGCAAATGAGCGGGGAGATCTGGCGGACACAGGGCTTCGGCCCTGTGTTCGCCTCACTACTCTACAATAGCAAAATGTTGGCAAATCCGGAATCGAGGTTTCATCTTCCTAAGGTTGATAAGACCCCCCACCTAACTCTGTCATGTAGCGAATGATTCGCTGCGATATTCAACTCACTTTTTCCAGATCAATCTCACAATATAGCAAAACAACACAGACAAAAGAAGGTGAAAAAATGGCAGACCAATTTGAGAAAGACATAGCAAGATTAGAAGAAATCATGGCAGAGATGGCAGCAGCAGCGGCAGAGAAGGACTTAGAGCAACTAGACTCCCTCATGGTAGAGCTGAAGGGCCTCTTCCCACCTGAAGAAATGGCCGAAGGCGAGGAGGGTGAATCATCCCCGTCTACGTTTGTAGTTAGCACCCCGCTCGGTCAATTCAAGGTTGACATGGAAGAGTTTGAAGCCGCAAAGACCCGCGCTAGAGAAAAGGTCAACCCCCCCAAGTATTCCAAAGCACGCCAGATGACTAGAGAGTTCATTGGCGGAGAGGACAAGATGGATTTCAGATATTGGTCCAATAACCTTGGTTCTCTAATCAAGTTGCACATGGACACTTACTTTTCTGAGGAAGACCTAGTCAAGGAATTCGACATCGAGGGAAAGTTAGAGACTCAAGCCATTTATGCAAACTTGCAACTTGGTGATGAGGGCACAGTTCGCTTCATGCAACACGGTTACCGCTTTTACGAGCGTGACGGTGAGCGTTTCGTAGTGATTTCATCCAAGGACCAAGATGGCGACCAGCGCCTAACTATTATCACTACTGAAGAAGGTCGTGGCGTTGAGATAATCGATGAATTGGAAGACGATTTCTATGTCAATGGCCCACTTAATGGTGCATTCATTGACATGCAATACAATTTCTTGAAGCGCAGCGACATGGTTGATGAATTGCTTGCTTGGAACCCTTCAATTCGTAAGCAGATGGAGAAGGATGTCCTGGGATTCCTACGCTTGATGCCGATTCTAAATGAGAGAGGACTACCAAACTCTCGTGGTATCATTCTATCAGGAGCGCCTGGTACTGGTAAGACCATGTATGCCAAGTCTCTTGCCGCTGAAGCAGAGACTACAACCATCCTGATTTCAGCAGAAATGATTCAACAGAGGCATGATGTGAAAGCAGCATTCAAGTTAGCACGTCGCCTTTCACCTACCTTGATTATTATCGAGGATATCGATACCGCAGGAACAGTCAGTAGAAAGTTCACAGACCATCCTATCCTAGGAGAATACCTCCAAGCAATGGATGGAATGGAGACCAACAACGGGGTAGTTGTTCTTGCTACAACCAACCACACCGAGAACATCGACCCAGCGATTTCAGACCGCCCAGGTCGCTTTGACCGTATCATCGAAGTTCCTCTTCCTGACAGAGCTCAGCGTAAGGAAATCATTCAGAATTTGATGCGTAACATGCCTACCAAGATTGTATCTGGTAAGGTGATTGACAAGGTCGCATCCAAGTCAGAGGGCCTCTCTGGTGCTTGGATTCGTGAAGTCGTTCAAACATCAATGATTGAAGCAATTTCCCATGACAGAGATGAGATTCTAGCCGAGGACTTGGAAGAAGGTCTCAAGGATGTCCTGCAGAGAAGAGGCATGGCCTACAAGCCTACGCCAAGGCTAAGTGACTCAGGCGGTAGAAACTCCGAAGTTTCCGTAATGTGAAGCGGTCCAGCATTTGGTTCTGCAGTCGAATACGATTTGTAGGTGTAGACTCTGGGAAGGGTGATTGAGATGGCATTGAAAAACAAGGAAGGTTGGCTCTATTTCTTGGGTGAAATCGATTTCAAAACAGGTGAACGTTATCAATACGTCAAGATCGGCAAGACCGATTATGACCGCCCGGTTTCCGACAGGTCTAATGACCACCAAACAGGTAACCCAAGGCTGATTGTGGAATTTGCTGACAGCATTCGAACCAATTTTATCGACGACTTGGAGACCTACATGCACCACAGATTTGCAACTAAAAGAGTGCACGGAGAATGGTTCTTGCTGGACGATAAAGACCTAGCCGATGCGGTCAAGGAGGCGAACAGAGTCAATGACTTGCTCAATGATGTTTTGAGTGAAGCTCAAGGAGTAAAGGTACTCTTACTAACTGAATCAAATGGTTTGACAGTCGAGCCTGATTCAACCGTTGCAGGTCATTACAAGTCATACGTAACTCACCAGAAAAACAGAGTTTTGCACAAGTTACAGCAAGACATGATTGAACTGGAAATGAGAAAATTGACCTTGGCAACAGGTGGATTAGATGGAGTTGCCACTCAAATTATGGTTGCGGGAGGGAATAGTTTCGATAAGAAATCCTTTGAGGCCGCGAATCCAGAGATATGTGCACAGTATCAAAAAACAGAGTCAAGTATGTCCAAGACATTCGCAATCTCAGGCAAGCCATCTGCTGCAAACAGTTACAAAGATCTCAATCAGGATTTGAAGAAAGCAACTAAAGAACTCGCTGAAGTTGCCGCAGTATCAGATTCATTGGTGAATAGGGATGCAAGCGTTGAAACTCTACATCAGCGATGGTTAGAGTTGTACGAAAAAGAAGCAGAAGAAGGAATCATGGCCGAGTATTACTCACTGAAAATCCAACATGCTTGTGCAGATAATTCAGAAATCAATGGGGTTTGCAAATGGAAGAGGGAAGTCCAAGAGAAAACTTCTCTAGACACTGCATCTCTGAAGGAAAACGAACCTGAACTGTATGCAAAATACATGGTTTCTAAGCCTGATAAATCCCGTTTCACTGTCACGAAGTACAGGTCTTATTGATTAGACCTGAACGACATGAAAGATGTCGTGCTTTTCATGGCCGCCTGGTTCGACTAAACGGAAGTATCCTTCATCGACCATCTCGTCGAAGATTTCGACATAAGCATTCTTCTCATCGATCACATCGGTGATGAAGTCAATGCGCTGGATGATCTTGATGTCCTTGCGCTTCAAGCGGCGGTTCTGCGGGTAAGTCTGCTCATAGGCCATAGACTTCTGTCGCAGGAAGATTTCAACGCTCTTCAGGAAGCGGTCTCTGAGTTTGTTTGCTTCTTCAGTTTCTTGAATTGATTGCTCGTTCTCAACTAGCTCTTCTCCGATTTCATCGCAGATTTCATCCATACGTGCTTCAATGTCAGCATCTCCAACTGGGAATGTCTGGTATCGAACACGGTATCGCATGTCTACTTGCAGGCGGAAATCCTCGATCTCTACATCAAGTTCATTCTCAGTAATCCAGTACTCGTAGTTCACTTCGATAATTGCTTCATATAGGCTGATTTGCTCTTCTATTTCGTCCATGATAAGTCGTCTCCCAACGCAGAGTTTCAGTGCGCACGAGAAGGCGTATCAACATTGCCCTGGAACCTGCATTGATGTCCTAAAAAGGCGACGGTTTTGCTTCGTTTCAGAAGCCCCCCAAGAAAAGTCGGTCTGGCTGGAATACGGTTGTTTTGGAAACTATTTGTTAGTGAATTGTAACTTAGGTTAGTTTATTTACCGTCTTTGTAACTATTACTCAAATGACTAAACCTCTGAAGGAAGTTCTTCACGGCAGTGCTACTCTGTTGAAGATCGCTGAGAAGCCACTTGGAATAGGCCTCTCTATCGGTCTAGTGGCAGGCGCAGCAAACGCTTACTTCCTTGGAATTCCAATGTGGTTATCGCTCTCTGCTGGTGCGATTTTAGGCCTTGGAGTTTGTCTAATTGCAGCCCCTGCAATGAAGACTGAACTGAAGGCACGCAGAGAAGCTGAAGCACGCAGAAAGGCTGTGCTTAGAGCCAAGGCTAGAACTGCCAGTGCGTTCACTGCCTTTGAGTAATTCAAAGGGAGTTGATTGCTTCCTCGTGATGCTTTAGCAAGTTTCGCAACTTGACCTTCATTGAAGGTGTCATCATGTCGTTGTCAACAGACCACTCCTCTGGGTCTAGGATGATGTTACGAGCAACTTCGTATCCTTTCCACTTAGGTGCAAGCATGTTGTTTTCCTTCAAGTTGGATAGCAACCAAGTCTTGACTCCTTCATCTGCACACATTGCTGCATTGTCAGCAGGTACAGAAACTCCAGCAGCGCTAGCCGCAGTTCTTAGAGCATCCAATGATGGGTGAACGATTAGGTAGGTGTTCTTCATGTTACGACCATCTAGTACAGCCTGCTCAACAAGTGGGCTGAGTTTCAGGTTCTCTTCTAGAGGTGCAGGAGATACATACTTTCCATTCTCTAACTTGAATTGGCTCTTTACACGGCCGGTGATGGATAGGTATCCATCTACCATCTTTCCGAGATCACCAGTTCTGAATCCACCATCTTCAGTCATGACTTCAGCGGTAGCTTCTGGAAGGTTCCAGTATCCTTGCATGATGTTTGGACCATAGACAATGACTTCTCCTTCGTCAGGTCGGTCAGGATCATCCCATGCACTGGTATCGATTTCAACACGTACACCATTTGCAGGCATACCAACAGTGTTCAGGCGGGACATTCCCTTGCCCATCCAACCGTTAGCAGAAACTAGAGGGCTGGTCTCGGTTAGACCATATCCTTCGTAGCAGTTGAATCCAACCTTCTGAACGAATGAAGCGACGTCAGGGGATAGTGCGGCCGCACCGGACATACAGAATCTGATGTTACCACCGAATCTTGCACGAACCTTAGCCCAAACCAACTTGTCCCACAACTTGTCGAAGAATCCGCTTGGAGTGACTGCGTCACACTCGACACCAGCCTTTGCGATTCTCTTAGCAGCAGCCTTCTGAGCCTTGCCTACGAAGATTTTCTTGACACCGGTTGCGCTCTCGAATTGACTGTTGACACGGTCGTAGAACTTGTTCCAAACACGAGGAACAGCCAGTAGTGCAGCAGGCTTGATTTCGATACACTCGTCTGCAATCTTGGTTAGGTCAGAGATGAGGTTGATGTGAACTCCCATTCTAATCATCCAGTGCAGATCGAAGGTAGAACCGAAGGAGTGAGCCCATGGCAAGAACGCAGCGTTCTTATCGCCTGGGTACAACTCGAACACACCTTGTACACACAGCACGTTGGATAGAGTGTTCCAGTTTGATAGCATTACACCCTTAGGGTTACCAGTGGTACCTGATGTGTAAATCAGAGTGGATAGAGCAGTTGGGTCATCAGCGATTTCTGCCAAGTCTTCTCCTGCTCTGCCAAGTTGAACTAGTTCAGTCCATGAGCGAACTTCAACTCCTTCAGGAGGCAACTTGTTTGCTGGGTCATCACCTAGTAGGATAACTCCAGATGCAGGCCATCCATCAGCAGGAAGTGCATCGCACAACTTGTCTAGGACCTCGGTGTTCGCTACTGCAACTACCTTAGGAGTAGCATCAGCGATGATATAAGCCCAGTCCTTGCCGTGCTGGTGAGTGTACATTGCTGTGTATGCTGCGCCTAGTGCGTTTGCACCATAGGATAGTGCAGCCCACTCAACAGAGTTGTCGATGATGATTGCAACACGGTCGCCTTTTTCGACACCGATGTCACGTAGTCCCTTTCCGACTGCGGTAGCTAGTCCACCAAATTCGTTGTACGAAAGGTGCACTCTTGCCATTCCAGGAGCAGGGATGTATCCAATACATGGAGCATCACCAAACATTTCCTGGCTTACCATAAGCATCTGGTATAATGTTCGAGGGTCATCGCCTTCCGGCTTTTCCCATTGTCTATCTGAAGGCTGTCTTGGCCAGGCTTGTTCTTTCGCCATGGCTCGTCAGATTCGGTATTTGTTATGAATGCTCTGCCAGCAAAATTTTGCGAACATTAGCGCGCCAATCGGCACCATCGTTACGATTTGCAAGTGGTGATGCGGGTGAAGGATGCCAGCATGTGCCTATCTCAATATCAAGTCCCTTGAGGGCTAGTAGCGCCCTCTTTTCAGCGTATTTTCCAACACCGATGACCCTCGTAATTCCCATCTTGGTAACGACTTCTTTCAGGTGGTCATCGCATGCTTTGAGCAATTTTTTGACCGCATTTCCACTGATTTTGTCGGGAGTGATATTTTTTCCAGTCTCCCCTAGTAGTAACAAAGGGCAATGATTCACCAAAAACACGTGCTTGTGAATCTCTTCTGGCGTATCCCAAATTTCCTGAAGTAGCCCCCAAAGACGAGTGCCACTGATTTCTTGCCGCTCGAAATTCAAGCCTTCAATTGGGCGTTTGGGGTGTCTTCCTTCAGGATCGGTAAAATCTCCTGTAATGTTAAGGAAATCCTTAGCGATATTTGTTGCACCGAATGGAACGCCACATTGAGCCATCCCGTATGGTCCGGGATTCATTCCTAGTAGCAATGTTTTAGCTCCAAGTCCAGAGTATTGTGAAAGGTATGATTCGTGATATTCCCAAGCATAATTGAGCGGATTTGTGACATGTGCGAGAGAGGTCTGACGCAGAATAGATTTAGTTAGAGAGTCGCATTTATCGGACAATTTCTTGGCCGATTCTATGACTCCCATGGCTACTCTCACTCGGATTAGGATGAAAAATCAGTCGCTGTAAACGGTGTAGTTCAGAACACCTACTTTGCCCTATGAATTGACACATACGGCTATATACGCTTATTATTCGACTAAAGATGATGGGAGCAAAGGGCGGAATCGACGATATGGCACTCCACTTTCCTAGATTATACATGGATATGGAGGACTTCGCAGAGATGCGAGGGGCCGATTACGGTAAATTGAACAAGGGTCTTGGACTTGCTGCAATGGCAATTCCAGACGTTCACGAAGATACTGCTACAATGGGTGCAAATGCTGTTTGCAGGCTGATTGACAGAAACGGTATCGACCCGAGGAAGATTGGTAGAATCTACCTAGGTACCGAATCCGCACTAGACGGTGCCAAGCCGACAGCTACCTACATCGTAGATATGCTAACCCATCGCTACGGAGAGCGCTTTGGAGAAGATTGCTTCAGAGGCTGTGACGTAGTTGACATGACATTCGCTTGTATTGGAGCAGTTGACGCACTTCACAACACCCTCGACTGGGTTGCAAGAGGTGGAGAAGAAGAAGACCGCATGGGAATTGTTGTTTTCTCTGACAATGCAAAATACGATTTGGAATCCTCCGGTGAATACACACAAGGTGCTGGTGGTGGAGCGCTTCTAGTTCGTCACAATCCTCGTCTAATCGTTGTGCCAGACCGCTGGGGTGTCTCGACAACACCCGTTCACGATTTCTTCAAGCCAAGAAGAGAAGTATCTATTCAAAGTGTAATCAACCACGTTTTGCAACTCGCTGCTGAGGCGGGCGCAACCATCCGTGACGGAATGGCAGAAGCTATGATCAAGCATTTGCCAGAATCCACTGTGCGCCGTCTAGGAATATTCGCACACGGTGAAGAGAATGTCAAGGTTCACCGAGATGAGCCGGTTTTCGACGGTCAGTTCTCAAACCGATGTTACCGTGAAGCGGTAAAGCAAGCTTTCACTCATTTCTCTGAGAAGGCAATTGCTCAGAACAGATTTGACCCAGAGATGGATGTCATCCTGACCGAGCAGTGGGCTAGAATCATCATGCATTTACCATATGCATTCCAGGCAAAGAGAATGTTCCCGGACGTATTCCGCCACGATAGACAGCACCTAGATTCTTGGAAGCATGTCGAATCTGAAATCGGTGCAATGCCCGAGGAGTCGGACTTTGAATCCACTGAAGAATGGGAAAACGCAATGGACGGATACCGCCGTGCAATCTCCAAGACTGAATCATTCAAGCAATTCGTAGAAGATAGAATCGAGAAGGGTCAAAGAGCATCTTCTTTGATTGGTAACCAATACACTGGCTCAATTTTCCTAGCACTAATGTCCACCTTTGAAGCGGACTATGAGGAGAATGCAAACCTCGACAATGTAACATTTGGACTGTGTGGATATGGTTCAGGTGCTAAGGCTAAGGTATTCGAGGCAGAAGTACAGCCAACATGGAGGGAAATCGCCAGCCGCTGGAACCTATTCGAGAGACTTGAAGGCAGAATCGCAATCGACCGTGTAACTTACGAAGCTCTTCACAAGGGATTGGCAAAGGAATCCATTGTCACTCCTAAAGGAGAATTCGCACTTGTTGAAGTCGGCGACGAAGGCGTTGAAGAAGGAATGCGAACCTATGCTTGGGTTGGCGAATAATCACGAGATTATCTTAGAGATATCAACTATCTCAGGTATTTGAACACCTGCAGAATCGAACCAGTGTTCGATACTTTCGAGTTCTCGACCCTTTGAAATCGCTTTAGCTCTGGCACCGATTAGATTCCATGCGCCTTTGGCAGAAATTCCTGGGATTGCTGCGAGTTGCTTTTCAGTTGCAGATTTCCAATCAAGCCCAGTCTCTATTCCGGTAATAGACCGGGCTCCATGTCCTGTAACCATGATGTTGCTGTAAGATTCTAGAGGTGCGAGGTAATTCATTCCTACAAGGATTGGATACGCACCTATTTGTCGCCCGAATGTAATACCTGCTTTGCCATGCAAATCAGTAGAGCGAGACTCGGGTTCTAGGTGCCTTGGAAGACGAGTTCTACCTTCATGTGCTTCCCACCAAACATCGTTCAGAATAGTGCCAGTGGGAAGCATTTCTTCCAGCAAAGGTCCATCGAATTCATCGCGCACTGTGGTCTTGAATGCCTTGAAATCAACATCATCGATTTCTTGGAAGCCTTCGCCTTCTACTTGGCGAATGTTGACTCTGCGAATCATGTGTCCTTCGTCTTTCAGTTCGTTGAGGAGTTTGAGATTGATGCCATATGTTGCACTGGTTTCGC
This sequence comes from Candidatus Poseidoniaceae archaeon, assembly GCA_022452125.1. Lineage (GTDB taxonomy): Archaea > Thermoplasmatota > Poseidoniia > Poseidoniales > Poseidoniaceae > MGIIa-K1. Next base: position 10,517 of record JAKURJ010000054.1, read on the forward strand.
CGTTTAGACCGGCAATGAAATTCAATCCAGGTAGCAGCTTTGGCAGGCCTCTTTCTCCACGAACTCGGCCGTGTTTGTTGATTAGGGCAATAGCGGATTTGAGTTGCTTTGAATCACAGTTTAGCCAGTTCGCTTCATGCACATTAGGGTCAGCAGATTCCAGGCCAAAAGATAGTACCGCGCCATCAGAGAGAGTTTCGACAAGGGTCTTTGTGATCTCTTCTGCCTCTTCTAAGTGCTCTGCAATAATCGAAGGATTTCCATTATCAGTGTGAAGGATTCCTAGGCGCTCATCATCTCTCAAACCGTGCAGCAATTTTGCGATTGGTTCTGGATTAGGCCGAGGATATTCCATCTCTACTACGCCTTCAGCCATGTAGGTGTAAGTATCAGTCATTCCTCCGAGACTTACGTGTTCTACTCCCATGTCGTGTGCGATTGATACTTCCTGAATGATATCCTCTG
>JAKURJ010000055.1 GCA_022452125.1 Candidatus Poseidoniaceae archaeon
CGAACTCGTCATACGTGTAAATGTAGGGGCGTGGGTCATCTTCATGCTCCTTCAATGTCTTTTGAGCCCATTCTGGAATCGAGGCAAACTCGTGGTGATTCTGAACCCTAGAACAGTGAATAAATCCAAGATCCCTCCAAACGATTACTTGGTCCAAGAAAGACTCTACATCCCCTGGTAATCCCCACCATCCTGACCTACGTCCGTTGTCTGGTGGAACAATGCATGAAATGTCCCAGTTGTATTTCGCAAATATTTCCGAAAGGATTTGGTGGGGGCTAATGTGTCCAAAGTGAAGGTAAGGAGAAAGTCCACTAGAACCGTTCAATTCAGGTTGGTTTCGGTTCTCAGAATACTCACCAAGCCTTTCTTCCAAGAATTCATTCCATCTAGAAGTTGCTGCTATTGAGCCCCCTTTGGTATGCTGGACTGGCGGCACTGAATGGTCGATAGAAAGCACAGATAGCGCGTTTAGACCAACATCTTCAATTTCGCAAATCCTCCAGATAAACTCGTAAGGAGTAACAGGAGTATCGCTTTCTTTGAAGATACTCTCTACTTTCGATGCACTAAATCTCGGGAGTCCTGATGCGTTCTCGACTGGATTTGGTAGTGGGAACCCCGACATGTGTTGAATTATGGTTTTGTGAAGGTGTCTGCGCAAGGAGTAGGCTGTTGTGAAATCCCTGTCTTGTCGCATAGAAATGAATCCATTGGAATCGACGCAATGGACTTCTCACTTGCCCAGGGAAACAGCAATCTCTGAAATTCTTCGAGGCATGTACACCGGGAAATCATCGATAACCAATGCATCAGCGTGCTCCATCCACTTCTTCAATAACCCACCTGCCTCGTAGGGTTTAGTTTCAACGTAGGGAATGTAGGTTATTGGAGAATCTTCTAAGGCTTTTTTGTTGTCCATCATACCTTGAATCACAAATGTGTGCGACCTATCATTAGCCCATTGATGAGCAATAGCAAGAGCTTCGACAACTACCAGAGGGAGATTGCGTTCATTCGCCAAATCGATGGCATGCTGAAGACCATGGTTCCATTTTGTTCTCCTAGCCGATATCATCCAGTACAAGACGCACTCACCAGAGCCTTTGCCCTGATTGAACACTCGTAAGCGGTTTTCTGGAATCATTTTGATATCACTTACCTATATTTTTTGATTGTCGGTTAACGCTGTAAACATGGTATGTTTCAGATTTTGTAACTGGCCTAGAGGATTTCAGTGACATTCGCTCGCCACTTAGACCATCCAAGGCAAGATTGTGCATGGTTTGTGAAACCCAGTCTAATTCTTTCAATTCAGATAGCCCGGCCCATTTGATTTCGTCGATTTCATCTGTGGATGAACTAGTCTGTTCTGAATCAATGGATACGTCATAGCACAGGAACACTGCTGGCTTTTCTTTGTAGAGGGTTGATCTGACCGCAGATAGCCCCACAATAGTCCCACTGACGCCGGTTTCTTCAGTGAGTTCTCGCAAAACTGCTGTTTCAGGAGATTCTCCTTCATCGACGCTTCCCTTGGGCAACCCCCACAAGTTTTGGTAACTACCTCGAGCTTCTTTCACAAGCAAAATTTTGCCATTGTGAACTGCTCTGGCTGCCACACCTAAGTCACAAACTACGCCAGCCATGAAATTGATGCGCATTGCATGGTATATATACCACCGTTTTCGGCCCACAGGCTCCTGAACAGGTTATTATAAACCCGAGTTGTGAAAACATATCATGCTCAGCAAAAAGCGAGAGACTAGCATGGTAGAAGCCGATGCGATATTGCCAACAAAGTTCGGAACATTCAGAATAAGAGCGTTCCATGACCCGAAAAACAACAAGGAACATGCACTGCTGTACCTTGAAAACCCAGACATCATTCCGCTGGTGCGTGTACACTCTGAGTGTTTAACAGGAGATGCATTTGGCAGCTTGAGGTGTGATTGTGGACCACAACTTGAGAAATCAATGAAAGAAATCCAGGCGCACGGTAGCGGTGCTATTGTCTACCTTAAGCAAGAAGGGAGAGGCATTGGGTTGTATGCTAAAATGCAAGCGTATGCGTTACAGGATCAGGGGTTAGACACATTAGACGCTAACTTGCAACTAGGATTGCCTGCAGATGCAAGGACATACGAAATTGCTGCTGAAATGCTGAAAACTATTGGCTACGATGAGTTGTATCTACTAACAAACAACACGGAAAAACGCCTCAAATTGGTAGAAAATGGAATCAGTATCAAACACAGAGTACCCATTATTGTAGTACCTAGCGAACACAACCTTTCTTATCTCAGAACGAAGGCCTCGCGGATGGGACACATCCTAGAAGTCTGAGTGATTGAAATGGGAAATAGTATAATTGGTCAAACTGCTCCAGATTTTGTTCTTCAAGCAGATGATGGGAGCATGTTCGATAGCACTTCACTGCATGGACAATGGAGAGTATTATTCTTCTACTCGAGAAACAACTCTCCTACATGCAAGCGTGGTTGTTTGACATTCAAAGAACAGTATGAATTGTTCAAGTCCTCTGGGTGCACCATAGTAGGTGTCGGACCAGGTTCTTATGAAAAATTGAAAGATTTCAAATCAACTATTGGTGACCTGCCTTTCCCGCTTCTTGCAGATGTTGACAGATCAGTAGGTGAATCATACAACATACCACTCCACCTCGGACAGTTCCCATCAAAATCATCATTTGTAATCGGCCCTGACAACAAAGTTCGCTACGTGTACGATTGGTTGTTCAGACCAAGGAGGCACGTAGCAAAAATTCTAGCAGACATCTCGAAGGTTTCTGGAGGAAATTGAATGTGGGAAGAACTTCTCATTGACTCTGGATTGAATGAGCGTGAAGTGCGCTCGATCTTGGTTTTAGGCTCGAATCCTAAAATGAAAGCTTCAGAATTAGCCAAGGAATTGGGCACAACCAGACTTGATGCTTACAACAGTTTGTCTAGGCTACAAGAGATGGGGATTGTTACTGTAACTGCAGACAGGCCAATGCGTTTCTCCAGTATGAATGTTCATCAAGCAATTGAGCATATCATCGGAATGAGGAAACAGCAACTCAACAGATTAGTGGAAGGTTACGATGAAATCTCCAAAGACGTAACTAAGGAATCAAAACCATCGCAAACTGCTGCAAGGAACTCCGATGACCCTCGCTTCGCTGTACTCAAAGAGAGAGGCAATATTTACAGCCGTCTGAAAAAGATGGCAGAGGATTCTGAAGAAAGATTGATCTTGCTGTTAGGACAATACGGAATCCTTCACCTTTGTAGAAATCCTGAAGCCCTTGAAGCGGTAAACAACGCAGCCGTCAGCGGGGTAGTGTGTCAAATAATTACTCATCTAGATAAGAGAACAATTCGATTCTTTAACGAGTTACACGACTCTATTGAAGTAAGGCACTCAGACGAATTAGAATCTCTCGGGTTTGTACGCGACGGAATCGAAGTAATTCAGTATCTAAACATCGAAGACAACCCTGTTGGAAGAGGAAAAGACGATGCTGCATTAATTATTGAATCCCCAGCTTTCGCTGAATCCCACGTAAATTTGATTGATACGATTTGGGAAAATGCTGTACTGTTTGAAACCGCTGTTGCCAGATACACAGACAACCAAATCAACGACCCTCTCCGTTTGACAATTGGAGAAGGTTCATTCCTGAAGAACTTCTCTTCCGTACTAGGTATAGCGGACGAACTACCTGAAGAAGACACTCCGTTTGATCCTGAAGCATTTTTCGCTGCAGGAAAAGAAGTCAATCATGCCAGGAGAAAATTGACTGAGGGAAAATTGTCGAATCTTAAAGTTCTTGGAATTGACATCAGTTTGATGCTAAGACAAATCGGAAACAGAATCGGTAGAGAAATCGCATTCTCGATGAGAGGAATTGAACATGATATCGAGTTCCTTGATGAAATGATGGACTGGTGGGAACATGCTGGCCTAGGCAGGCTAGAATATGACGTAGACCCGACTTTCCATGTCAGAGTTGGATTGCATCATCCACCAGTTGATGACCCTGATGCGCTCCCAATGTGGGAGATGGATGATGGAATTATTGAAGGCGCACTTTCCAGCAGATTCTCAAAAGATTCTCAAATCGCAATTCAGAGAGTTGAAGGCTCAGGAAAACCAGAAGATCTGTGGCACTACATCATCCACAGACACGCAGGCGGCTCTCTAGAGTTAACCGAATAGAGAACTAAACGGGTATTAATATACTGAACTGCGTAGATGGTAACATGCGCCTCAGTACTCTGCTTAGATTTGCAAGGGAATTGAAAGGTAAGAAGCCTGTTAACATCGACAAAATACAATCGATGGGATTGCTGGCGGTCAAATTAGGCCAAATCTGCGCATTACGTCCAGACTTACTCGAGCCAGACAGGTGCATACAATTGCAAGAGTTGTACAGCAGAGCTCCTTCCATACCTGCAGAAAACTTTGACAAGTTACTAGACAAATACACAGACAGTGATTTCCGTTCACATTTCAAACACATCGATTCAACCCCCTTCGCTGCAGCTAGCATTGGCCAGATTCACCGAGCAGAATTGAATGACGGGTCTAAAGTCGTAATCAAACTCATCAAGGGTGATTTCAAGAAATCCTTCGAGAAAGATGTACGCAGGATGAAGCGTTGGATGAAGATGGGGTTGTTGTTTAATCCTAAACTGAAGAAAGTTGGAAATCCTATCGGATTACTAAACCACATTGAAGACTACACACTTCGAGAACTAAACTTACTCAACGAAATTACTGGTAAAGAACGCTTAGAAAAACTGGCTGAAGAGTACAGCGAAAAGTTCCCAATGCCAAAATTACGATTCCCAAAAATCTGGAAAGATTTGTCTAGTGAAAATGTTCTAGTGATGGAAGAAATCACAGAACCGACTCTAGAATCACACCTGAACGCAGGGTCAATGGAATGGGATGATCTTCTACAATTATTCAGAATACACGGGGCTTACATGTTTGGAATGGGGGTATTCCACGGTGACCTGCATCCTGGAAATGCTATGATGGATAACGACAAAAATTTCATCTTTATCGATACAGGTGCTATTTGTGAAGCCCCGGAACATGTCAGAAAAGCGTTGTTCGGATTCTTCTATTTCCTTGCCAAAGGCGAATTGCAAAATGCATTTGATGCAATGTTGACGATGGCAGAAGTTGCACCAACTGGAAAAACCCTCGATACATATTACGAATCGATGTACGAACTCTATGATGGATTCGTTGGAACCTCTGTCAGTGAAGTTTCACTAACTCAACAGATGATGAAGACTGTCAAAGCTGCTGTTTTGGCAGGCTGTTCTTTCGGCGATGAAGCGTTTCCAATTATCCGTTCCCTGATGTACATGGACGGCATGGTTTTGAAGGGGCATCCAAGCGTAGATTTGATATCATCAATGGGCCCGTATCTTGATGAATTTGCCACTTTGATTGACACATCAACTCTGCTTGACAGAGAACCAATGACTAAGTGGAAATCGGTGGGTAAAAACCGGCCTTTAATAACTAAAACAACGGCGTGAAAATTATGTCTAGCGTAAAACAACCATCTGTAGCAATTATTGGAGCTGGCCCAGGAGGTCTAGCGTCAGCATTACTGTTAGCCAAATCTGGAGGCAAAGTTACCGTATTTGAGAGGTCAGAGCGTGTCGGAGGCAGAAACAAAGTTTTCGAAAGAGACGGTTTCAAATTTGACTTAGGCCCAACCTTCTTCCACTACCCTGAGGTAATTGAGGACATCTTCCAAGCAATTGGACTTGATGCTCACAAAGAACTCAATCTCAAGAAACTTGACATCAACTACAGGCTGATTTTCGGACAGGGTGGTATGCTAGACTGCACCAGCAACGTTGACCAGATGTGTGAGCGCATCGCTGCACTTTCAGGAGAAAAGAATGCTCAAGGATTCAGGAAATACCTTGAAGATAACAATAAAAAACTCGAGAAATCAAAGCAGTGTTTACAAGAGCCATGGTTCGGAGCAACTGACCTTCTTTCAAAAAGGGCCATGCGTGTTGCAGGAGTTCTGAGACCGCAGCGCTCAGTGGCAAAGGATCTGATGAAGATTTTTGATGATGAACGCTTGATGCTTGCAATGTCATTCCAGACCAAATACCTCGGGATGTCTCCGTTCAACTGCCCAAGTTTGTTCACAATGCTAGCGTACCTTGAGTACGAATACGGGATTTTCCATCCAATGGGTGGCCTAGGTAGCGTTTCGGAAAGAATGGGTGAAATTGCTAGAGATCTCGGCGTGGAATTCCGTATGGGCGAAGCTGTTACTGAGGTCATCATGGACAAGAAAACCATCAAAGGCGTTGTCACAGAGAACGGTGAGTTCTATGCTGATAAAGTCGTAATGAATGCTGATTTCGCACAAGGAATGACCTCACTATTCCCCGACAATGTGAGAAAGAAGTGGTCCAATAAGAAGATTGACAGTAAGAAATACTCCTGTTCAACCTTCATGCTTTACCTGGGAGTGAAGGGCACATACGACCATCTGCCACACCACCAAATCTATGCATCCAAGGACTATGTTTCAAACCTAGAAGATATCGAAAAGCACCACCGTCTGACATGGGATGACCCATCTGTGTATGTTCAAAACGCATGTGTCACCGACCCAGAAATGGCACCTGAAGGTCATTCAACTGTCTATGCACTAGTGCCTGTTTCACACATTCATGAGAACATAAATTGGGATGATGAAAAGGATCCTTTCCGAAACAGAATCATTGAGCAAATCGAAACCAAGCTCGGATTTGAAAACCTCAATGAAAACATTGTGTCAGAACTCGTAATCACTCCAGAAGATTGGGGAGAGCATTGCTACCGTGGAGCTGTATTCAACCTAGCCCACGGATTGGACCAAATGCTTTGGCGCAGGCCAAAGAATGAGTTTGATGAAATCAAGAATCTGTACCTTGTTGGCGGAGGAACTCACCCTGGAAGTGGCCTTCCTGTGATTTACGAATCCGCACGAATAAGTTCAAAATTAATCCTTGACAGCCTTGGCATAAGGCCAGACTGGAATGGGGTCGACACATGGTTTGCTAGCAGAAAGAGAAGAAGCAAAGCAAACAAATCAGCCGTCACATCAAAATCCGATATTGCAACTGGTAATCCAACCCAATCTTAAGGTGAGAGAATGCGCAAAGAGATAATTGAAGACGCATATTTGCAATGCCAGCAAATATGTAAAGATGCTTCAACTACTTTCTACAGCTCGTTCTCAGCCCTAGGAATCGACAAGAGACGTGCGGTGCATGCTGTATACGCCCTATGTCGCTGGGTTGATGACATCGTTGATGGTGACGAAGAACCCATCGTTGAGTTCAGTGATGAGTTGCTCGAGCAGACAAAACAACGCGACTTGATTTTACGCGAACTGCACCCAGATAATGAACCATCAAATTCCAAAGAGATTCACTTCCAAAGGCTGATGGCTCTTGTTGCGATTAGAAGCAAATTACATCTAGCAAATCTAGGACAGGTTACAGAAAATGATGAGCCTGTATTCATTGCTCTACAAGATGTATTCAAGCGCTATCCAATTCGACTCCAAGATTTTGAAACGATCATTGAGGGTATGGAAGATGACCTGTTCCCAGTATCTTGCAACACTTGGGACGAACTACGCTCATACTGTTACAAGGTCGCATCCGCTGTCGGTTTAATTCTCATCGAGATATATGGCTATGAAGATAGAGCCGCAAGGCTTCATGCCATTGATTTAGGGATACAGATGCAATTAATCAATGTGCTTCGTGATGTTTCGGAGGATTACGAACGAGGCAGAGTCTACCTTCCAAAAGAAATACTCGCAGCCCACAACATCGCCCCTAGCGATTTGTCAAACCCAAATCTTCCTCAAAACCCTTCATGGAACTCTTTCATGCAAGAGTACCTAGAAGTCGTGCGCAGGCACCAGACTTCGGCGGTTCATCTGTTCGATTATCTAGATTCTCGCTCAAGAGTCCAGCCTAGAATAATGCTGGATGCATACTCCAAGATTTTCGATGAAATTGTAAGGCGTTCAGGAGATGTTTTCTCTACGCCATTAAAATTGTCAAAGGCATCAAAGGTGTCGCTTTGGATGAAAATCAATTACATGAAATTACGAGCAAGACTATCGGTAGAGTGAGGTGAAATTATGGAGTGCAATATTGGAGAAAAAGGCAAGGCAGCACGACTGAGATTAGGACTAATGGCACTAGCTGGTGCACTAGCCCTAGCACTTGTGATTCTAGGCGGATTTGTTGATGGTGCCATCTGGTGGTATGGAGTTGGTGGCGCAGCCTTCGGTGGCTTGTTTGCTATCTGGGAAGCTAGAACCGGTTGGTGTATCGTACGTGCAATGGGATTCAAAACCCCGTTGTGATCATTCCCACTCGATTGTACCCGGTGGTTTGTGACAAATATCATAGACAACACGGTTAACTGCACCCTTCACAGTATTCGTGATTCTAGTGCTGATTTTAGCAAGTATGTCATGTGGAATTGTAGAATATCTTGCGGACATTCCATCCATGGATTGAACCGCCCTTACAACTACAGTTTCCCCGTATGCACGAACATCTCCATGCACACCTACCGACCTAACCGGAAGTAAAGCGGCAAAGTATTGCCAGGGAATTTCCATTTTTCCTTCAGCAGCTGCAGCTTCAAGTTCCTCTTCGACAATTGCGCACGCTTCTCTAACAACGTGTACCCTTTCTTTAGTCAGTGGACCAAGACAGCGTACTGCTAGACCCGGGCCAGGGAATGGTTGTCGGTCTGCGACACGAATTTTGAGTTCTCTAGCCAAATCCCTGACCTCATCCTTGTACAAATCGCGAAGTGGTTCAACAACTTCTAAAGTCATGTCTTCAGGTAATCCACCTACATTGTGGTGGCTCTTGATAGTGTCACGAACTCCGCCTCCAGATTCAATCCAGTCAGGAGCAATAGTCCCTTGAACTAGGTACTTTGCTCCAACTTTTTCTTGCTCATCCTCGAAAATTCGAATGAACAATTCTCCGATGATTTTGCGCTTTTGCTCAGGTTCGGTAACACCTTGAAGTGCTTCGAAATACCTATCTTCAGCGAACACTGTTGTTAGATTCAAACCGTGTGCAGACAACATTTCTTGAATTTCTTCGGTCTCATTTTTCCTCATCAGACCAGTGTCAACATACACACAGTGTAGTCGGTCACCAATCGCTTGATTTGCGATAACTGCAGCAACTGTGGAATCGACTCCACCACTACAAGCGATGATTGCAATATCGTCGATTTCATCTTTCATTTTCTGAGCGGACTCTTCAATGAATGATGATGCATCGAACATCAAGCATCCCTACCGTTGACCTCAGCATCCATCTGCTTGACTCTCTCAACTTGGTCAAGCTTGTTTTGCTTTAGAGCAGCAGCATACTTTTCATTTCCTAGCGCTAAGATTTGTGTTGCTAGGTATCCAGCATTGTCACCACGGTCAACACCTACTGTTGCAGCAGGTACACCTGGAGGTAATTGTGCGATTGAAAGCAGGCTGTCGTAAGGCACTCTTCCGCCGCAAGGAACTCCAATCACTGGCTTTGTAGTTAGTGCGGCAACTGCACCCGGTAGTGCAGCAGCAAGACCAGCCATTGCGATGAAAACAGTGCAACCATCTGCTTCGGCATCGTGAACAATTTGCTCTACGAAGGCAGGTGATCTGTGTGCACTTGCAACACGAAGTTGGTAAGATACGTCGAATTGTTCGAGAATCTTTGTGCACTTTTCAGCAACAGGCATATCGGATTTGGAACCTAGTAGTATAGTTACGTCCATGCATGAGTCGCCATCGACGGTGGTTCATCAACGTACCGCGTTAAATTTGATTGAATACTCTTCAGATTCTAAGCGCTAGCAGGTACTTTGTAGGCAGTTATTTGTGAAGGAATATGCGATTTACATTCAAACTTCCATTCCCAATTTCCTTCTGCCAAAAGGTGACCGCCTGAGATTATTGATACTGCGCGACTATTGACTAAGCTACGAAATCGATGAATGAAAGAAGGAATTATCCAAGCAGGTGTATCTTGAAGATTCCAAACATCCTGAGGCCATTCTCTATTTCTGTTCAAAAGACGTCTTACCTTTCGCTTTTCATCGTTCAACAAACTCAGTGCCCGTGCCTCTAATTCTGGCTCAAGGTGATGTCCATAGAGGTGTGCAGTCATGAACAAACTCGCTAGAACAATTCTTCCTTGTCTAGCAGCAATTCCTGCAGCTCTAGGAATTATTCGACCATTTCCTAAACTATCGACTTCAATCAAAATTTCATACTTCCTAGCGAGGTTTTCACATGCGACATGACTTCGAATATCGATTTCATCCTGCAAAAGAAAAGGTGCAATCCAACGGTATTCGGAATTTGGATAAATGTCACGAAGAATTAGGCCTCTGATGTCCAAGGGGTAATCGCGCATATCCTTGTATATGCTAAGTCAGGTAAGCAACTCTTTTGCTCACTCTTCGCTGAATGTGAAATTGATTGGTGCATCGGCTTCTAACATTATTTCATCATTGACTCTAATGCCCCTAACCATGTTTGCACCGACCCGGAAAAGAGGTCTAGCAGCCCATTTCTTGTGCATGTAAGTTGCGCCATCTATGTCTGGCAATGGAACTCTTGGGTCCCATTTGCAGCGGTAACTCTTTCCTGAAAGTGCTGACAAAAATGCTGCTGTACGGTAGTTGATTGTCCACACGATTAGTGCAATAACAGCTTGGATCAGGATTGGAGGCTGGAAAAATAAAGAAAATGCAGCAAATGGG
>JAKURJ010000056.1 GCA_022452125.1 Candidatus Poseidoniaceae archaeon
TTACCCAGTGGGAGAACTATCGACAGCATGGCTTTGGGCTGGGACCACACCTGTGTTGTTTGGGATAATTACAGCGTATCCTGCTGGGGTGGAAATGACTACGGACAACTCGGATTAGATTCAACAACAGACATCGGAGACGGTGCAGGAGAAATGGGAGACATCTTGGACTTCCTAGACCTACCAGGAACAGCCAGCGCAATTACTGCAGGTGATGGATTCACTTGTGCAATCGTCGACGACAGTGGAACTGACAAAGCATTCTGCTGGGGATTGAATGACTTTGGTCAACTTGGAATTGAAAATACGATTAATGTCGGAGATGGCTCTGGTGTTTCTATGTCTGCTATCAGTAATGCTGATTTGTCCGAAGAAGTTCAAGCAATTGATGCTGGTGAAGACCACGTTTGCGCCATTGTCCTGAAGGGTTCTTACAGACCGGTTCAATGCTGGGGTAACGGAGCAGATGGAAGGCTAGGATACGGTAGCCAAGACAGTCGAGGAACTGGCCCTGGTTCCGCTAGTGGAATGGGTAGTAACCTGCCTTATGTTCGATTGAATTCAGGAAACACACACTACGCATATACAGCGACTGATATCGAAATTGGCGCTGGAACAAGTTGTGTCATAAAGTCTCAAGGTAACAATGACATCTTGTGTTGGGGAGATAACGGAATCGGACAACTGGGTTACGGAGATACCGAAGACCGTGGAGATGGTCAAACCGATCTACCATTCATTACTGAACTCGCATTACAATTGGACGGAGAAGTCATGGACAATACTTGTGACATTCTTGCAGTGCCTGAACATAGAGATGAACTTGACAAGAGATTAGATTCGGATTCGAGCGATACTGGCGATTTGATTTCGATGGTCGAAATCCCAACCACTGGATGTCCTGCAATCGCATACTATGACTCTGGCAGTGGCAACCTCAAATTCGCTGCATACGATAACGGAATGTGGTCTGTTGAAACACTTGGCAGTGATTCAGGAGTAATCGATGTTGACGTTGTAATAGATGCAGACGGTAACCCTCACATTGTTCACATGGCTTCAAGCGGTACAGACAGAGTTTCCTACACCACTAAAGTTGACGGAATTTGGACCGAAGATACCTTGACTGGTATGGATGGAACTGAAGAATTGTCATTATCTATTGATTCAAATGGAGACTTGAGACTTCTAACTGTCACAACCACTGAATTGGTTGAATCCGCATGTTCAAGCAGTTGTTCCAGCAGTTCAAACTGGGCAGGCAGCAACACTTTGACTACCACTGCGAATATTGTTGACTCTAGTGGAGACCATTCGATTCACATCACATCCTCAGGACTGTTTTACTCGGATTCCCTAGGAACTCCTGCTCTTGTTTCTACAGATGTTTCATCTGCATACATGGCTGCTAGCATGGATGTTGCACCTGATGGCACAATTTCGATTGCTCACACAAATAATGCTTACCAAACATACTATTCTTCATGTTCAAGCGCTTGTACTTCTGCATCTTCATGGAGCACAGAATTAGTATCCAATGATACCTCTAGCGAGGTAGTATTGCAATTTGATGGCGATGGAACGCCTTGGATTCTGCTTACTCACAATACAACTGGTGCAACCTTGTTCAGTTTGAACGATGGAGCGTGGAATGGTCAAGCAATATCTGCATGGCCAGGCGCAGCTGATTCCTTTGGAATGATGATTAACTCTGCAGGATATGTATTCACATCTCTTCACTTGGTTAGCGCTGGAGAATTATGGGCAGTAACTAACCCTACAGTTGCAGGTGCTGGTTTGTATGTAGATGGTGATGGAGATGGTTGGACTGGAATGCAAGAACTTTCTTGCGGAACAGACCGCATGGCTTCTTCATCCACTCCAAGTGATTTCGATGAAGATGGTCGCTGTGACAGCATGGATACTGTCAACAATCTACCTGCAGTAGGTGACTCGAGTGTTCTTACTCAAGGAGCAGACTTCGCATGTGCAATTCTTGCCAATGGAGAGATTGAATGTTGGGGTACCAATGCCTATGGACAACTTGGTGGCTCTGGTTCTAGTGCATCGTGGCCAACTGGCTTTGAAGCAGTGGACATAGATGCTGGAGAAAACCACGCTTGTGCTCTTTCATCTAGTGGAGAGATTATGTGTTGGGGTAGAAACAACATGGGACAGATTGGTACAGGAGCTGTTTCATCTTCGGAAAGCCCTACTGTCCTCACACTACCTAACAACCACCTAGCTGCTGACTTAGCAGTGGGCGCAAACCACAATTGTCTAACAACAACAACCAGCCAAATTTACTGCTGGGGAGATGGCGGAGATTCACAAAGTGGTGAATATTACGTCACAGCTCCTTCTGCAGGATACGATGATGACTTTGAAGCAGCAACAATTTCTTCTGATTGGACATTAGAAGGTTCGGTTGGACAATTTGGTTCGCAATGGGCGCTAGACACTACCGATGCTTCTAGCGGCAGTAATTCTTTCAAATCAAGCGGCCATTCCTCTTCTTCTGATATTGGATTCTCAATAACTACAATGTTTACAAGTGGTGCTGTTTCCTTTGATTACAAAACAGATACATGTCCTAGCCTAAGCGGTTGTAATGACAAATTGTCATTCTCTATCGATGGAGTTGAAATCAATTCCTCAAAGGGACAAATGAGCAATTGGGCATCATTCAACAGCAATATCACCTCTGGTATGCATACCCTCAGGTGGTCTTTCGTCAAAGATGGTTCATCTGCAAATGATGCAATGGGGGACTATGTCGCTGTAGATAATATCCAAATTCGAACAGGATTTAGAATTGAAAGTGGAGGAGTTATTGATTCTCCTGAGATTATGAACCTAGACGCTGGCGGTCTAACCGATTCAATTGTTGCAGGAGAAAGACACACTTGCGTAACTAACCACTTAGACGAAGTTTGGTGTATGGGTTACAACGGTGGAAGCAGTAAAATGGTTCTAGGAAATTCAAGTACAACTGCTACAAATTCTTCTTCACTCGTTAAAGTCGACATTGGCTTTGGAACTGATTCAGTACGCTCCATAACTGCTGGTTATGATACCTCTTGTGCTATTTTGGACAACAGTACACAAGCAGTATGTTGGGGACAAAGAAGCGACTGGAGTGATTCTGGTGGTACAACTAGATCTGGAGAATTACTCCTAGGTTCATCCAGTCCATCCAATAGCGGAAATGTAGTTGACTTAGGAACTGCTGGCGACCGAATTTATTCAATTGCAATGGGCGAATCTCATGCGTGTGCTATTGTTGAGAATACAATAGAATGTTGGGGTGTCGAAGAATCTGGTTCATTTGGACAAGGCTCTAGCACGACTGCAGCATATAGTACACCAGAGACAATTTCTGTACCTTCTGGATTGACTGCAAAGCAGATTGTAATCGAGCATTCGACCGATTCAACATGTGGTGTCTTTGAAGACAGCGCTGGTGCATCATCAGTAATTTGCTGGGGTGACGAAACTGCAGTAGGATATTCTGCTTCTAGTCCAGTTACTACACTTGCAGATTCACCAGTTGAAAATAGCAATGGTGACGAAATCACACCTTCAGATGATTCGCTCTCTCCTTATGATATCATAGACCTACAATCTGGTTACGATCACACATGTGCCTTATCTCGCCAAGGATTGATTAAATGCTGGGGTTCAAATTCCCAGGCGCAATTAAGCATTCCTTCGACTTCAACACACCTTGGAGACCAAGCTGATGAGATGGGTATTAATTTGCCATATATCGATTTAGGAGCAAATGTTACAGCAACACAACTGAGTGAAGGAAAATATCACAATTGTGTTATTGTGCAATCTAGCGTAGATAGTAGCATGAATGGAAAGGTCATGTGCTGGGGTTACAATCAGTACCGACAAACTCTCTACTCAGGTTCCTCTGCCAATCATGAACCTACACCTAAGATAGTCAACGCATTTGGTAACGATGTGAGTAAGATTGCAGCGGCAAGTGAAGTTACTTGTGCATTGAAAACAGATGGAGAAATATATTGTATGGGCCGTAATTCAGAGCGAGCAATTTCTTCGACAAGTTACAGCGCCGGACAAGGAACTGCGACTGCCCTAGAATACTCTACTTCTGGTAAATTCATAGATTTGTATGCTTCATCTCATAACAACGGTGCAGTATGTGCAACTTCAGTTACTGGAGCAATCAAGTGTTGGGGTCAAGGCACATTCGTCGCTCAGACTAACTCAAATCCAATTGTATTTTATGACTTCAACGGAATCATAAGTTCAGATTTATCTTTTGGAAATGACTTTGCTTGTATGGTTGTAGGCAAAACAACTGAACTGCACGAAACTACTTCTCCGCCGACCAATGTAGGAGATATTGTATGCTGGGGATATGGAAGTTATGGACAATTAGGAACTGGTTCACAACCAACTATTGGTACCAATAATGACATACTAACTGCAAAACCAATTAATTTCAATGGAACACTAATGTCTGATGTTGAATCAGCTACGGACCACTCTTGTGCAATCTCCGATTCAGGAGAAGTGTATTGCTGGGGAAGAGGCACTTATGGCCGCCTTGGTTATGGAAATGATGCCAACTATGGTGATAATTCAAACGAATTACCATTCTTAAACGCTGTCGATTTAGAAGGCAGTGCGAAATTACTTGCTTTAACAGAGGCTTCGACTTGTGCTGCAATGCTCGACAATGAAGTCTACTGTTGGGGTTCGGGATCTAACGGAAGAACTGGTCAAGAACACACAGTCCACATTGGAGACCAATCTAACGAGATGGGAGTTAATCTCGCTCCAACCGATTTACATATGCGCCCTACTGATTCCGATCTAGACGGCATCATTGACCACTGGGACACTGATGACGATAATGATGGAACCCTCGACGTGGATGATGATTTCAGATTAGACCCATGTGCAGTTCTCGATACTGATGACGATGGAATGCCTGATTCGATTTATGCTGCATGTACAACCAATTTGATTGAAGATTTAGACGATGATAATGACAATTGGAACGATACTGATGAAGAAGCATGTATCTCAAACTCAAAAGATTCTACAAGTGTACCTCGTGATCTAGATGGCGACGGTACCTGTGACTATGTCGACACTGATGATGACGGCGATGGTTGGAGTGATGTTGATGAACAAGCTTGTGAACGTAAGGAATGGGGCGAAAGAATACTTACAACGACAACCTCTAATTATGCTAATGGATTCTGGCCTGGCTACGGTACAGGAGTTGTATTCTTACCAAATGATCATGACCATGCCTATCAAACACTTGGATTGGACAATTCTTGGCAGCAATTGAAACTCTTCGGATTCAAGGAATCTGAAAGCGCCGCAATCAACGCTCACATCTCAGGCACCAATACTGGCCAACAAGGATTTGATTACGAAAGTTATGGCCAGGGTGTTTATGTTGTCGATGATCAAGAATTACTATACCTAGAATATACTTCAAGTCTTAGTAACGTTTACAACTCGCCAAGTGAGATTTATACATTCGATACCTCTCATGATGACCAACATCATGACCTATCAATCGCATCTGATGGCACATTATACATGACTACTCATGACATGATCGTAAGTATTTCTTCAAGTGGCGAAACTGAAATCGCGTACCCTTATGGCGTGAGTAATTCTACATCGGATGCAGCTTACAAACAAATAGCAGTTGATTCAAACGGCGATGTTCATTTGCTAGCCTACCATGAGGTCGCATCTCGAATTTATACTTGGATATATGACACTAGTTCCGAGTCTTGGAATTCAGGCATAGATTCAGGCTCAGGTTCGGTGAGTGATGTCGGACCGGGGCGCTCATCATTTACTGTTGATTCAAATAACCAACCACATCTTGCACTAATGAAAGGATCCTCAGCTACAGATTCTAACTCTTTTGTAACTTACCAATACTATGACAATTCCGGTTCGAATTGGGTTCCGAGGTTTACAGATCAAACACCAAGTGGTTGGAATGGAATCAGTTTAGAATTAGATTCTAACAACGATATACATTTAGCATGGGTTGACAACGGCAACAAATCACTATACCACACCACGTTGTCATCTACATCAAATGCTCAAAGTACAACACTAATCCATACTGCCAGCGGCAGCAATAGTTACTGGGATACCAGCCACAAAAGTCTGGAACTGACAATTGGGGCTGGAGACGATCCATGGGTCTCTTGGTCTCCTTGGACAAGGAATTACAACAATTACAACAAGTTACTTCACTTTGGGCCAGTCACTGACAGTTCCTTGGACAGTACAGTTTATCCTAGCGATTATGATGGCGATGGAATATGTAACATGCTTGAAGTTGCTACCTTAGATTATGCTACTAATAGTCTAATCTTTGAGATGGAAATGGATATTTCATACATGCCTGAATATCCTGCAATGATGCCTACTGGCGTTGCAATAAGCCCTTCACTACCAGCCGGTTTGACCCTTCATGCGACAACTGGAGAAATTAGTGGCCGTGTAACAAGCACAGATTTCGCTGGCTCTATTTACACTATTACAACCACTTCTGGTGTTGAGGCATGGAGTACGAATTTGACAATCAAATCGACTATGGAAAATCCATTATACACCGGTTATCAGAGCCTGTTCACTGGCAGTTATAGCGACCAAACATCAGCTAAAACAGCCTTCGCAAGTAATGGAGAAATCGTTACTTTGGAAAGGTATTCTTCAACCAGTAGCATACAGGTAGATGGCGTTGCTGCGGGTGGAAATCATGACTCTAATGATATTGTTTTGAGTATGAGAGAGCCTCCAGGAAACGATTACCTTTGGGCCAAGAGCATTAGAGGAAATGGATTCTTCATTGAAGATGTTGATGTCGACGATAATGGTAACATTTACGCATTATTCCAAGCAACTGCTACAAGTAGCGACCCCGTTGAATTCAATTTCGATGGAGTGACAATTGACAATAACGGAAAACAAACTGTTATTCTTGCAAAATGGGATTACTATGGAAATCTTCAGTGGGCAATCAATACTGAATCTACTGGCACCTCATCCACCGATTCAGCATCAATATCTAAAGGATCTAGCGATGAATCTTCAGAAATGGACTTAGATAAGTCAACTGGCGATGTTGCAATAATAGCTAGAGGAAAGGCTGCCAATGATGATTTGAAGTTCGGAGGAATGCAAGTTGGACCGTTTGGAACCTGTCTAACTACTCTACAACCTTGGGTTGCGAAAGTTAACACAAATGGACAAGTCCAATGGACTTCAGTAGGTAAATCCAACCCAACTAATTGCAGGGCTACTTATGAGCATCAAGTTGTTTTACATCACGATGGTTCTGTAACAGCAGCAGGACATGTTTCTGCAAGCACTAGCCAATGGGATTATGACTTTGGGTCTTCTTCAGCCACCTACTCTGGCGGAAATTATGCTGCGCGTGCTTCATCTTGGATTGCACATGCAGATTCCTCCGGAAATTGGTTATGGGCAGAAAACGTGACAACAGAGAGGTCCACTGGAGATAGTTACGAACATTACTTCACAATGGACAAGTTTAGCGATGATACTCTATTCTTCGCATATGTAAGTGAACGTGATTATTGCACGGACCTTGAATTCGCTGGAAGTTCTTCTAGTTCGGCGCCAACTAGCTCTAACAGATATTGCTTACACATAGCAACTATGAACCATACCTCCAGTGATGTAATTTCACTTAAAACTCGAATTGGTTGGGATGCCAGTACAGAGTCCTACAAGAGTGATTCGATCTATTCAGCAGTTGATTCCAACGATATTGCACATGTTTTAATCGACATGCATAGTATATATGGTCATGACTTGAGAACTACTGCATTTGACAAAGACCTAAACCTAGCATATGATGTTGTTTCTACTTATTGGTCTACCAGCCACTATACTACCGACTTTGGTCTCGACAATTCGGATTCCATTTACTTCACAGGTTATCATGGTTCTAAATTCATGCACATGACAGCATCATCGCTGAGTAAATGTGGCAGTGGAAATATTAATTGTGACGGAGTTGATTCTTGGGCATCAGGTCAAGCAAGCGGGCAGACTTCTTATCAACATCAACTCTACAGATTCTGGGGAGATTTCGACCACGAAATAAACTATAACAGTCCGTCAGAAGGAACATCTACCACCTTCAAAATGATAGGTGAATATGGCGGTTCAATAGCGACCTATTCACTAAACAATAGTTCAGGAGTAACCAACAATGCTGCCTTACCGTGTGGATTAAGTTTCAACCCAGGAACTGGCTATATCTCAGGTACTCCTCAAAACGGATGTACAGATACGGCAAATGAGACCTATACAATTACTGTAAATCACGGTTCCACATCATATGCTTGGGACAGAAGCCAATCATTTGAGGTTACATTTGGAATTGGACCTGCTGTGCCAGAAGTGTCTTACAACTCAGCAGACACAACCCAGACATATACAAGAGGAGTTGCAATTACGCCAATTGCACCAACTGGTATTACGAACAGTGGAAATCTGCATCATTTCACAACATATCCTCCTCTGCCGGCTGGATTGTCAGTGAACAGTACTGGACATATTATCGGAACACCAACTGCTAACCAAAGCACTGCAATCTTCAAGGTTAAATCTTGTAATAGTTGGAATATCTGTAGTGCAGGTGTTCCGTTTACAATAACTATTAACGAACCTGCACCGGTAATTTCCTACGCTGATTCAGAATATGAATTCTTCAAGGATGTACCAATCACCCCAGTAGTGCCAACCAGCACTGGTGGTGTACCATCATCTTGGGAGATCTCACCAGCACTACCTACTGGTCTGAGTTTGAGAGGAGACGGAGCAATTGTCGGTATTCCATTCGTGGACTCACCTGCAACAAATTACACAATTTGGGCCAATAACACCGGTGGTTCAGGAACAGCAGTTCTGGAGATTACAGTTAATGGAACTGGTATTTTCATCAACTATCCATACAATACTGCTGAACTAGCACAGTATTCACCGATGATGGCATTGTATCCTTCAACATCTGGAGCTGCAATCGTTTCATGGAGTATTGAGCCAACATTGCCAAGTGGTATCTTCTTTGGAACTAACAACGGTACCATTTGGGGAACACCAAGCACTCTGACTGAGAGCGCTGTGTACACAATCAATGCTACAGGAGTCGAAGATTATGGTACTGCAACTGTTACCATTTCTGTTCTAACTGATACAGACTTGGATAGCATACCTGACATCAATGACGATGACATCGATGGAGATGGCTGGTCCAATGTGGATGAGACAAATTGTCAGACCGATGAAATGGATGAGAATGATTATCCAAGCGATATCGACCAAGACAGGATTTGTGACCTGCTGGACACTAGCGATGATAGAGCAATTATCGTAATCTATCTTGACAACAGTCTAGAATTGGCAATCAACTCAACGATTAATCCTCTAGTGCCAATCACTGCTGGAGGAGACATCACAAGCTGGGCTATTTCGCCTGCACTACCTCTAGGATTGGAGTTCAATGGAACAATGCCAGGACGCTCTACCAGCGATACTGGTACAATTTCAGGTACGCCTACCGAATTGAGTGATTCTACAATCTACACAATCTGGGCTAACAACTCCAACTCTGGACAGAGTGGTTCCTTCCAAATCACACTCAGTGTTCTAGAAGACACTGATGGAGATGGAACACCTGATGTCTATGACGATGACATGGATGGAGATGGCTGGTCCAATGAGATGGAGAACCTCTGTGGCGAAGACCCACAAGATGCATCCAGTAGTCCTGTAGATACTGATGGCGATGGCTTGTGTAACTACATCGATAGTGACGATGACAATGATTCATTCATTGATACTGATGAGATCATGTGTAACTCTGACTCATTAGACGCATCCTCTGTGCCTATTGACGATGACAACGATGGAATCTGTGACGCATTGCAGTCTGATAGAGACCTGGATGGATGGGCAGACGGTCCTGAAGAATCCTGTGGCTCTGACCCAGATGATGCTTCAAGCGTACCAGTCGATTCTGATGGTGACATGATTTGTGATTCACAAGATGATGATCGTGACGGAGATGGTGTCGGTAACAATGTCGATGACTTCCCAGATGACCGCTCTGCATCCAAGGATACAGACGGAGACGGTAAGCCAGATTCGCTATCAGGAGCTTCAACTTCTGACCCACCACTTGTAGAAGACTTCGATGATGACAATGACAACTGGTCAGATTACGATGAAACAATGTGTGGTACTAACCCACTTGATGAGACAGACTTCCCAACCGATTCTGATGGTGACGGAACTTGTGACGCTCTAGAAGATGACACTGACGGTGATGGTGTTGCAGACGCAGAAGACGCATTCCCAATGGATGGCGATGAATGGCTAGACACTGATGGTGATGGAGTTGGTAACAATGCTGACGGAGACGATGATGGCGACAATTGGTCTGATGCTGATGAAGATAGATGTGGTTCAGACCCACTAGATTCAGGAAGCGTACCTGCAAACATTGAGGACGACGGCACATGTGTTGCAACAAAGACCAGTCCAAAGAAGGATGATGATGACAGCAGTTCATCCACAATGTGGTGGCTTTGTGTCTGCTTACCGCTTCTGCTCCTTTTGGTATTGATACGACTATTGAATTTAGCAAGAGAGATAGGG
>JAKURJ010000057.1:0-7018 GCA_022452125.1 Candidatus Poseidoniaceae archaeon
CAGAGCATTAGATTTGCACCCAGAATTAATCATCGATGCGGCTGCAGCTGCCGAAATTATCGAAAACGACCTATTCACCGCAGGCGGTGAAGTCGAAGTAGGAATCGATAGAGACGGCCGCAGATGGACACTAGTTTGCTTTGCAGAGGATCTAGTCGATGAGACCAAATCTCTCGAATCCGATGATGTTTGGTTGGTTAGCGGTGGTGGTTCTGGCGTAACTGCGGCATCAATCATAGGCGTAGCAAATGCAAGCCAAGGTGCTGGTGCAACATTCCTATTGCTAGGACGCAGTAGTCTTGCGGAAGAGACTTCTTCATGGCTAGATTGGTCTGAAGAACAACTCAATGCTCGCAAGATGGAATTGCGTGAAACTCTGATGGCCGAATCAGAAAGCGGTAAGATAACCATGGTTGAATGGAATAATGCATGGACTAAACTGACTAGAAGCATGGATATCTATCGAACAATTAGCGAAATTGAGGCTACTGGCAACCACGCTGAGTACCACTCCGCAAATGTAACTGATGCTGACGCCATCAGTTCAGCAGTAGGTGGCCGCTCAGTGACAGGAATTGTCCACGGAGCGGGCCTAGAAGAATCCAAACTAGTTGCAGATAAATCTTGGAGCACATTTGATTTGATTGTCAGAGTCAAGGTCGACGGCTGGAAAGCATTGACTTCAGCAGCCGGTGATTCTCTGAGATTCGCGTGTGCCTTCACCAGCGTAGCTGGTAGGTTTGGCAACGGCGGACAAACCGATTACGCAGCGGCCAACTCGATATTGGACGCTGAAATGGCACGAATGACCGCTAACTCGGAGTGCAGAGCCGTTGCTATTGGCTGGACAGGATGGCGTGACGTAGGTATGGCTACTCGAGGTTCAATCGAGGCAGTATTCGAATCCGCAGGAATAGAGACTCTAGCGGTTGATGTTGGTGTGGAGATATTCGTTGGTGAAGCCTTAGCAGGCGGAAAGCGAAGAGTGTTGGGTTGTGGCTCTCTCGGACTTATGGACCGCTATGATTCGTTTAGAGAAGCTCCGTTGAAGTTACCTGCACAGATGGCAGCATCTATTGCAGACCCTCGCAGATTCCCTCTGATTGACAAACTGGTTTCCCTAGATGAAGGTAAATCCCTCGTCTCACAATGTACGCTTTCAGTACAAGACCATCCATTCCTGAGCGACCATGCGATTGATGGTGTACCATATCACCCAGGAGTGATGGCGATGGAGATGTTTGCAGAGAACTCTCTTCTATTGATTCCAGAACACTGTATTGCAGGATTTGAGGATGTTACGTTCGGACTACCTGTCAAGATAATGAAAGGTGCAATGACTGTTCGCATTGAGGCTGAATTAGTCAAGACCGAAGGCGATTTGAAATGGGTCCATTGCCGGTTAGTATCCGATTTGGTGAATTCCAAGGGCGAAGTATTCGGCGAGCCTAGGATGCATCATGAAGCGAAGGTAAGATTGGTTTCTTCTAGCGACGATATGGGCGACTTCCTACAAAGTGAAGTCGAATCACTGCCAGCGATTGGAACTCCACCTGATGGTGAATTACAACACCATTCTAGTTTCATCTACCTAAGATACTTCCACGGCCCTAGGTTCCAGTCACATGGAGGCGTACTGCGTGGAATTGAGGGTGGAGTTGATGGAATAGCATTGATGCGCCATCAACTGCCTGCTACTGACCAATTCGCTTTGGAGAGTGAAGGTGAAGAAGTTCTGCTCGATGCATTACCTATGTTGATTGAGGCAGGATTCCAAAATGCAGGATTAGCAGCTATGGAAAGCGATGGCTTCTCAAGCCTACCAATTGGAATTGAATGGTCGACCATGCTGCGAGTTCCGGATGCAGATGAGAGACTACGTGTCCGTTCTGTAAAGGTCGCTAGTGAAGATGCAGGAGTAACTGTTCACGATGTAGTAGTAGTCGGAGACGATGATGCACCAGTATTGTCGCTCAAGGGATTGAGACTCAAAGCGATGGGCGAAGTTCCAGAAGACCAAAGATTCAGCCTGTCGAGGTGAGATGATGGAAATAATGGATCCAATAGAGGGTCCTAAGATGATGCTAGCAAGAATGCCTATTCGGGATTGCAAGAGCATATTCTCCGAAGATATTCCTAGAGCAACAGCGAAAAGACTTGCAGACCACAATTCTGGACGCCTTCTTCTGGAGAGGTGTCTGGAGCACTGGGATATTCCTCTTGACTTGATTGAAGTCCTTCGCACGGAGCATCGAGCACCATACTTGTCATGGATAAACGGTGTTTGGAGAAATGAGCCACTTCCGGGAATAAGCATCGGTCATTGCGAGAATTGGGCGGTATGTGCGCTCATCGAGCCAGGCTATTGGATTGGCATAGATGCAGAGAGAAAAGATAGAGAAATTCAGACCAACGCTTTCGACATGATGGCCAAGGGTGAAGAGTTGAATTTTCTAATTGAAAATTCAAAAATAGCAATTGAAACTTGGACTGCAAAAGAAGCGGTTCAAAAGGCCGAAAAACTCGGAATGCACCTTAATCCAAGAGACATTAATTTGAACGAATACAATGTTGAATCATTCATCCACGAAGACCTGATGATTTCAGTCTCCTGGCGTAAAGCTGGACTAAACCCAAAGACTGCTGAGGATGATTTACTCGATGCTACGGCAGAAGCGATGAAGCAAAATCCAGATTTCAGTGTTGGATGTAAAACGGTCAGAAATAATCTGTAACACAAAATACACCCTTTGATTAATGATGAACTTCAGGTGATAACATGGACAAGGGATTGTGGAAGTGGATTTCATCCTCAGCCATCGTCGCGTCCATGTGTTGCCTGCCATCTGTCGTCATGGTGATGTTCGGCTTAGCATCAGTATCAACCGCTGCTGCGCTTTCTGATACTCTGTATTGGGGCAAGGATGGTTATTGGTGGTTCAGGCCAACTATGTTGATTATTGCAGGGATTTTGGTATCAGCAGGCCTAGTTTCATACTTCAGGAATCAAGGTGTGTGCACTCTTGATGATGTGAAAAGAGAGAGAAGGAAAGTGATCAACACATCTTTGCTTGCATTCACCGTTGCAATTCTTGGATACCTATTCTTCAACTATGTAGTCCTAGAAATCCTTGGTATTGCTGTAGGTCTTCCTTGGGAAGATGATGCGTTCTGGAACTAATAATAAGCAATCCAGATGTAAATCCCAGTTAGTATTGACATTGGAACTAGATAGTACAATACTCTCAGGAATTGATGCCCTTTCTTCTTCTCTTTGAAGAATTCATTGTCTTCAACAATAGCGTGACCAGCAGCGGCAATTAGTTCCCCTACTGCTGCATCTACCATTCAATCACATCTCGTTCATGTTACGAATTTCAGGAGTTTGGTCAGCGATGACGAACAGAGTTGTGAGGGCCAGCGCAGATATTCGACGACTCATGCGCTTCGCGCATATTGCAAACCACTTCAACATATTGTAATGTATAATCAACGACATGCTATAGTTGAGAAATAGCAAGTTATCCGTATCTCTATGAAACTATTTTGAGAATTGGCTAATGAAATCCCAAACAATTTCACTTGATTGAACCAAACCTTGGGTCCCTTGGAACACAACATAATCATCATTCATAGGGTTGTTAGCATATGGATTATGCTGGGCGGCATAGATTGTCATAAGTCGGATTTGAGCATCATTTTCACAATTAGAAAACCCTTGAATTGTGTATAGGGCGTTTGTTAGGTAAGTTTCCAATCCTCCAGTACAGTTGTTTAGTTCACTCCACTCGAAAATGTTCTCAATTGCCCCTGTATCGTAAGCCTCAGGGTTTTTCCACATTTCTTCATTCCATGGTACACTCATCACAGTTGATTCGTAAAGAACGACTTGGTCTAGGAAGCCATGCACTTCCATAATTGGTATTGGAGAATAACTTGTTGTGTGCTCAGTTAGCAGGTACATCGACATACATCCAACTGCTGCAAAGATGTGGCTTGATTCCATAGCTAGTCTCTGTGACATAGCGCAGCCGTTAGACCACCCAGATGCATAGATTCTGTTCGTGTCAATATTGTATTTTTCAATTACAACTTCAATCATTTTTTCGATGAAGCCTACATCATCAATATCTTCGTTAACCGAGTGAGAGCAACACCACCCAGCATTCCACGCCTGGTTTACGTTACCTGTTAGTTTGTCAACACTAGAATCTCCATCTGGATAAACAACAATCAGGCCTTCATCATCTGCAATCGAATCAAAAGCTGACATGTGCTTTTGTTCAGTTGAATCTGAGCCAAATCCATGCATGTCAACAATTAGTGGAACAGAAATTGTAGGGTCTAAATTTTCAGGGATATGGGTTTGCCAGCATCGTGTTAGATTACCATGATCAATGCAGGTGAATATACCATCTTCGAAATAATCTGGAACTTCGCTGCCACTACTGTCGCTAGAGTAGTTGGATTTGTTATTCTCAGAAATGCAGCCTGTAAGGGCAAAAGACAAGATTAGCAGTGCGTGAAACGCAGCAACCATCTTCCCTGCCATGTGCAACCCCAATACCTAACTTGACATTAAATTTCCACAGGTATACTAAATACAGGATTAGGATTAATGCGATTTCTGATTAGCTATCGCACGTTAGATGTGATTAGATTCGGAGTGCGGATAGCGGGAATCGAACCCACGACATGAGGTTGGAAACCTCAGGTGATAACCACTTCACCATATCCGCGTAGTAAACCATCCGAGGGCGTCTTATTCTTAGCCAATTCGGTCTCAATTAGGTGGGAATCTTCCCGGACGATCATGCTCATCCATCACAAATGCGCTTGCCATTCTTTGCTGCAGGTGTCGTCTTCTCTCCGCTTTCTTCTTACGCGCATTTCGCCTTGCATTCATCGCTAGGAACAGTGCTAGAAGGATCGCTAAGCCGACAGCGATTATTTCCTGGATATGTGGCACATCCTTCGCTTTGTCTAGAATCTCATCAAAAGAATCACCATCATCGGAATTGATTGCTTTGATTTGGATTGAAGTGAATGCCATAGACGATGAAGCGCCTGGCTCAGATGCTTCGATAACAGAACTAATGTCGCCCTTCTCTAGCATATATCCAGAGAATGCTACCGATTGAGTTCCATTACCCGGTATTACGAGAACATGCACTCTAACTCCGGCATCAATTGCATTGAGTGGTTTCCATTCCATGCGAACCGTTAGGTCGTTTTGGATTAGATTAGTTACAGAACAAGTGAAGGTCATACTTGGGTCTAAGGCCAAATCGAGCTTGAATTCTGAAGGGTCGCACTCAAGCAAAACTTCTGCTGTATTTCTCTGTGGGTCATTTGGCCAGTGGTCTGCTAATTCAGCACCGGGTGAATTGTTGTCTCCATAGCCATCACCGTCTGTGTCCTGATATTGTGAACGTCTATCAGGGAATGCATCTCCAGAATTAGACCACCCATCTTGGTCATTATCTGGGCAGCCAATCAAATCATAAATTGCATTTCCAGCCTCATTTGGACAGTTGTCGCCATTGGTTCCACCTAAGTTGTCGCCATAGCCATCCCCGTCAGAATCGAGCCACTGCGAGGAATCGTCTGGTAAGAAGTCACTGTTATCTCCCCACGAATCTCCGTCCGTATCAACACATCCAATTGTACCGTTAGTCGAGGTTCCTGGAGTGGCCGGACAGAAATCGATATTGTTTCCAAATCCGTCGGTGTCATCGTCTACCCATTCGGTTCCATCACTTGGGAATACATCGATTGAATCTGCCCATGTATCCCCGTCTGAGTCAAGGCAACCTAGAATCGTGGATGTACTGTTACCAAATACAGTCGGACAAGCATCCGGGTTTGTTCCATTTGCGTTATCTCCGTAACCATCCATGTCTGTATCATTCCATTGAGTTGGGTCGATTGGGAATGAATCGTTACCATCTGCCCATGTGTCTTGGTCTGCATCGAAGCAACCAAGTGAACCATTGGTTGAGGTACCAGGAGTGTATACACAATCATCTTCAAAGTCATCATAACCATCACCATCGGAATCTAGGTATCGAGTAGGGTCTAGTGGGAAGTCGTCGTTGATATCGGAGTATCCGTCACCATCTGTGTCGACACATCCTAGTCTGTCGATAGTCGAATTACCGTAAGTTAGAGGGCAATCGTCAGCGTTGTTTCCGGTTGGATTATCTCCGAATCCATCACCGTCTTGGTCTGAATGTTGAGTGTCATCGCTAGGGAAGTCATCAATCGAGTCTGCCCATCCGTCACCATCGGCATCCGGGCATCCTAGGACTCCGCCTTGAGTTGAGTTGCCTGCTTCGGTAGGACATGAATCAGGATTGGTTCCTCCAATATTGTCTCCAAAGCCGTCACCATCAACATCGTGCCACTGAGATGAATCATTTACGAATCGGTCTTCTCCATTCGACCATCCGTCGCCGTCATCATCAGGGCAACCTAGTGTGCCGTTTTGCCATGAATCACCAGAAGTATTCGGACAATCATCAGCTAACGTTCCACTTGGATTGTCTCCAAAGCCATCGCCATCAGTGTCATTCCATTGTGTGCCGTCACTAGGGAATGCATCGTGTTCTACGGTTCTTCCATCACCATCCGCATCAAGACATCCTACGAGTATCCATGTCGAGTTACCAGCGAAGTTCGGACAGTCATCCTCGCTGTCTGCAAATCCATCACCATCAGTGTCAATGGACCTCGATGGGTCGTTAGGCCATGGGTCATTATCATCAGAGACCCCGTCACCATCGGTATCTACACAACCTTGTCTGTCGATAGTTGAGTCTCCCCATACGGTAGGACAGTCGTCCCAATTGGTTGCAGGGTTAGCATTGTCATAGTAGCCATCACCATCGGTGTCTAGCCATTGTGTATCGTCATTGAGTAAAGCATCGTTTAGGTCGGACTGTCCATCACCATCTTCATCCACACAGCCATTTCGGTCCAATGTGGAATTCCCCCACGTGGATGCGCATGCATCAGC
>JAKURJ010000057.1:7028-10653 GCA_022452125.1 Candidatus Poseidoniaceae archaeon
ACAGACGTGCACGAGGCTGGGCGGAGGCCTCCTGGGTTGTCTCCGAAGTTGTCACCGTCAGAATCTGCCCATTGTGTGCCTTCGTTAGGGAATGCATCACCAACATTTGACCATCCGTCACCGTCACCATCAGGGCAACCGGTTTGGTCCTGCGTAGATGAACCAGCAGTATTTGGACAATCGTCGACAGTGTCGATGAACCCATCACCATCAGCATCTGCAGAGAGGTTGATCATCGAATAAGGTGCATCGATAACCATTGAGAAGTGTTGAGGCCCTGTTGGAATATTTGTTCCATTGACATGTATTTCCCACTGACCCGCTGCTGGAGAAGAAATAGTGGTTCCAATCAGGTTATCCAAGTTGTTTCCATATTCTACCCAGTTCCCGCTTGGGTCCTTGACTGCGAAATCGATGTCATTCACTAGGTTTGTAGATGCAGAAGGTGTGCTTGGCGGGTCGGTCCATGATACCATTACCTTCAGGTCTGGTGCTCCATTTGGGACCGTAAATTTCCAACCTATGGAATCTCCAGTATTGACCGACTCATTGTCTACCCATGACGTATTCACTGCTCTATCTAGGTCTAGTAGACCCCATCCTTCGTGATTGTTTGGTGCAGTTTCGCCAGCTCCATTGGTTGATGATCCATATTGTCCAGCCATGTCGTGAGCGCTTACTGCAATGATTCCCTTAACTAGCGCACTAGTAGGATTGGTGTGATTCAAATTGTCCATCAGATGCTGGTAAAGCAGTGCAGATGCACCCGCAGTAATCGGTGTAGCCATGCTGGTTCCACCCATGTATGTGTAATCGGAATTGGTATGCGCTAGCCATCCAGTGCTACTTGTAGACCTGCTCTTTGCCGAGAGAATGAATGTTCCCGGTGCGGAAACATCAGGTTTCAATCGACCATCATCCACCGGACCTCGGCTTGAGAATGCAGCCATTCCTTCGCTATTGTTTGCAATTTTGTCGGAATTGATTGGATTGGTTGGATAATCACCTGGCCACCAACTTCCCCACTGGGAACTGATTTGGGTTCCACGGTCATTTTCAGATGCACCAACTGTTAGCACGTTCTTGCTAGTTGCAGGTGAGCCCATGCTGTCGTGGTCGATTTCTCCATTGCTGTTCGCATCAGTTCCGGAGTTACCTGCAGCGAATAGAATAAGCATTCCACTGTGATTTCTTGCTGAGTAATCAGTTTGCATTGAACTGGTTGTATATTGTCCTGCGACTGAAGAACCCCAAGAGTTTGTGTGGATGTGTGAGCCATTATCCGCAGCATCATCGAACATGTATCTCAGGTCATCAGGAATACCCATCAGTGTGTAGTCGTCACTGTAACCGTAGTTATTCTCTACAAATGTAGTCCAGTCTGTCCATACTTCGGTCGCTTGCATGTACAGCCTTGCTTCAGGTGCAATACCTGTAATCGCACCAGATGATTGTGTTCCATCTCCCAATACAGAACCAGCAACGTGGGTTCCGTGACCAGAGTCTAGGTCAGATGCACCATCGTTGTAAGGTGCGTTAGCTAGGTGCTGAGATGTGGATGGGATACCATATGCGTGGATCCCTACAATATGGTCCTTGAAATCAGGATGCATATTGGTATTATTCACTCCATTGTCAAGCCCTGTATCAGAGACTGCAACGATGATTCCCGTTCCGTCTAATGCATTCCAGGCTGAATCAATTCCAGCCATTTGTGTAGCATTCCAAAGGACATTAGCTCCGACAATTTCGTCTGCAACATCGTTCAGAATCACCTTCTCGAACCTTGGTTCGAGCCATTCAACTTCAGATTGCTCAGCTAGCCAGTTCACGCCACTGATTCTAACTTCGACGGTTGCCCATCTCCAACTGTGGGAGTGAACCTCAATGTCACTTCGCTCATAGATGCCTTCAGGCAGACTGTCTCCAGATAGAACTACGTTGATTATTCCCATTCCTTCTGTGATGAACCAAGACTCCATCTCGCCTTTCAGTGAAGGCATTAGATGGGGGTGCAACTTTGCTGAAGGAGGCATTTTGACCATCCCATTGACTTCGAGCTTTGCTAATTCCGAAGGAGTGTGTCCATTCAATTCACAATGGAATGCAGAGTCCGGCAAGAAAGACCAGCATTCAACGCCAGCATCTGCCAAATCATGTACCCATTCAGAGGGGACAGGGTATTCGCGTGTAAGTATCCAAAATCCATGTTGAGGGATGTTTGGAATCTCTTCGATTGGTATAGAATCGATATCCCCATTCGCTAATCCAATACTCTCTCCTTGCCCGGTTTGAGGTTGCCAAGCAGCAACAGAACTGAACGAGGATAAAATCAGCAAGCCGACAAGGGCCATAGCACGCATGTTACTATGTTGCACAGAGTAGGGGATGAATGTTATGATTTTACGCACCTTCATAATGTCAAGGCTTAACGCCCAGTATATGGGAGCAGGTAATCCGAGGGCTGCACAGTATGACCATCTTTCTCCAGAAGAGTTGAATGCTTCTAAGGTCGATATATTGGGTAAGCAAATCTGGAGGGTCATACCATACGGTATGAACTACAAAAAGCGTGCTCTGACAGGCATTTTGGCTAACGGTATGGCAAGATTTGCTGACCTACTTCCATTCGTTTTCATTGGATTCGCAGTCGACTACTATGCGGGAAATGACACAGAGGGAACATTCGGTAGCATGCGAGATTTGCTCGATGACACAATCTTCCCACTGATTACCGATAACCTCGCTATAGGATACGGTCTACTCATTTTCCTAGGTTTCGCAAGTCTTGCGGTATTCCAAGGTATCAGCGAATACTGTTGGCAAACTCTTGGTTACAAGGTTCAGCATGACCTCAGGCTTGACGCTACAACTTCGCTAATCGAAATGGAAGCGTCTTACTATGATTTGCGACAAACTGGTCAACTGATGAGCGTCCTCTCGGCTGATGTAAATCAACTAGAGGACGTGATAAGCGATGCATCAACCTCGATTATTCGAATCATCGTAACATTTGGTACAGCATTTTTGATTCTAGTATTGATGAGTTGGAAGTTGGCAGCGGTGCTATTTGCACCTCTCCTGCTGATCATCCCTCTAGTCTACTTATTTTCGACTCGTGTTCAGAGAAAATACCGCCAGCAAAGAGAATCCACTGGAGACATTACAGCGGTACTTGAGAACATAATTTCTGGTATCTCGGTCGTTCAGGCATACAATGCTCAGGACTGGGAAGCAAACCGTGTTGACGAAGAATCAACAGCTTACAGAGACCAAGCCATTGGAGCGAGCAGAGATAGAAACCGATTCTTGCCAGGTTTGTATGGAATTGCTGGAATCGCGTTTGGTTTGCTGGTTACTGTAGGTGGCTATCTAACTAAGTCCGGAGATATCACAACTGGACAATTGGTAACTTTCCTATTGATTTCAACAAGGATGACAATGCCTATGTTCATCTTTGGAATGCTTGTCAACCAATTACAGAAGGGTGAAGCAAGCGCTAGGAGAGTGTTTGCTTTGGTCGACCTAGAGCCTACCATTACCGACAAGGAGGATGCGAAAGAGTTGGAAGGAGCAATCACTTCCGTTGAATTCGAAAACGTTCACTTCACCTATCCAGGAACTT
>JAKURJ010000058.1 GCA_022452125.1 Candidatus Poseidoniaceae archaeon
CACCTGACATCGGTGCAAGAAACAACGGGCGAGCCTCGCCGTCCCATTGTCCTGGTTTTGGTAAGATGAACTCACTCATCTTTCATCACCCATTTGGGGTGAGTCTCTGCTAAGAAAGTAGCTTCCCACTCTTCTAGGTCTTGAGCCTCAGCCCATGCCTCATCTGTAGTCTCGCCACGTGCCTTTAGCACTTCACGAGCAAGAATCCAGTATAGTAGAGCAAGTGATTTGCGACCCTTGTTATTTGCTGGTAGAGCTAGGTCTACATTGCGCAAGTTGTTGTTCGCGTCACAAATACCAACGATTGGTAGTCCGGAGTTAACTGCCTCACGCAGAGCTTGTTGGTCTGCTGCAGGGTCTGTTACGAATAGCATATCTGGCTCAACATAGGAGCGTAGAGCAGGGTTGGTTAGGCTACCTGGAATGAACCTTCCAACAGCAGCGTTTGCGCCAATTGCTTCAGCGAACAGTCTTGCTGGGCGCTGTCCGTATTGGCGAGCGCTAACAACCATGATGTTTGCAGGGTTGTAGCGGTTAAGGAATTGGGAAATGGAACGGATTCTGTTATCTGTGATTTCTACATCGATTAGGTAAAGTCCATCTGAGCGAACCTCTTGGATAAATTGTGCCATATCTGCACTCTTTTGTTGAGTACCGATGTGAACGGCGTTTGTCTCGTATGTCTCACGGTCGACTAGAAGTTCTGTCATAGTAATGACTCCAGCATTCGGGCCACCAGCCCCCCCTAAATAACCGCTTCGTAGGGCTAAAACATGTAGATGTGACGCAGTAATGCGAACAGATTGCTAACACTAGTAGGGGTAACCTTGATTGCAACGCATCCTCTACGTCTAATGTAGGAGGTTCTATTTTGTCTGATATGCCCCCCAGTAACCTTGTAATCGCTGATGAAAGCGATGATGGTTTTTGGCGGGATGAATCTGGCAAACCTCTGCACGTTTCAGCTAGTGACCTCGAAAGACATGCATACTGTCCTTTGTCATGGTCTCTTGCCAGAGATGGAAAGACTGGGCGAGGTAAAGCAATAGACAAGGGTCGCATCAAGCATGCGGAAATTCATCAAAAGGTCGAGAACTTCAAACTGAAACAAAACGATTTGCGCAGGGCGTTAATCATCTGGTCGTGGTGGTTTACAATTGTGGTAATGTTTGTCACAGATGCGATTATCTTCACAAACATCTCCGATGATAGAACTCCGATCGACATATCTCGCTATTTGTCGATTCTATCCGTGGTTTGGTTAATTGCTGCCCTTCTTGCGATTTATCTTCCTTGGAGAAAGTGGATTAATTTACCAATCGAAAAATCTCCTGAGCTTCAGGATTTGAAAAATCTTGACGAAGTAGCCATCCCACGAACACTGCAACCTTACGGTTTCATTGGAGGCTGGAGACAAGGAGGCAGAGTCGAAGCAGGTTTGTTAATGGGCGCCACGATTTTCGGATTACATGCGATTGGATTAATGTGGGCGGAAGACAAGGAGCAGGCTGGATTTATTCTTGTCACAGTAGCAATGATTTGGACGTTGCTTGCTTCTTGGCAATTACAGAGAGCCCTGCTAGCAGATAATGCCCTAGAAGTCGCAAGGATAAATGCTGGATTAGACGAAAATACAGATGTTGCTTATTCAGATGATGAAGCTACTGCAGGATTACTTGTCGATGATTTGAGTGGACTTAGAGGTAGGCCAGATCAAATTGTAATTGTGGATGGTGAATTCATACCGGTTGAACAAAAGACCGGAAAAATTCCAGAAAAGCCTCACAAATCACACAAAATGCAGTTATTGGCGTACTTACATCTTGTCGAATCAACAACCGGAAGAAAACCTCCTTATGGCGTTCTGAAATATGGTTCTGAAAATCTACATACAATCGATTGGAATGACGAAAACGAGCACCAATTATTCTCTGCAGTCAAAGAAGTTCAACGATTGATGGTCCAAGGTGGGGCTGAAAGAAATCACAATCGCAAAGGCAAATGCGAAAGTTGCTCAAGACGCTATGCTTGTGATTCAAGCTTAGTCTAGTCGTATGCGCATCCTTCTTCGTTAGGGTATTCCCAGCACTTGCGCTCAATCTTGATCAGAACTTGGAATGAATCTTTGTAGAGGTTTGCTACTTCTTCTCCGTATCCTCTTGCATCAACCGATAGAGTCCAGGTTCCTTCTGCCAATGGTTGCTGGAAAGTTGCGACCATTTTTCTCTCGGTTTCGGTTACTTCTTCAAACCAAACTTGGTCTCCGTTTGCATCGGTCAATGATGCTCTTACAAACCTGACATCGGTTGGGATTCCTGGTAGAATCAACTCTAATGGCATAGCTGCAGAAATGTATGCGCTGATTTCAACCACATCTGAATCAACTTCAAATGTTTGACTTGTGGAATATGTGGTGCTTCCTTGAACATCTGTGATATCAGTAGTAAATACATGCGATGCATTGATCTTATCCTTGACATCAATCATTCTAGCCTCTGGTCGCAAATCTTCCATAAACTCGCGTGCTGGAACCAATCCAATACAGCCCATGCTAGAAGCCATTAGAATGGCTAACATCATGAAAGCAGACATTGCTGGCCTCGGCCTCATCACGCTACCCGAAACATCACCAATGTATCAATGACACCCCTCGATGGTTTGAAGCATACGTTTTGTTTCGAACGCTTTGCCTGAATGAAGTCAAGAGGGTCAGCCGAGCGTTAGCGATGACGAACCCTATGAGTACTGACAGGCATCTTACTCGAATTTAGCACCGCAAACTGAACATTCACTAGCATCGACAGGGATGTCAGCGCCACATGCACCACATTCAGCGGTTTCCACCTTCTTGGAGCGCCTTCTCACACCACGACGCCTCTTGTTCTCAGCAGCCGCCGCTGCGGCAGGATTCAACTCGTCAGCTTCTTCATCATCGAAAGAGAAATCCAATGCGTCATCCGGCAGAATATTTCCTGCCAGTGAACGGTCTTGGATTCCCATTCCGACTTGCACCTCGTCTCCTGGCATTACACCATCTTCTCCGGTGATTTCGTACAATTTGCCACGAATATCTGCATCGCTAGCAGATAATTCGCTTCCATCATCTGTGTGAGCCTTGATGTCCTTATTCTCTAGGATTGCGTCAATATCGTGTCCTTCGAATGTTTCTTCGATAGACTTGAGTGTTGTAGTAACGGTTGTGAGTGGTTCTGCTTCATCAAGCTCGACATCCTCATCTGCCATTCTTCTATCGTATGCAGCCTCGACTTCTGCTTCAGCTCTAGCGATGTTCTCATCCCAATGGTCTTCCAAATCATCAGCGTCATATCCGAATTCTTTGACCGCTTCATCGAACCCTTCGTATCCAGCTGCATGAATGGTTTCGGGATCGATTTCTTCTTCTTCAAGAAGTGGAACTTCTTCTTTCTCGAAGACTCTTCTTTCTCTTTGTTCAAAGAATTTGGACGTGTCTTGTTCAGCACCACAGTAAGGACAGTTTGCGAGCAAGTCTGGTATAGACTCGCCACAACTCTCACAGTCGTGGAATTGCTTCCTTGCCTTTTTGAGATTGAATGAACACCAAGGACAGCGGTCTTCTCCTCCCTTCAATTCACCGTCACAAGCAGGACAATAATCGAAGATATCACGTTCGACTTCCTCTTCCACTTCTCTAGTCAAAATTACTGCAGCGATTAGTACTGCGATCAGAATCACGCAAATAACTGCGATCATTCCAGCGGTCTGGAATGTCATACTCCCTGCGTCGTCTGCAACATTGTTGCTAGATTCCTTAGAATCCCAATTCCAAGATTGTGTGGAGCTGACCATTGTCTCATTCGGAATTAGATTGATGTTTGTGTAAGGCGCAGATGCTGTGAATGTACATTCAACTGTTACGATTTGGCCACCAGTAGTAATCACAACCGGTATTGTAGCAAATACTTCACCCAACTCATTTTCACACGAATAAGTCACTGTTCCTGTTTCTTGTGAAGCGAGTTTGATTGAGACTGTGTATTCATCACCAGCCATCAATGGGAACTCTGCCGGTTCTTGATTTGAATCGACTAACTCCATTGAAGTCATAGACCAGGAGAGCCTCAGTTGAGCATTAACTTCGACACTACCATTTGCAAACGAGTTGCCAGGGTTTTCATCGAATGAGCCGGATAAAGGAATCCACTGCGCCTCGAATTCAGCAATATGTGAGCCACTTTCTGTAGGCAGTGTGTTTTGCCAAATGTAAGTGTCACCTGCTTGAATTGTGATAATTGGTTGAGAGTTTTCTGCTACAGTTTGGCCTTCCCATGTGTAAATCAACTTGCCCTTGACTTCGACATCTCCTGTGTTGGTAATTGCTACCGTCCAATCGACATTACTTCCGCTGTTGACTGTATTTCTCGATGGAACTGCGAACGGATCAACAGAAACGTCTGGGATATCGAACTTGTCAAAATAGGTACTAATTCTATCATTTTCAGTACTCTCTTGAATGAAGCTGGCTGTACCATATGGATCTATTGCAGCAGTAATTTGGTGGTTGCCAGCGGATAGACCGGAGACATGTGTGTACAATAGGTCGAAGGACCATGCTTGTTGTGCATTTTCTCCACCGCTAATGTTCACGTAGAATGTCGGTAATGGGATATTTACTCCATTATCATCCTTAACTTCAATTCTCATTGGAACTTCAGAAACTCCGTCTCCTGCGGTACGAATCAATGTTCCAGATATTGCCCACGGGCCCTGAAGTGCTCCTTCTTCTACAGAAACAGACAATTCTCCTAGGTGGGAAACATCCATTCTGGGATTGACGGTTAGAGAAGAGGTGAATGTGTTGTCTTCTTCTGCTTCAATCACAGCATCGTCGAGGTCAAGTGTTACAGTGAAGTCATAGGTTCCGGACGAAGGAGCAGTCATCGTGTGATTGACCCAAGTGCTTTCACCCGCAAGTAATGCAGGAACGTTCACAATTTCACTCTGAGATTCCAAATTGATTTGCAATCTGCTAGCATCAGCATCCTGTGAACCTGTGTTGGAAACTTCAGTTGAGATTAACACATCATCTCCAGATTGAACATCAACAGGGCTAGTTGAAATTGTAGTTACTTCCAAGTCCGCCAGGCCACTAACGATAATTTCTGAGAAGAAAATCTGTTCACCAGAGTCTGCATACTCGAATGCGACCCAAACTTTGTGTTCACCAACAGTTAATCCAGATTTTACAATCTGCACATCTGCAGTGGACTCTGCTGGTATGTCAACTGTATTTGCTGTAATCAATTGTGATGATGATACGCCATTCCAATAGAATTTGTAAATCACATCTTCAGCTTCAAAATTATTTGAGTTGTATAGGGTGAGCGTTATTGTAATCGAGCCACCCTCAACAGGATTTGAAGGAGAGATTGCAACTGTTGACTCAGAGGCTTGTACTCCCCCACTATCTTCTGCATTCACAGATATTGGCATTACTGAGACAATCAGCATCGCGAGGACAATACCAGTCAAAACAGACCTTGCCATAGTTACAAGAGGACAGGGGTAGCACTTGAAACAACCGACTCCTAGAAAGGGTTCGGATGGTTATTCCAAACCCGCAACACACCCCGAAGGGGGGTGTTGCAATGCGAGCATTCAAGGGCGGAGGGTGTTGTCAGGTAATTGATGAGGCGCTTCATCTCGGTGCTATTGGTCGTGATTATCATGACTATTGGGCAAAGTGGTGATGTGTTTTTACCTGATTCAAAGGTCGTAAAATATGCCGATAGCGAGTTGACATTAGTATTCGCAAATGGCCCTACTGAAAACCAAGACGTAAAGGGCTTGTACACACTGAGTTTTTCCTCAACCGGTAATGGAGCGATTTCAAGTATTGAAATCGATATTTCTAGCGACGGAACCAATTGGGATGAAGTCGCTAATCTGACATCGACGCCATGGCTCAAACACGTTGATACGACAGGATATGAAAATGGCACATGGACGTTTAGAGCTAGAGCATGGGATTCGAGTGTTGGAAACTTCTCGGTTTGGTCTTCTAGTGGGCAATTCAATATCGTCAATCAAGTCCCTGTAATCACATCATTCGCATTGTCTAATTCCGGGTATGGTAGCGGAACAACTGCGTTGGACCGTGCTTGGTATGCCCTAGATGCTAATGGAACTCTAGGATTTACTTGGTCTGCTAGTGACGATGACCTCACACATGCAAGTCTAGCAAATGTACCGGGACCTGGTACTCCTTCGGATGACGGTCCGGGAACACTGG
Source organism: Candidatus Poseidoniaceae archaeon (assembly GCA_022452125.1). Lineage (GTDB taxonomy): Archaea > Thermoplasmatota > Poseidoniia > Poseidoniales > Poseidoniaceae > MGIIa-K1. Next base: position 6,272 of record JAKURJ010000058.1, read on the forward strand.
CTTATGGATGGGACTGGAATACTGGGGCAATCGCAGAAGGAACTTACAATCCAAGGTTGACAGTTTGGGACGGTTCCGGGCTTTCAGCAAGCAAAACGATGTTCATTGGAATAGACAGAACCGCTCCTACAATGACCACACCGATTATTGGTGATGGAGGCGAGTGGAGCGATAGCACTGAAATTACCATTTCAGGATTCGATAGTGCTACTGATGACGGAAGTGGCTCTGGTTTGGATTATGTCCAAATCCAGCAAGAAGGCACTTGGAGCGACGTTACAACATCTAGTACGACATTGACATTCGCTGAAGGTGAACATCAGATTTTGATGCGTGCTGTGGACAAAGTAGGAAATGTCGGCTCTGCCAATACCGTAGACATCAAGGTGGACATAACCGAACCAGAAGGAATAGGTTGGTCTGTGGATGAAATAAGCACGAGCCATGTTGGACCGGTCAATATATCGTTTTCAGCTCAAGATTTAGGCTCGGGAATTGATCTTGACAATTCCAAGATTCAGTACGGATTTGACCTAAATGGAGTCGGGGCAACTCCTGACCAATCAGGGCGATGGATAGACCTCGGAGTTACAGGACTTGAGGGAACAATGGGACTGTCATCATGGGCTACAAAATCAAGACAGTATCTGATGGTCAGAGCAATCGTAACCGATGAGGCAGGGAATGAGTTGGTAACAATTCCAAGCGCATTCCAGATTTTACCTGGACTCGATTTATCATGGAACGCTAGTGAAACCGGCGTCGACAGGCTAGTTGCCAGACCGGGGGACACAAATGGACAAATCGAGATTACCAGCTTATTAGAGGCAAATCAAGCATATGGTGGAGCAGTTACCGTTTATCTTCAGGCCGCACCAGCCGATAGAAGTGCAGATGTTGACTGGACTACCATGCAAACAGTATTGATTGAAGGTGGCAACCTTTCAGATGAGTGTACTTGTGAACTAATCATTTGGAATTATGTCGTCCCTAACACAGGACAGTGGGACCTGCGGTTGGTGGTGGACCCAAATAATGCGGTTGATGAAAGGGATGAATCAAACAATAACCACTACATGATGGTCACAGGTGCTTCGGTATCTGGTGTTGGAGTAGTCACATCCTTCGCACCAGGAATTATCGCCCTATTGTTGACTGGATTAGCTATTGCTTGGTATCAGAAGAGAAGGATTACTCCTCCTCCCAACTAACGTCTTCATCATCTGCTAAGTCCATCATTTCTTGGACTTCTTCCTCGTTTTCAGGGTCGACTTGCGCCGCTTTCAATCTTCGATTCCTTCGATCAGCAACGTCTGCTAAACCAGGTACTAGGCCTGAGAAATCGCTAGTCCCAGCAGAGGTTGGCTTTTCTGCAATGTAGTCGATTGATCTCGCTTCAAGACGCATTTTCTTTCTTTCACGTTCAAGGAATTTCAGAACAGTTCCATGCTCGCTCCCGCCTGCTAACATTTCGATTGCTTGCCTTGCGCTTGCAAGACCATAACCTTCACCAACAAGCACAACCGTAGATTTGTAAATCGAAATTTCAGTACCAGTATGATGTTCAATCATCTTTCTGATTTTACCTTCAGAGCCGATAATTCTAGCACGGATTCTTCTTTGTTGCTTTGAGCGCTTTCCAACGTGTTCTCTGAGTTCTACCATTTCGAAGAACCAATCGTCTCTGAGCAACTGAATGGCTCTACTGGGAGCCATTCCTCTTCCAACCGCCTTGATGACATCAGGGAGTTTTAGTGCTTTTACAGGGTCATAACCGCCTACATCAGGCCAAACAACATCGATTTCACCCGTGTTTGAATCTATCTGGATACTCTTGCATCCTGCTGCTTGTTCAAGCTCACGCCTTGTAGCACCCTTAGCACCGATTAAGACCGCAATACGGTCTTTAGGGACTCTAGGAAGAGACTGACGCATAAATCAGGCGTGAAGCCTGCCCTTATTCAATACATGTGTAAGGGCTATTCCTCTTCTTCACCAGGCTCAACATGAGATAAATCCATCTCGAGGACATCGTACATTGCTTCTGCTAATTCGGTTTCAACTCCGTTTTTATTTGCCCATTCTACGAGTCTAGTTACATCTCGAACCAGGAACTCTTGGCTCTTGGGATGGGATTGTACCACTGCTTGACCTACATCGATTACTACCGGTCTGTCACCGTGCCACATGATGTTGTATGGAGAAAAATCCCCGTGGACCATGTTGGCCTTTTGCCAAGTTACAGCCAAAAATTCCAACAGTTCTTCGTAGACCGCTGCAGGGTCTACTACTTGCACATCTCTTAGTCGCGGAGAAGGAGCATTTGAGGTACCTAAATATTCCATGACCAAGACATTCTTGTGAACTCCAAGTGGCTTAGGAACTGCTAATCCCCACTTTTCTAGCCTTGACAAGTTTCTAAATTCCTTTCGAACCCAAATGTCAACCAAATCTCGATGTCGTCGCTTAAGGCCACCAAAACGAGGGTCTCCTTCTATGTACTGAACTAAATTTTTGAACACTGCATTCGATGTGTGGAAAATCTTGACTGCAACCGGACCACTTTCCCCTGTCCCATGGAACACGTGGGCCTCTTTTCCTCTAGCGATTGGGAAATCTAGTGTATCGATTATTCCAGATTTCATCAATTTGTACAAACTCATCAAAGTTAGACGGTCAAAAACCGCATCAAAGACTCGCCTGTCTACCCACTCGAATGGACCGTCTCCTAAAACTCCGGAGAGGCCTTCTTCAATTTCAGTGAACATTCGCTTGTATTTCTTCTCAGCCATCCAACCGGTGCCTTTTGATGATTCTAGACTCTTAATGAACTCAGAAGACTCGTTATCCATGTAATTCTGGTCAGCATTTGTTTTGCGACGTCTACGATTATTCCGGCGCTGTTTGGTATCTTTGGAGAGTTCCTCATCCCAATCTGATTGACGTCCCATGATTTGGCCTCCTTAGTATTGAAGCCAATTAGGATTTGAAGATTTGAATTCAACCGAAGAGATCGTTGATCTCGTCGTCGTCATCATCATCTTCCATTTCCTCGACTGCCTCTTCCTCTGGCGCTTCTTCCGACACTTCCTCTTCATTGGAAGAGGCGAATAGGCCATCTTCATCATCAAAGTCATCTGCTTGTGTATTCATTCCAAACAGGTCTACCTCTGAAGGCAGAACTCCCTTTCTGGAGAGATACATTGCTTGAGTTTTGGTGTAACGGTGCTTTACATCAGCTTTGGAATCTTGAAAATCCCATGGCCAAACGATAATCAAATCACCTTCGCGAACCCATTGGCGTCTTCGCATTTTCCCTGGGATCCTTGCCATTCTTGTTTCGCCATCAGCACACAATACTGTAACTCTGCGACCACCCAAGATTTGCTCAGCAATGGCAAACATTTCGTTGACCTTGGTGTTAGGCATCTTGACACGAATCTTAGAGGATTCACCCTCTACATTACCCATCAGACGAGCTAGTTCTTCCTCGTCCACTTTCTCTTCGCGCCTACGGCCCATAGGTCAAGCGAAAAGCCCTTCCTACTTGAAGGCTAAGACTCAATTCAGGCCAAGTTTAGGCTGTCAGCGGCTCTGTAACACATATCGATTAGTGTGTCTCCAGATAATCCTAGAAGGATGGTTGCAACCAAACAAATCCAAATTGCCATTCTGATAGATGCTCCATAAGGTAGAGGCTTTCTGCGACCTTCCTCTGGCACATCTAGGAACATCACAACTCCAATTCGCAAGTAGTAGAATACTGAGATTGCACTGTTGATGAACATTGCAAGAGCAAGCCACCAGACCCAGTGGATGTCTGAGAAGGATACGGTTCCGTTCATCCACAATTCCCCAACGCTTGTTGAGACAATGCCAGCGATAACAAGGAACTTCGACATGAATCCGGCAAGTGGAGGGACTCCGGCAAGTGCTAGCATGAAGATGAACATGGCTGTACCAATCAATGGATCTCTGCGTGCTAGACCAGATAGCGCTGATAGCCTACTAGCCCCGCCCTCCATCTCTAGAAGACCCAGTACAAGGAATGCTCCCAACTTGAATGCGACCAGAACGAAGAGGTGGAACAGTACTGCTGCAACAATTGCTTCAGCATAATCTCCTGGTGCCTCAACCTCT
>JAKURJ010000059.1 GCA_022452125.1 Candidatus Poseidoniaceae archaeon
AAATTTATTTCTGCGGTCTAAGTTTTATCATGTCCTTGTTACTTTTTATCGTTAAAACAGTAACTAGGAATGTATCAAAGCATGGTCAAACCATACTTCAGGAATTAGGAAATGAGATGCCACAACATAAAACCTCACGAGAAAGTGAAAATACTACTGAAAAAGTTCGATTTAGTTTGCCTCAGATTACGACAGTAAATGTAGATGGACAAGAGATTAGTTTTGAGGATGCTAATGATTTAGATAAGCTAAGAGAAATCGTAATGATTGCAAAAGAGCACTGGAAAGTAAATATTCACCCCGAGGGGTCTTACTTGTGGTATGATGCAATACACAAGACCTACACGTTGTTCAAAGATGAAGAGATTGTAGGTGGGATGTTTGATGAGGGTAAGGGCAGTACAGACGATGCTCTTGCATACCTCTGGAAACTCACTTTGTAATGTTCTCAAAATCCATCCTCGTAAACGTCCACACTTGAGAGCAAAGTAACTTCTTTCTGGATTGAACACTAGAAAAACAGGGTATTTCTTAAATCCCTGAATCTTATGTAAAATCTCATGAGCAAGGTTGTTGAGTATTATAGCAGCGCCTTTTCTCCAGAAAGTTTGTATGGTTTTTACCATATTGTAGCAATATTCTCTCTAGTCGTCCTGTTTTGGATGATCGGTCTTTCGTATCTTGTCTTCAAGGCTAACACTAATTCTGTAGAGAATCGCTTCATGGCGATATTGTTGTTCTGTGAAGGCATCAAGGCCTCGTTTTTAGCATTGGAAATCTTCCCTTATTCATCACATTGGCAAGGTCTTTGGGACATACTTTTCCCACTGAAGATGGAACCCTTCATGTTTGCTCAAATTACAAGCATTCTACTCTATCTTGCATTCCCAGTTTATTACAGGGTCAATCAACTAAAGTTTCTGAATAATGATGCACTAAAGAAACACGTTTGGTATATTATTCCATTTATTGGTTTGATTACATGGATTTTCCTCAGGACTCAAGAAGGGTTTGGTTTTGAAAATGCTTCATGGATTATATGCAATGAGGCAGGTAGCGAGCCAATAGTCAAGAACTGGTGGGGCTCCGTAACTGAAAGAGTGAACCAATATGCAGCAGAAATTGGAACTTGCTCTAGAGATTTTGACAGAGCGGTTGTAGACGAACCGGCCGGTTCTTGGGGCATAGTTTTACTTGGCCCAATATTCTCTCTCATAGGACTAATATTCCTGCGTGCATCGATGAAGCAGAGTCAGCGAGAGAATGAAGGAAGTACGGCATATGGTTCCTTACCATCTCGCTCTCTATACATCGGATTCTTAGGTAAGGTAGTCGGACAAGTGGTATTTTTCGTAACAGTATTGGTAATGTTGCCTGCTTTAAACGGTGGAGTATTTTTCGAATTTGCCGATAGTATTAGAGTCCAATATGGCGCAGACCCAACCACATTGGATAGAGCACTCTTTTTCATCTGGAGTTTCACTCTCGTAATTACTCCTGCAGCGATTGGATTTGAGGCACTTATGTTCGTTCATGCAACGCTGAAGGACACCGTCTTTGGAATAGATTCGAATTTGCGTAAGACCTTCACAAACACGATATTTACTGGAATCGGTGCGATTTCGTTCGTATTTGTGAGTGAAGCTATGGAAAACGTGATCGGTTATGGAATGCTAGGTGGTGTTCTGATGGGCACAACGATAATAATCGGTAGACGCCCGATAATCAATCTAATCGATATATGCTCAAGTAGATTAATTCCCGAAGAATATTCCCTTGGAGAACTGAAATATCTTGAAGCATATGGAAAAACCATTCAGGATTTTGTTCTTACAGAGCGTGAGAGAGATTTGTTGGCTAATCTTGCAATAGCCTATGAAATCAGTGAAGAACGATTGGCGGTTATAGAAGAGAAATACAGGGATTCCCTGTCTATTGGTTCATCCACAACCATCCAAATTACTGAATCCGAGTAAGATAGATTTTACAGATATTGATTATTCGTTAATTCTAAGCATAAGGCTCGTTTTATCTAATCACTACCCGACTTGGATCACAGACACGCTATTATCTGTGGTTATTGCTATAATCAAGTGCTCTCGAACGACTTGCAATAAACATATCAGCGCATTTTTTACAGAGTAAATTACCATCTACTCTTTTTTTGGCAGGATGTTTTCCACAGTTTGGACACATGAAAACGTCACTCATGCCTTTTGTAAAATACCGATTTTATTTCAAGATTTTCAAATGGTTAACTGCTAAAATTCCAAGACTTGATTCACAATCATGTTGCTTAATTTTGGCAGGATGGGCAGAAGTCCAATCTTCGTCCGCCTGGTCTTGTGTGGACAATTAAGGTGCCACACTCATGGCATTCCTGGTCGTTACGAGTGAATACCCAATGCCTTGCCTGACCTCTTGTAAATCCAACATCCCTCAAGTTTTCATACAATTCGAGTTCGATTGTAATACCTGGATTGTGGAAAGACTGCCTCGACAAGAATAGTGCTTGCTCTGCCAGCCTTTCCTTTTCCTCATCTGATAGAGAGCCAACCGTTCTATCTGGATGTAATCCCGAGGTAAACAGGACTTCACTGCGTAGATAGTTTCCAATTCCAGCAAAGAATCCCTGGTCCAGTAGCAGGGTTTTGAGCCTCCTTCTCTGGTAAGTTTTCTGATTCATGTGGTCGACTAAATCCTGAATGGTGGTTTCCTCAATTACAACATCGGGTCCTAACTTCGCAAGGTAAGGATGACCAGAAAGCTCCCATGGCTCCATCAGCAAGATATCGGTTGCAGACCAAAGTCTGCAAGTGTGTTTGTCAGTGGTCAGTGCAACTCTGAGTGAGCGATTCCATTTTTTGGCTTCAGTTGTTCTGAGATTGACTGTCCAGCGACCGTACAATTGATTGTGGCTATACATGACAAATGAGTCAAAATGGATTAACAGAGCCTTACCTCTGGCTTCGACTTTGTTGACAGTCTTGCCTAGGAAATCTTGTTCTCTACCACTGAATTGAGGCAGTGTAATTTCGATGTCTTCGATGACCTTTCCCTCCAGCGCTTTGCGGATTTTATCCGCTGCACGATGGATTTCAGGTCCTTCTGGCATGTGAGAAAATCCACGGTTTCGATTAATAATGTCTGTATTATTCTGTCAAAATGCGAAGAGCATAGATGGGGTCAAACTCAAAATGCCCTAGCGACTGGGGCTATCATGCGAGATAACGCCAAGGTCGTATTGATGGCCTTACTTATGGCCAGTATCTCACTTGCTGGTTGCTTCGGAGAAGAGGCAAAAGAGGAAGTTGAAATTCCGGTAATGGAAGAGAAATTCGGCGCATACAGCGTTGTAGCGCCAATCGATACCGGGATCAATGTCTACCACGACAGATTCCGCCTGAATGAGACATACCCAGATTGGCTGCTTGACGGCCTTGGCGTCACAATGTCTTGCGACCTGACTCAAGAAGGAACTTGGCAGGAGCGCTATGAGGCTGACAAAGAGTCCTGCTGGGACGTAATCACATCCACAGATATCGTCTACTTCCCTGGAACTAGAATCATTGGAACAACTCCCGATGATGATACACAAATCCCAATCCTTGACGACCCATCTGATGGGCACGGTACTGCGGTAACAGGTTCTGTACTCGATGCTAACCCGGACGCTGTGATTTTCTTTGTTGAAGGGTTCTCAGATGCAGCGGTTTTAGCAGCGGCAAATCAGCCACTAGTCGACATTATCACAACTTCATTTGGACCGATTGGTAGCGTTCCAGTTCCGGGAATTGAAGATGCAACAAAGGTTGCAGTTGTCGATTACAAGAAGATTCACACAGGAGCTTCAGACAACACGCCTTCACCTGCAGTTCAAGATTCAACAGCAGGTCCACCTTGGTCGATTGGAATCTCAGGATATGCTGAGGAAGACGATGACCAAAAGGAGACCATGAGCGGCTCTTACCCAGATATTGCTGCTGATTGGACCCAACTTCTTCCTAACCACGATGACACTGATGGCTACCATGTAACCTCGGGAACTTCATTCGCAACTCCACGCACAGCAGGGATTCTAAGCCTGGTAATTACCATGCTAAGAGAGGACGCAGGTGACATGCTTTCCGGTGCATCCGACGACTATGCAAGAAACGGTTTGTTAGTCAACAGCAGCGATTTACAAATCACTAACGCAGACATTAGACACGCACTAAACCAATCTGCATGGTATCCAAGCTTCTCAACATGGGACCCAACCTCTGGAACAACTCCAATGTCTCCGATTGCACCTTGTACACAAGTCGGTTGGGGTGTTGTGAACATGTCTAACGTGATGCCAATTTACAACCACCTAGCAGGTAATGAGCAGATTCCTAGTCGTCCAGGAGATGTTGTTGCTTGCATGAATGCAAACCAGGCAATCCGTGAAGCCTACTGGTCTTAATCGGAAAACCAAGGATGTTTTCCGAAGTGATTCGTAGGCACTATATTCCCAGTCGTTGCATAGTGATGAAACCCTCCCAATACAGACCTTAGGTAGGAGTTCATTCTAGGTTGAACCCATAATTTGTGAGGTAAAAAAGCCAAGACTTTTGGCAATTTTGCGAGTATGAAAGGATAGACTGTTATCGTCAATTTCGATTTATTTCCTTTATCCTCAATAACCCACTCAACAAAGGATTGCGGGCCATTTTCTTTACCGATTAGAAGGGTGTAGCCTTTTCCTTCTTCCCATGTTTGGAACTTTCTAATATACGTCCTATCATTGAGATAGACCAGTCTGTCGCTATGATTTCCTTCACCCCATTCAATAGCTTCGTTAGTCTTACAAAATGGATGACTAGCATTCAGATTTTCTTCCGCACTAATTAATTCCCAGAGTTGACTTGTACTGAGGTCAAACTCAATCGATTGAGATACAGGCAATCTTTTCCGAAAAGTAGAATCCATTTTTATCCCCCATTTTTAGTCTCTTGATCTCAGAATCTCAGAAGGTATACGATAGACATAACTCGTCGATTCTCCAATCAACTTGATTGACGTTTTGTCCCCTGAAATCTGGACTATATCAAATCCCGTTTCTATCGAATGTAAAGGCATGTTTGCCAGAAGCCTTCCTCTGTTATCGAGTGAAATTCCTGTTGCAACATGTGGCTCAATTGATTGATAGGAAATTACATCTTCAGAGATATCCACCTTGCCAAGGCCATCAAACATGTCTGCAAAGGCCGAGCAAATCTCGGCCCATTCGCTAATTCTGATTTCAATTTCATCACTCATAGGTCATCCCAACTAAACTTCCATTGCCAATTTCCGAAGGCAACTCCAGGAGTATTCATTCGTGCCTCTGAACCTAATTCCATGATGTCTTGAATTGGAATTATGGCCATGCCAGCAGGACTTTCTACGGCCAGTCGAATCATTGTCTGGCAAACAGATTCACCTTCCTTCATGTATGGCTTGAGTCGCTTTCTCTTCTTCTCATTCCACCAACCCTTTGTCGTGTTGTTATCGTGAGTTCCAGTGTAGACAACTCGGTCAAAAGTGATGTTTTCCGGCTTGTGGGGGTTGTCTTTGTTATCATCATCAAAGGCGAATTGTAACACGCTCATCCCTTCCAATTTGTGTCTTTGACGCAGTTCTGTCACCTCTGCTGGAATGATTCCTAGGTCTTCAGCAATGATGCATTCATGGCTGCCACATACTTCGATTAGTGCTTCGATTAACTCGTCTTTCGGGCCTTCTAGCCACTTTCCTTTTCGAGCTGTCTTGTGCTTGACAGGAATCGCCCATGCTGAGTGAATACCTCTGAAATGGTCGATTCGAATTATGTCGAAAAGGCGCATCATACGCGCCATTCTTTGTTTCCACCACTCCCAGTTTTCTTTTCTGTGAGCATTCCAATCATACAGCACTGTGCCCCATCTCTGCCCCTTTTTACTGAAATAATCAGGAGGTACTCCTGCAACAACTTGTGGCATTCCTTTCTCATCTAACATGAACAATTCTCGATGAGCCCATACGTCTGCTGAATCATGAGAAACGAAAATCGGTAAGTCGCCAATTAGGCTGACTTCCTTCGATTTTGCATATTCTCTTACCTCTTTCCAGCGACCCATAAATCGGGCTTGGGCAGTTGCATCGGTATGAATTTCTGCAAGCGCTGAAGGGTTTCTGTCTCTGTATTCAACTGGCCATTCATACCATGGTTTTCCATCGAACTTTACCTTCAGGGCTTCGAAAAGAAGCCAATCTTTTAGCCAGTATGATTCCTCTTTCATGTCTAGGGCTTCTGATTCACCAAGACTATCCCAAGCTGCGAAAGCAGAAGGAGATGCGTATGGAGAACCGTGTTCATCAGGAGGAGTAATCGGTAATACCTGCCAAACAGAAGCACCATAATCAACTATGTAATCAATGAACTCCTCTGCATCACTAAGGCCGTTCGGCAGACTTGTTATGTGGCACAACACCCCTGTATACTGTGCCATTGAAATGATGTGTGATGCCGAAAACCTTTGAGTTTACTCCCTCTGCCGGGTACATGCGTCGAACTGCGATGCTTATGGCTTTGATTTTCCTTCTTGTCCCATTTTCTTCTATGGCGGCGACTGTAGATGGTTCTCTGAACGACTGGAGTTCAGAGTCTCATATGGGCACAGATTCGAATGGAATCTCTTTCCACATGGATTGGGATTCAAGCAACTTATACCTTGCATGGGATGGTACAGACCTAAGTTCACCAAGTGAAGGAGCAGACATTTTCTTCTACCTAAACACGAGTGAAGATGGTTCTGTTACTGGAAAGTCTTGGAATGGGGTCAAAACCCTTCCATTCGCTGCGAATTATGGAGTTGTGATTGAGGATTCATCATATGCTAGAGTTGTTGGATATAGTTCAGGTCAGTGGGTTGACATTTCCACTCCAGATGTGCACGCTGGATGGAGTGATAACAAAGTCACAGAGATCTCAATTCCACTATCTGATGTAGGTAATCCAGCCCATATGGATTTGATAGCATGGGGACAATGGCAGGATGCCGGAAACGTTTGGGCTACCTTCCCAATGAACAATTCCTTCTCACAGTTTAGCCACTTCTACTCTGCTAGCGACCTTGTAAATCAGACGCCCGCCGATGTAACAATCGAAGAGCGCTCAACTCCTGAAAAAGTGGATGATGCGCTAAACTTGGCAATCATTTTCCACCAACATCAGCCCTACTACAAGAACAAGTTGACCAACATGTACGAGATGCCTTGGGTTAGAGTCCACGCAATGACTGAATACGTTGATTCTCCGGGTATTCTCGAGAAGTATCCCGGGACTAAAATCACCTACAACCTAGTGCCTTCTTTGATGGAACAAATGCTTGACTATCACCGCTCAGAAACCTTGGATGTCCACACTGATATCGCAAAGAGGCCATGGACGGAAGGCGACTATCCAAACGCTACAGAGAGGGAATTGCACGTAATGCAGTTCCAATCATTCTGGAATAGCGGTTGGATTTACAATGTTAGCGAAGATGACCCCAATGCATGGGTTCAGCCATCCTCTGAAATGTACTCCTACCTACATGACAAGACATTGCACAATCTCAAGCCTGCAACAATCATGGATGATGACTTATTGCCTCCGCAAGAGTTCCTAGATTTGCAGGTCTTGTGGTATCTGTACCAATTCTCTCCAGATTACGTTTTAGGCAATTATGATGCCAGCCACAGGGATGATGGATTAATCGATCTATTCCAACAAAATGGTAACTTTACTCATGCGGATTTGATGTATGTAATCGATGCACAGCATGAGCACATGGGCAATGTATTGCCAATGTATAGTGAACTAGCAGCAGCGGGTCAAGTTGAGTTGACAACGACTCCTTACTATCACCCAATTCTGCCTCTGTTGATGATGCCGGGATGGCAAATGGAAGATGGAATTAGAGTAACTAAGCAGCCATGGCCTGATGATGTTCAGAACCATTTGCGAACAGGTATGGACTTGTTCGAGGACGAAATGGGATTCCGCCCAGTCGGAATGTGGCCTTCTGAAGAAGCCGTTAGCCCAGCTATGGTTCAACCAGTAACTGATGTCGGGATCGAATGGATGGTTACTGATGAAGAGATTCTAATGAAGTCAACAGACATGAACGGAAACAATGTCGATATAACCAATGCAGCAAACCTAGCAATGCCTTGGATTGCTACCGGTGAAGATGGTGGCGAAGTTGCTGTAGTATTCCGTGACCGTGTTATTTCTGACCGTGTTGCTTGGAACTATGGTGCGATGACTCCTGAGGATGCAGTAACCGATTTCGTGTCATACGTTGACGATGTGCGCCAACAGCTATTGGATGCAGGAGAAGACCCTTCTGAGCATCTCCTAACAGTTTCAATGGACGGAGAAAACTGGATGTTCATGTCTGAATTCCAGCACAATGACAACGGACGCCCATTCGTTCACGAGTGGTTTTCCCGTCTAGAAACCCACCCTACTATCGTAACTACCACTCCTGGTGAGTTCCTAGAAACAGAGAGAGACCTTCCTAGAATTGATACAATCGGTACAGGTTCTTGGGTCGATGGGACTCTTTCAACATGGGCAGGAGAGGCTGAGGAAAGCCTAGGATGGCAACGCCTTGTAGAAGCTCGCAAAGCCCTAGTTGCGTTTGAAGAAGATAATCCTGACCACCCAGGTCTTGCTGCTGCTTGGGAAAGCCTGTACATTGCTGAAGGCAGTGACTGGTTTTGGTGGTATGGCTTAGACCAAGACAGTGGTTATGACGAGAATTGGGACGTTCTATTCAAGGTACATCTATCGAATATTTACCGTGCAATTGATTTAGAATTGCCTCCATATTTGCAAGATTTGTGGACTAATCCAAGCATTCCAGATGTTCCATATGGTGGAACAATCGAACCGATGATTGACGGAATTGCACTGCCCGGCGAGTGGGATGGAGCAGCCCGTTATGATGCAAACACAGTCACAGGTTCTGGCATGGATATCGAATCATTCCACATAGGATATGATTCTAATAATGTCTATGTGAGAGTCGATGTAGAAGATGATGGCTCGATTGAAGACAAAGCCGTTGAGATATACTTCATGCAACCAAATGCGGTTAACTTCAATGAGGCTGAAACCAACTTCCGCACAGCGATTGGTGGCGAAATCTTAGGTTTTCCTGCAAAGAATTTGATTCGTTTCGACTTCGATGAAATCCGAGACGATGGGCGCTCGAAATGGATTGGTTTGTCTGCTAAAGGAGTGATAGGGTCATCTGAAGTTTGGGCAAGCCCTGTTTCCTCTAACTTGGGCGGCTGCGCGCATGATGAGGTGTATGAATTCCAAATCCCTTGGTCACAACTAGGCCTAGCTCCAAGATATTCGACTAGAATCAAGGTAGTAGTGGCCGATTTGAGTTCAGAATCTGACCTCGAAGTTGCACCTCCCGCACCTTCTGAAATGGTTTTGCCTGAATTGGAAGAATGGGTGACTTTGCTTGAAATGGACGATGCATCCGGTGATGGTCATGGTGATGGAACAATCACCCTTCCAATGGCAAGTGATTTCGCTGGAGGAATGGATCTATTCGATATTCGTGGAGTGAAAATAGAACAATCTGATTGGAATGCAAGATTTACTTTCGAGATGGGCGAGATTAGCAATTATTGGTCTCTATCCAACGGCTTCTCTCATCAAATTATCCAGATATATGTCGATAAAGGTGATTCAGAAACTGGAAGAACCGACATGCTACCAGGAGCGAATGCAGAGATTCATCCTGATTGGGCATGGGAGGTTGTAATCAGTGGAACAGGTGAACCTGGTGCTGTATATTCCGTTCAATCGGATACAGGTGCAACTTCTGCTCGAGGACTAGAAGTTGAAGGGGATAAAGACACTAATACAATTGTATACACTGTGTCAAAGGATGTGATAGGAACAGACGTGGCATCATATCGCTATGTCATTGTTTCAGGTTCTCAAGATGGCTTTGGAACCGGTAAATGGAGAGACGTCGATGAGACTGCAAAGACATGGACTCTAGGTGGTGGAAGCGATGCATCTACCGATGATGGAATTGAGTATGATCCAAACGTATTGGATATCGTAAGAACCGATGACCAGCTAGAGACAATCTTAGCGGATTACGATGTTGCTGGAGGAGTCTATGCACAACTAACAGGTTTTGAAATGCCTGAAATTTCTCAACAAATATACGCTGCTAGCGTGCTAACTGTAACTGATAATTCAGCGATCATTACATGTTCTACAACTAAGGAATCAGACTCTCAGATTTCGTGTTCATCAGCGAGCAGTGAACCGGTTACTGGTTCTAGCAGCGAGCAGTCGATATCTCACCAAATACAGGTTTCT
>JAKURJ010000006.1 GCA_022452125.1 Candidatus Poseidoniaceae archaeon
AGTCGACCACCGCGCGGCGCTATTACATGATTGTTCGAAATTTCTCTTTACACGCACTATCGACATGTTGTTGACCTACTGACCTTTCGATTTACTATGCGCTGGTCCGGTGATGTGGCGATTATCACTGGACGATATGTTTCACAAGATGATTCTACGATTATGGAATTGTGGGCGCGTGCACGCACGAGCGAATCGGTTTTACTGCGGGTTAGGGGAGTCAGGCCGTGGTTTGAAATCACTCCCCATGGGCGTTGGGAGGGTTCACAAAACACTCCGCTATTACCTGAAGGCCATGAGGAAATTACCGAAATTGTCGGACCAGAAATGAAGTGGACATATCTTGGAATCAAACCGGTTTGGAAAGTGTATGTTGCTCAACCATTCATGGTTCCAAAGCTTCGCGAATCACTTAAGGCAAAATGGACAATCTTGTCAGGAGATATTCCATTCGTTAATCGCTTCTTTTTGGATGGAGACCTTTCCATGCACGTATCAGTTGAAGGTGAAACAGTTGAAACAGAGCACCCTGTTGATGTTTGCTTAGATATTACAATGGATGATGTAACACATTGTGATCCGTTCCCTGCTCCGTTCAAAATTTTATCATTCGATTTGGAAACCTCAATCGCTAACGATACTATACTCTGCGCAGCAGCCGTAATCGAGGATATGGGTACCGAAGAGCGTACTCGTCACACCTTTGCAGATGATGAGGAGACAATACTGAAGCAGATGACTGAGTTGGTTAGGGAAAGTGATCCAGACATAATCACAGGATACAATATCGATAATTTCGATATGGGGAGAATTGTTGACAGAGCTAATTTGATTGCAAAGTCAAACAAATCACTCAGAGCGCAAGTTATGGGATGGGGAAGGGTAACTGTTACCGAACAAGGTAGGCGAAGAGATACTTTGATTCCGACTAGGGGAACAGCAAGAGCTTGGAATGTAGCAGGTCGTTGCGTAATGGACGCATGGTGGCAAGCACGTCAAGCGCTAAGGCCACAAAGAGAGACACTGAAGTTTGTCTCAAGGTTACTATTCCCCGATAATGAAGACATGCAGAAAATCGATGTCGATGCTTCGAAGATGGATGAAGAATGGGCAAATCGCCCCGATGAAGTCCTGGAATATTGTCTAAGAGATGCAGAATTACCACTGGATATAATGCATAAAATACAGGCATTCCGGCGCAAAGAAGCGGTTGCAGCAGTGGCTAAAGTCGCCTTGGATACCAGTGCAAACGGAACCACTTCACAACTCATTGATTCACTGGTCATTCGCATGGCTGACCGCAACTCAATCGGCGTACCTCTAACCGGTTCAGCTGACAAAAAGGAAGGACAAATCGAGGGCGGCTATGTTCACGATGTTGAAGCCGGACTCCACAGATGGGTTGCAATTTTAGATTTCAAATCGATGTACCCCTCGATTATGATTGGCAAAAATATCTGCTACACTACCCGAATCGATGAAGGCAGTACAGACCAACCTGATGAAGCAGAACAAGTGCATGAATCACCAACAGGTGCGCGGTTCCGCAATGATAGCGGCAGGAGAGGAATGGTTCCCACTTTACTTGCGGATCTGATGTCGCAGAGGGACGTTCACAAAGCGGGTATGCGCGAAGCGGAAGACGATGCAATTCGTTCATACCATGACCAAATGCAGTATGCGGTCAAGATTTTGATGAACTCGTTTTACGGCGTATTCGCGAGTGGATTTTACCGCTTCACACATCGACAGTTGGGAGAATCAATTACCGCCTGGGCCCGTAAGAACATCAAGACAATCATCCACAAATTGGGTGACGAAGGCCAGCATGTAGTGTATTCAGATACAGATTCTATCTTCGTCAAGACTCCTGTTGATGGAGTTGAAGACCCGAAGCAGGCGATGATTGATTTCGGCCATAGCACTGCAGAAAGATTCAGCGAGGCCAGTGCAGAATTAGAATTCGAAACAGGGATGTCAGTTTTCTTTAGCCATGGTGCAAAAAAGAGATATGTCGGACAAGTTGTTTGGCCAAAAGAAGTAATGATGGTCAAAGGATATGAAACTCAGAGAACCGATTCATTCCGATATCTTACCGATGGTATGAAAGAAATTTTCAAACACGTATTGTCTGATGATTCAGAAGCAGCAATCAATCTCGCAATCGAGACCATTGCGGCAGCCAAGAATGGCGAAGTTCCAGTTAGGGATTTGATTATGAGTAAATCCTGCAAAGGAAGATGGGACAAACGTAGGGCAGCATGGGATTTCACCAAAGACTATGCAAACCCAGATTCAATGATTCAGGTTCGTGCAGCTAGAGCAATAATCGAGAAGGGCTTACCATTCACGCCAGGAATGAAAATCGCATACATTGTGACCAATGCTAGGAATAGACCTATGGAAATACAGCCTTGGTTGGAAGAAGACCCGGTCACGAGTTACGATGGTCAGTTCTATGCAGACCGTCTCGCCACCGCCTTTGGAAGAGTGACAGAAGCATTCAATTGGACAGCAAAAGATTTGCTTTCTGGCAATCGTCAAACATCGCTCTTCTCCTTTTGATATGCTGAACATGAAGGGCAAGCATTGAATGTGATGAGGGAGTCACCCTGTAGTGATGAAGCCCGTATTCATGGTACTGATGTTTGTATCCGCCAGCCTTGCTGGGTGTCTTTCAAGCGAAGATACAACCTCTTCGCAACTCGAAGCAATCTTTGATTATGAGCCCGATAATAACATTCGAACCGACATGCAAATCGAGTTCGATGGAGGAGCATCCCTGCCCGCAGGTGGCCTGACCTACAAGTGGGATTTCGATAGCGATGGCTCGTATGATGAGACTGGAAGAATTGCAACTTGGTCGTATTCCAATGCTGGAAGTTATGATGTGACCCTGACAATTTCCGACGGAACAGATTCAAGTTCACAAACTCGTACTGTCAAGGTAATCGATGCTGATGCACAGGTGCCAGAAGCAGACCCTGGCTCGTATTCTCCAACAACTGATTGTGAAGGAGATGGTGTGAACTCAGGCAACTTTTACCTCGTGTACATCTGTGAAATGGACAAGAGCACGTCAAGCAAGTCTATTCTTGCCACTACATCGGTAACCCTTGATGCATCCGACTCAGAGCCTTGTGAAGACGACAGCCAAGGATGTGATGATTACATCGCAGAGTACAATTGGCATTTGAATCTTGAGAGAGACGAGGATGGTGACGGTGATCCTGAGAACGATGCTGACCTAACAGGTGAAACCGTTGAATGGAAAGAACTCGCTCCAGGGGAATACAAAATCGCATTGACGGTAATCAACGGCGCAGGACTATCGAGTACTGATGACACCATAGTGTATGTCAACTATGTTGGCAAGTGGAAAGAATTCTCCATCGGAGGAAACAATTCAAACAGTCCTGTTGACATTGATTTCAGTTTCCCAGCCACTCAAGATCTGGATTCTGGTAATACGATAAAGAGAGCTGCAGGAGAATTGGTTTACCTAAAGGAAGATAGTGATTGTACAAACATTCCAGGGGCAAACAACTGTCGTGCAAAACTCGATTTGTATGGCTTCAATGCGACCGATGAGGAAGCTGCTAACACTAGTGCAATAGGTGTAGACCAGCGAAGTGCTGGAGATTGTGACTCCGATACCGATTGTGTTTTGCTACAATTTACAGGCTCATACCACTTTGCAGAAAGTCAGTGGAAAGACGGTGAATGGACCATGACCATCAGAAACGAAATGGTAAATGACTTGGATATCGAATCTCTAACAATCCGCCTACTTTACAAATGATGCACTGGAATCCATTTGATGTACATAATTGAGCCCTTACAAAGTTGATAACGCGTCGCGGTCTTCAAATAGGGGAGGAATGTCGGCGGAATGCTAAGGAGAGAGCATTATGCCATCCCAATGGGAAGATAAATCAAAACCACACCGCAACATTGTGTTCATCGGACACGTAGACCACGGAAAGTCAACAACAGTAGGTCGCCTACTATTGGACTCCGGTCACATCGAAGAGCACGTAATTGAGAAGAACGAAAAACTAGCCGCTGAAGCGGGTAAGGCCGGATTCGGACTTGCTTACGTTATGGACGGTCTAAAGGAAGAGCGCGAGCGCGGTATCACAATCGATGTCGCACACAAGGAGTTCTTTACACCGAAGTACTACTGGACTATCATCGATGCTCCAGGTCACCGTGACTTCGTAAAGAACATGATCACCGGTGCTAGCCAAGCAGACACAGCAGTTCTGCTATGTGCAGCTAACGACGGTGTCAACGCTCAGACTAAGGAACACGCATTCCTTGCTAAGGTATTGGGTGTATCCGAACTGATCATCCACGTTAACAAGATGGACATTTCTGGTGTTGACTGGGCTGAAGAGAAGTACAAGTCCGCTTGTGCTGAAGTTACCAACCTGCTAAAGATTGCAGGATTCGGTAGCCAACTAGACCGCATCCCAATGATTCCAGCATCCAGCCTAAACGGAGACAACGTCTTCGAGAAGTCTGACAAGTGCCCATGGTACTCTGGACCAACACTATTCGAGGCTATTGACGCAGCACCAATGCCGAACAAGCCAATCGACAAGCCACTTCGCCTACCAATTCAGGACGTCTACAAGATCTCCGGTATCGGTACTGTACCAGTCGGTAAGATTGAGACAGGAACTCTGAACGTTGGAAAGACTGTTGTCTTCAACCCATCTCAGAAGTCCGCTGAAGTCAAGTCTATCGAAATGCACCACACAATGGTTGAAAAGGCTGAGCCAGGTGACAACGTTGGATTCAACGTTCGTGGACTAGCTGCTGTCGACATCCGCCGTGGTGACGTCGCAGGGTACTCCGACAGCGAGCCAACCTTCGTCCGCCACGACGAAACTTTCGTCGGACAGATTCAGTTGATGGACATTCCAAAGGCAGTTTCCGTTGGTTACACCCCAGTATTCCACGCACACACCGCTCAGGTCGCTGTGCGCTTCCAGGAACTACTAGAGAAGACCAACAAGTCTGGTAAGGAAGCAAACCCGTCTTTCCTAAAGACCGGTGACGCATGTTTAATCCGCTTCCAACCAACTAAGCCAATGGCTATTGAAGCAATGAGCGAGTTCCCTGAACTTTCACGCTTCGCTATCCGTGACATGGGTAAGACCGTCGCTGCTGGCGTGTGCATGAAGATCGAGAAGAAGTGAGTTTGATCTCCGATAGGACTACGATCCAACTGGAAGAGAGGTGCAAGTCATGGCAGCAGTGACCATCATCAAACTAACTGGCGAAAATCATCGCGATATCGATGCAGTCGCGTCTCAGATTAAGACAATCTGTGACAACGGAGGCATCAGTCTGAGAGGACCAATCCCTCTACCAACTCGACGCCTTGTGGTACCAGTCCGCAAAGCTCCTGATGGTGAAGGTAGTGAAACCTACGATCATTGGGAAATGCGCATTCACAAGCGCCTCCTAGAGATGGACATCACTAGTGGAAAGGACGAGAGCGCTCTGCGACAGGTCGCTCGTATTCCAATCCCGGATACGGTCAGCATCGAACTATCGATGCGCTCGATGAACTGAAACTGACAATTTGTCAGGGGCGCATTAGTGCGCTAACCCCGATGAGTAGACGGCGAGGATAGTTCCAAACTATCTCTCCACTCGCCGTCTACTCATCTTTTTTTTTTAATTCCTTCAAAGCGTTGCTAACTCAGCAACGCCAGAATCAACTAGATAATTGGCAGTCATTTCGTCTAGGAATAATACATCGCCAGCACCTAGGGTAATTTCACCATCGATTGTGATGATTGGTTCATCCATTGACTGAAGTACTCTGATTCTCAGAAGTTCGCCTTGAACTGGTTCAAGGTCTTCTTCCTCTACGACTTCAATTTGTGGTTCAGATTCAGCTTCCGCTGCTGCCCAGGCGTCGAAGTCCATTTCTTCCTTCTTCTTTGAAGGCGCTAATTCCATTGCTGCAGCGTGGTTTTCACCGATTTCAGTTTCATCTATTGTTGGTTCGATGATCGGTTGTGCCCCAGCCAACTCGGGGAATTCTTCAGCCTTGGCTAGGAGTTCTTCTTCATCATCTACAGTCTCAGGAATCGGCTCGCTATTGTCTTCTAAGGCAATGGTGGGAGGCCCCTGGCCGGTTAATCCTCCACTTTCGGGAACAAATGAATCCAATTGTGTGGTTCCTGCGGCTAATCTAGGTTCATCCAGAAGTCCTCCTTCTGCTGCAATTCCTCTTTGCATTGAATTCCAGTTAACAGACTGCTTGAACTTGTTCAATTGTTCTGTCGCATTGGCATAGAACTCTCTCTCTGCAGGGTCGTGTCTAGACCAGTCCATCGCTGCTAGGTCTTGACCTTGTGACCCTTCTGTACGTAATGCCATGCTCGCAGAATGTTGCATCATCGCTACCATTCTTTTTCTTGCTAATTCAGATGCCGTACGCCTAACATTTGCTTGACGTTTCTGCATTGTTTGCATCTTTAGAGATGGACCAACGGTTTTGTAGACTTCATGAATTTCCATTTCGATAGTATCCAATAATTGACCTACCTTTGTCCAGAAATCTGTCCTCGGCAGAGGCATTGGCACACTTCGTCCAACCTGTTGCCTCAGTGTTGAGAATAGTTGTTCCTCTATCTCTTTGGCCTGAGTTGGATTGAGGAAGGTCCGCTCGGCCATGCTTCTCATCGTGGCGCGGGACCCCTATCAACCCTTCAGCGGAAATCGTGAACAGAGAAAACGAAGTTTCAAACCATTTGACGCTGGGTTCACCCGTGGTGAACCCAATCAAACAAGCCTTCGCTCTCGTGTTTCTGATGTTGTTAGCTCCTTGGGCAGCAGCAGATGTAGCAACTTGGCAAGGACCTTCATTTTCACCGGATGATGCGGGGTTAACTCCTTCTAACTCAACATATGATGGATTCACAATTCCCACTAACTCTACAATCACTTCATCAGAATTTTCAATCGAACCCAAATGGGTTGAATCAGAAGATAACGGCACTCTTTGGTCGGGAGATGCATCCGGATTCTCCCAAGGTAGCGTTAACGGTACATCATACCTAACATCAAACGGAGATTTGACTCTCGCAACTAATTCAACTTACGGTCAAATGACCGACTTCGAAACAAGCAAGCCTCAATTTGCATCTTGGTCTTCGCAAGGTGATGAGTTTTGGATGCCTGTGAACTTGTCAAATGTCACGTATGGTCCAAAAGATGCTACTTCGGGGGATTACGCCGCTGGTACTAATGGCTCAATTCCTCCTGGTTCGGAAGGATTCATCAGATCTCAATTTTGGCAGGTGCCCAATGTTGTTAGATATTTCAACCTGACATTCGACCGTTGGAACTCTTTGGATTCAGGGGATATTGCGGAGTTGCACTACTCTACTGACAATGGAATGAATTGGAATTCAATGGATAACTGGTCAGGAACAACTCTAGATTGGGTTGACGAGGAATATTCTCTGGATTCAATCGCACAAAATGCAAGTACTATTGGGTTTAGATTCTATGTGAAAACTCTCACTCAATCTAATCCCTCAGAGGGTATGTTCATCGATTCATTCAACATTTCTAACGAAGGAGAACCACTCGCTGCTTGGTTCCATGGTAATGCTAGTGGCCAGTATTCAGTTTACGCAGATGGGGCACTAATCGTTCCAGTAGATGTGTCCGGCCTTACCGCTCCTTTGGAGCTAACCTACTGGGCTAACTGGGATATTCAAGGAGGAAACCACGATAATCTGGATGTAACTATATCACAAGACAACGGTACTACATGGACGATTATGAGTCCGCTACCCGGTGTTCCTGCACATGGAATACCGTATGGCGGAACAACATACAATCAACAATCATATGATTGGAGGGAGTTACTGCATCCTTTCCCTCATTGGGCTGCAGGTCATGCAAATGCCTCAAACCTCCTGCTAAAATTCAGGGTACTAACAGATGGATCAGTAAATTATGGCGGTAGTGCAATAGACGATTGGGAGGGCATAATGATAGATGATTTACGAGTTCTCTCAGCAGTTGGTACGCCGAGTATGCAAACTAGATTACTCGACAATTTCACAGACAATTCTAGCCATCGCCTCGAAACTTTACAAGGATATGCAAACGATTGGCAGCACGTAAACTGGGAAGGGCACAATGGTCCATGGTCAGAGTTCGACTCTTTTGAGGCAGTACAAGGGCTACCTTCCGGTTGGAGAGTCGACCACATCCGCGGCTCCACTTCTTGGGAGAGAGGGCCAATCGACAACAGCAACGGGTATGGTCCCAATTCTACAGCTTGGCCGAGTGGTAACAAAGGAATGGGAATCAATCTTGATGGGATATATTCGAATAATGTCTATACGCACCTGGTTTCGCCAGTCTATCATATTCCAAATGGCGCTACTGCTAGATTGACATTCAATCATTGGATTTGTACAGAAGCAGTTTGGGACGGGGGCTCAATTTTCACATCGATTGATGATGGAATCTCTTGGCAACACTATGGCGACAATATCTCTGGTTTCTACGAAACGGTTTCTCAAATCAATCCGAATTCACCATTTTTCGGAATGGGAATTTTTGATGGGTCATCGGTGGCTAATGGATGTGGGACTTCTAATTCAAACCACACATTCAGTAGAGTTAGTGGCGATATATCGCACCTTGCAGGTAATGATGTCCGAGTTAGATTTTCATTCTTTACAGACCAGTATGTAGAAGAGGATGGTTGGTATATTGACGATGCTGGAATAGTTATCGATAGATTCCGTTCTCATGGAACCTGGACTAGTCCGCTGGTTAATGCAGATGATTCTGCTTGGGCGAGATTGACCTCGTTATACGAAACCCCAGACGAGACCAACATTACGGTAGACGTTCTAGATGCTAATGACAACATAATCGATGGGCATCAAAATCTGTCTCTTCCTTTCGATTTGAATATAGCAGCATGGGAGTATCCTCAATTGAAGTTTAGGCTTAGTCTGTCTACTTCAAATGAGACCTTGACTCCTAGAGTGAAGATATTACACCATGGCGCGACTGAATATTTTAATCTGGAAATGCTTCAAAGATTAGACCCGAACTTACCGAACTGGGTAATCAATCCAAGTCTCGCTACTTCCAATTCATCAGAATATCTCTTGCAGATAGAATCGCCTTCATGGAAACCATTTAGCGATATTATCCTAGAGTGCGAAGGCAATATTTCAGCACGCATCAATTCGATAACAGATAGGATACCGGTTTTGGTCCATCCTTCAGTACCAGTAAATATGCAGGCAAACACGATTGATGAAGCGGAATGTGGAACTGTTCTAACCAATACTTTCGGCCCAGCTCAGGCCACAAATCTTGAGATTAGAATACAAGGAGGTGAACAATTCGATTGGATAAAAATCGAGCCGGTTAGTTTGCTTGCCCCAAAGAGTCCGAGCATCGATTTAGGAAATGATGGTAGCATCGATTGGGCATGGAATGGCACTTTCCACCACACCAATGAAGTTCATGCATTGGAAGTAGATGGCGTTGCAACGCCTTTAGCAAATCAATCAGGATTCAATTTAACTTATTCAGAATCCCTAAATTTCTCGATTTTACTTCCTGCAAGGAATCTTTCAAACAAAGTCTGGACTTGTGGTCAAGCGCTACACTGCTACAGCGGGGCACTTGATTTCTTGACTAATGGTTCGCAAACTCCAGCGTTGAGTGAGGTGTATGTATGGGTTGAGAACTCAGGCACTTCGCATTACATGACGAAATACAACTTCCATTTCTCAGCAAGTCAGGCAACTTCATTCAAATTACTTTCATTGAGTTATATTTCAGGCTTCGAGCATTCGATTACAATCAACTCATCACTATCCGAGTTATTTGTTCCAAATCAAGATTTGACATCAACAATGCCGGTAACAATCGCATCAGACATTGGAGGCATCACCTTTGATGGTGAGATTACACACGAGAAATCGATTATTGATACATGGATCGATTTACCTCAACAAACATTCAGACCGGGCATGATTCAGTCTGCTACATCAAGCCACGAGATTTTAGATAATGCGCCTGCACTGGAATCGGTTAAGCTCAAGGTTTCTACAAGTCAAAACATCGAAGATACAATCGCAGAACTAACTCTTGACAACTTGGACAATGGAGGTAGATTCATTCAGAATTCAGGGGCAGGAGTCCTCGCTCTAGACTCTTCTAACAGTTCATGGGATGGACAAAATGTCACTTGGTCACTTCAAGGCAAATGGCTACTTGATGATAATGCCCGTCTGTATTGGTTTGCTTCAGCCTCAAATACTGAAGGAATGACTCTAGGCCCTGTGATGGCATTTTCTGGCTCTGCCCAACACGCGGCATCTACTAACGACCTCGAAGTAATATCATTCAACGCCTGGTCTGATAGTCGTGCCTTGCATGATTTCTCTAATCCACTGTGGCCGTTGAATGTAATGGGTGACAAAGAAATCGTGGTATCTGGAGAGGTTAGATATTCAGGCTTAGATGGAGTAAATCCTTCATCAGATGATGTGGACGTAGTACTAAGGTTGCAAAATGGTGAACAGATTCTATCTAGCGCTTCAACGGTTATTGGCCCAGATGGTAAATTCAACACTTCCCTAAGCACGCCTAATGATGCCGAGCTCAGTGGCTCAGAGTTGACCCTTATACCTATACTTCAGAACATTGGAGATTCTCAATCCAGTACTGCAAATGATGTAACATCTAATTCACAACATGTCAGGCTGATTCTAGACGCAATTAATTCAGAAGTGATATCACTAGAAATTGATGCACCAGGAGGCAATCAACTCGCAAATGGACATGTTTGGCACCCCGGGCAAGATATCCCTTTGCAATTAGAAATCGCAGATGACAATGGCCTTCCAGCAAAAATGGAATTATTCTACAATAGGAGTGGGAGAACGTGGGAATCAATCGATTTCCTCACGCCAATAGGTGCGACATATGCTGTAATCGACCTACCGTTAATCGATGAGTCTAGCGTTCCATTGCCTTCTGAAGAAACTGGCTGGCTCGATGTGTATATTTCGGGCACGGATTTGGCAGGTAACCCTGTAATTGGAGGAGGAGACGCTGAACAGCCGTATGCCAGAATACATGTTCAACCTAGATATTCAACATGGATCAATGGAGAATCAATTGGTCTAGACAAAATTGATGAAAAATTGTTGCCAGGAAATACTCACAGATTCAATTTTACAGTTTCAGATGAAAATGGAATTGAATCCATCGATATGATGAGAGTAGTACTATCCAAGGATGAAGGTAAATGCTGGATAGAATGGACGCCTTGGAGCGGGGAAGTTACTCATGACGTTGGATGTTTCATCAAACCGCCAACAATTCAAGCAGTACAAAGATGGCAGGCTAATACTTGGGATGTTTACTTTGACTTTGAATTGAGATGGGACTTAGATGAAGAACTAGCAGGAATCACGAACATTCCTTCGCTGAGTTTGTGGGATGAAAACGCCCCATTGGACGCCTTGTTCACCTCAATAAACATTCAATCATGGTCGATACATAGCGGTATTGAATTACGAATTGTAGATGCAGTGGACAAGGTAGCACCTCTCGGTGAATTCATTGACAGAGTGGCATATATCCACGGTCAAGACATTGTTGACATAGAAGTTACAGCTTTCCATATGGGTTACGATATTCCGGCTGAGAACTTACCGTTTAGCACCACATATACAATGGATTTAATCGGAAACAATGGTTCTACACAGTCGACAAATTCGCTGAATAGCGATGGGACCTCGACCGATAGGATTGTGTTTGATTCAGCATTGTATGGGTCACAAATTAAAGTGATAGTGGAACTCAGTAGTGTGTACAATCACACGACAACGGGGGATGACATAGACATTGTAATCGATGACACATCTCCGACGATCGTAGTTTCAAGCGGTCATTTGGTGACAATTGATTCTGATGAACTAGACGATGTACAAATCAAGGTCACAATGACAGATGACCATGGGCTAAATTCCGAACCTCTAATCATGAATTGGAATTATGTGCGTCAAGGAAGAATAGTCGATGATTCCCAAGGCACTGCTATTATTCCAGTAGAATTCCAGAGTGTTAGGTCTAACCTCTACTCAGCAATAATTGACATGAATACATCTTCGAATTTACAAAAAGGGGATTTCTTGATGGTTTGGTTTGAGGGTTCAGATGCTTCAGGTCGCCCGATAATTGGTGTTGGGACCAGTAATGTTGAGCCGATTGATACCATCATTCGCTGGATCGCTTATGAGCCACAATTAGAAGATATAGTCACCACCCCATACAGGCCAAATGTTGGAGATATCATTACTATACAATGTAAAATTCAGAATATTGGTTTGCTTGATGGGCAATCGAATTTGACGCTGATTGACGGTAAGGGGAAGGAATTGGAAAGAGTCAATTTCACACTACTTGTGAATATGGATTTCGTTCACACTTTCGAAGTAGAAGCCTGGCAAGAGGGTGAACTTGGATTACATTTACAATTGGACGGCCAAGATTTGACTCCAGTGCCAATTTCAAATGTTCAAGTCAGGGCCGATGACGATGCTAATTCACAGGCAACGCTTCTTGGTCTGTCGGTTTTGTCGGTTTTCATCGCTGGAATATTGTTGTTCATTGCCAATTCTCGTAGGAAAAATCAGTTCTTTTTCGATGAGGAAGAATGATGTTTGATGAACTCTGCGCCCGACTCAAGCCGGAGTACCCGAGTGGTCAAAGGGGGCGCACTCAAGATGCGCTGCGAAATGCTTCGTAGGTTCAAATCCTACCTCCGGCACTCAATCTAAATCGCTTAGTCTGCGCTAAGAATTGCATCTACTAATGGCTTGAATGTGTCACCGTGTGGATAGGGTGAAATCACCTTCGCTACGGCTGCAAGAGAGTCGAAACATCCCCCTACAGCAACGGAATGGCCGACTAATTGGAACATCGGGATGTCGTTAGGAGCATCCCCTACAGCAAGAACATCTTCTGGTGTCAAACCCATCTTCTCCAGTGCTACTTTGAGCCCTTCACCCTTCGAAAGATGCGGTTCCATCAGATGAATTGCGAAGCCGGTTTTTACCACGGCTAGGTCGGAATATTCAGAATTAGAAACCCAGTTGTTTACCGCATCGAGGTCTTCATCCTTGAACAAGCACCATTCAGATTCACGCCATGCGTTAGTGGTTATTCCCTCGGGGTCTATGTCTAGGTCTAAGGACATATCTTGAGCACATTTTCTTGCTCTAGCGCCATCAGCTCTCACGATTGGCTCATCCCATGATGGGTGCCAAACCACGCCACCATTTTCACACACCATTGGGCCACTTGCTCCGATGAATCTCGAGAGTCCGTAAGTGATGGCTCTAACATTACCAGTTGCAAGAATGACGGGTATTCCAGCACCTTCTAGGCGCCTTAGTGATTCGATTGCTTCCAAGTGCAATTTCTTGTTGTAGTCAGTAATGGTGCCATCGATATCAACTGCAATGGCCTTAGGTTTCCAAGCATTAGGAATCCATTGCATGATTGGCGCTAGCAGGTTTTCTTCAATACGCTTGCGATAGTAGGGTTATTTACCAATGGTTTCTCAGGGGAAAATGTGCAGGGAGACGCTGAAGAATTCCTGTCCCTTGAGGACTTGACATCTCCTATACCGGAGGTCAAACAGCGTAAGGCACGCAAACCGCTTTCTAAGACTCTGAAACCGCTTTTTGATAGTATAATTCCAGAAGAAACAGACTCACTAGATATGCAGGTTCTAGCTGAATACAGCGGCAAACAAAGCATTTCTTGGCCAATTCAAGATATGGATTGTCCACATTGTGCTGCTGAGGCTATGAGTGCTCTGAATCGCCTTGGACATGTTAACACGTCACTAGTAAGCGCTACCGACGGGACTGTAACAGTCGATTTGGATTTTGAAAAAGGAAATCTTTCAGAGGCATCTGCTGTATTACGGTCACTTGGAAACCCTCCAAATGTTCCGTTCATGCAAATCTCAGGAGTCAAATCAAGCGCTATTGCAGCAAGACATTCAGTACCGGTAAAAGCACTGCCTCGAATCTTTAGACGCCAACCAGGCATTTTGGAATGTGAAGTAGATAGAGATGGTAACATTAAGTTTCAAGCAGTTCCAAATCTCGCTAAAGAGATGCAGATTGCGATGGATGAATCTCTGAAAAGCGTTATTGGCGGCGACTTCAAACTCATTCCGGAAAAAATCAACACAGTAACTCCTGGAGAATGGAGGATGATTAGTTCAGGAATTGCATTCCTGATGTTTGTTGTATTGGTTGTAACTGAGTTACTTATCACCGACAATCCTTGGGTAATAGGTGCCATTGGATTGCTTGGAGTTTCCCTCGGAGGAGTAAAGATGTTCTCCAAGGCAATTGCTTCTGTGAAAAATAGGCAGTTTGGTTTCCAAGTATTGACATCCCTGGCAGTGATTGGGGCCTCTTATCTGCAGGCATGGGAAGAAGCATTGCTGGTTTTGATTTTGGTATCGTGGACAGAGCACATGGAAAATGAGGCTCTTGTAAAGGCAAGAGAAGCAATGCAAGGAGGACTAGATCGCTTACCCCGTACTGCAAGAAGAGTTCCGAAGAAGGGCTTCGGTAGTTTCTCAATCACTTCGATGGAGGTTGTATCATCTTCCAGCTTTATGACTCCAGTTGCCATGAAAACCGATGCTGTAGAAGAAATTCCAATTGGATTGGTAATGCGAGGAGACCATATAGAAATCAGAAGTGGTGAGTTGATTCCTGCAGATGGAAACATAATCTCTGGGGCCGGTTCGGTCAACAAGGCCCCTCTTACCGGGGAGTCAGTACCAGTAGACGTCGCAGTAGGAGATGAGTTACAGGCAGGCCTCACTCTTTCTCGTGGCCCTGTTACCATTGAAGTGACTGCAGTAGGAGAAGACACCCGCCTTTCAGGATTAATTGAAAAGGTCCACATCTACAAGGATAAACCAACTCGAGTGCAGGGTGCACTGCAACATTTCACTTCGATTTGGGTGCCACTTGTTCTGATTGGTGCGCCTCTAGCATGGTTGATGATTCCTGGTGCTGATTGGAAAATCATCCTTCTATTGTGGGTTGTAGCCTGTCCTTGTGCCCTACTATTGGCATCCCCAGTTCCGCATGCAGCGAGCCTTTCCCTAGCATCAAAATCGGGAGCGATAGCTAGAGGCGGCGATGTTATGGAATCATTATCAAAAGTGAATCTAGTTTTGCTCGATAAGACTGGAACCCTAACCTCTGGCAAACCCGCCATTGGAAGTGTAACCATCTCAAGGGGAAGGCGCAGAGAGATGGTTATTGCCTTAGCAGCAGGTCTTGAATCGTCTTCGAACCACCCATATGCGCAGGCAGTAATGGCCTTGGCAGAAGATGAATCAATCCAACCCCTGGAGTTAACTGAGATTTCCGATGTCAAAAATGGTATCTCTGCCAAGTTGAAAGGTGATGAGGTATCCATGGTTAGAGCGGAGAAATCTATGGTTACTGGTGCATTGCTAAAATCTCTGGAAAGTGCATTGCAGCAAGGACACGGCGCCAGCGTCTTGATGAAAAATGGAAAGCAGGTAGCATTATTCACATTTGTACACGATGACTTGAGAGAAGGTACTGATGAATTGGTTAGTGCGTTGTATGCTAAGGGAGTGAACGTAGAAATTCTCTCAGGTGATAACCAAGATGCTGTTAATGCACTAGCAAGAAGCATAGGTGTCGATGAAAATGCGGCTAGGGGAGAAATGACTCCTGAAGGTAAGGTCAATTGGGTACAAAAGAGGTCTGAAACCCATATCACAATGATGGTAGGAGATGGCTTCAACGATGCCGCTGCTATGGCAGCAGCAGATGTCGGAATCGCAATTGGAACGGGCGAATCTGCGAATCTCGAAGCCGCAGATGTTCTGATTCCAGGTGACGATCCAAGACTGATATCCGATTTGGTGTCTTTAGCAAAGCGAACCCATTCAATTCTAATTTGGAACATCTACTATTCATTGGCAGTAACTCTATTCCTAGTGTATCTAGTTCTAGCAGGAGTTAACGAGACCTTAGCGATTGGTGTTCTAGTTCACGAATTGAGTGTTATTGGAGTAATCATCAACGGTGCACGTCTTTCAGGAACGGGTGGAACTCTCATGTTAATCAAGGACATTTTCTATTCAATTTGGCAGGGAACATTAGAATCTTTCAAGGCATTATATGATTCAATTTAATGCTAAAAACAAACGCTACCTTCAAGCCTCATGGATTGTAGCAGGTTACAACGGTGAACCCTGATGGCGAGAATCCATGCTGACCCGGTTAGTACTTCTTTGATGCATCCAACACGTCGCGCACTTTACGTGGCACTGTTAGAAGCAGATGAATACACGACTGTTCAGTTGCAGGAAATCGTCGGTGTAGACCGTTACAATCTATACCACCATTTGAGGAAATTAGAGTCCCTGGGCCTTGTAATGAATCACAGGGACCAAGGCCGAACCCGCTGGTGGTGTGTGATTGACAGAGTGCCACTTCCAAGCGATGGTAGTTCTACCTCTAGCCAAAATTCGCTCGGCTCTATTGACTTATCAAATCCAAGAGTGCAGGCTGCTGCAAGAAATATGCTCAGAGAATTGGCATCACTATCCGGCACAGACATTGATTTGGAATCGGCAACTCTTCAAAACTTGGAAATCATTGGTCGCAGAAATTGATTCGTAACATCTCTCAAGAATGATAACTAGGTGGGGCAAGTAATGTCGGACGAAGAAACCAAACCTGGAATCGAATCCAGAATCCCTGCTCCCGACTTATCTTGTCCTAAGTGTAACAATCTATTGCCAAATGGGTTAGGAATCATTACTTGTGTTATGTGTAAAACACAGGTAAAGGTTGAGCACGAAGGAACTCGTCGAAAATGGCGAGAAGAAAAAATCAGTTGCCCTGAATGCTCCAAAGTTCTAGTCTGTGGCGTCGGTAAGAGGCCAGCAAACCTGCAATGTTCGGCTTGTCAAGCCCACTTCGTCCTGAAGCCAAACAGACCCAAAATCGAGATCTCTTGTCCAAGTTGCGATCGTAAACTGAGGATGAACAAGAGGCCGGGCGTAAGAGAAATTTCCTGCCCAGCCTGTGAAGCAGTATTCAATGTATCATTCTGAGGGGATTTTGTGAAGACGACTTACAGAATGATGGCTATTGCAGACTACATCACAATCGTTAACGGTATATAAGGAACGATGGCCATCTTTTTCCTTTTGCTCGCTGTTGATGATATGGGCGAACCGTACACTAGAGGCGGGGTATTGACCGATTATATCTGGGCTGCAATGCTTTGTATTCTCCTTTCGGCTTTAGGAGCTATCATCGACGGACCTATCGCACGCAGATATTCAAAGAAGCAATTGTTAGGAGGTTCACTAGACATTATGTCAGATTCGATTTCGTTTTGCGTCGCACCTGCATTGATGGTATTCGCAATGTTTGGTCGCTGGGGTGAAGCAACACCGATTTGGACAATCAGTCTAGCACTAGCTTGTTGTTGGCTAATCGCTTGTGGAATGTTGCGCCTTGCAAGATTCCAACATGACGAGGGTGGGTATGTGCCATATTTCCACGGACTATCATCTCCTGCTAATGCAATGTTGATTCTTTCAGCGGCTGGGTTAATCTGGCTTCAGCCATCATCCGGCTATGGCCCGGATTTGTCAACATGGGGTTGTGACATTTGTTTTGGTGCAGGCGAGCACCCTTACCTTGATTTCGTTATTCTTCCAATTTTGCTCATCAGTGGAGGACTGATGATTTCTGATAGAAAAATGTCGAAGCTAAAATCCGGCATTCCGCTGAAACTGTCAGTTGCTCAATTTGTTGCAATTTTGTTTGCTGTAATCCATGCAATGTTACTTACTCAAAAGACCGATGTTGCAGAAGATCTCTCCGGCACGACATTCACTATGTTCATGTTCGGAGTGTCACTATTTTTGGTTCTAATCTACATCGTCTTAGGACCGCGTTTAGTCGACCTTGAAAACTCGCTTCAAGAACAAGAGTAGTGGCAGATGCGAATAGTCGTATAAATCGCCTCGCGATGTATTGACTGCATCGCGCTCCTTATCTATCATGAGAAGGCCATGCGGTATCGGATGGGATATTATGAGTGCTAGCGATAGCAAGTCAGGAGCAAAGAGTGGTTTGAGGAGAAGTGGTTCTCCTGGCCAAGTCGATCTCTCCGCATTACGTGCACAATTTACGTCTACTCCGTCCCCATCCTTGGACCAGACGTTAATGGAAAATTCACGTTTCCGTGAGGAAGAAAAAATCCGCGCTAAGTTAAGGCGCGAAAGCAAACTGCGTCGTGAAGCTTTAGCAGAAAGGATATCCTTGATGCAAGACAACATGGCAACCGATATTTCTCGTCAACATGAAATGACTCTCAATGCCTTCGAGAGCGAACTCAGAGGGCAGATGGAAGAGGAATTGTCACAACTAGAATCCGAAGCATTAACCCGTGAGGAAATACGTCTAAGGGAAATGCATGAAATGCGTCTAGAGAGAGAGATTCAAAGTTTGAAAGAATCACTTGAGGTAGAGCAAAGTCGCAAGGTCGAGGAGCACCGAACCGCAGTCATTTCTCAGTTGGAAAGTCAACTATCCGATGAGCACCGCAGGCGCCTATCTTTCCAAAGAGAGAGATTAGAAATTCAATTCAATCAGTCATTGCAGAGAAAAATCCGTGAATTGGAAGCGACCATCCAGAAAGAGATGGAAAGCCGCTTCGAAGAATTAGAATCCAAAGAAGTCGAGAAGTTAGAAGAGGTTCAAAGTCAAAAATTGGCAGAGAGAGAAGAATCTCTACGCCGAGGTATTCGAACAAGACTAGAGCAGCAACTCAAACTGCGCTTGAAGCAAAGAGAAGCAACTATGCGTGCTGAGTATGAAAGACGCAGTCTAAGGCTAGAGGAAGATATCGCTTCTTCTATCCAAGAAGAATTGGAATCAAAGCTATCTTCTGAAACTAAGGAGTTAGAAGAGAGAATGAGACAAGATGTCGAACTTGCAGTCGCTCGTAGAAGAGAAGGGCTCAGAGGCGAAGTCGAAAGGCAATTAGAAGCAAAGTATGCTGAAAAATTGTCTGAGAGAAAGAGTAGACTCAGAGAAAAATATGATTTGACCTTCTCCAAAGCAGTTGACGATATTTCACGTTCAATAGAAGGAGAAATCGAATCAGAACTTGAAGCAAGAATGGATCAGGAATTCGCAGCATATCGCAATGCGAGAGAAGCTGAAATCCAAAACCGGCTTGCACGCTTCCGATATGAAAGGGAAGCAGAATTGCATGACCAGATGTCTGAGAGATATGATTCCAAGAAGACTGACTGGGCTGAGCGACTAGAACTAGAATTCAAGGCTAGAGAGTCTGCAGCGCGTAAAGCCATCATGTCTGAAATCGATGGTCAACTACGTAATGAGAGAATCACTCATGAGACCGACCTTGACTTGCTAAAGGAAGAGACTGTCCTCGAACTAGAAGCAGAGATGGAGGAACGCCTAGCAGAGTTCAGAGCACGTAAGGAAGAAGAAGTTGCGACTCAACTTGAGAGACAATTGGACAAGCGCGAAGAAATCATGCGTAACAAGGCGCTTATCGAAGTTCGAAAGCGTGAGGCCAACATACGTGCAGAAATCGAGGCTCAATTGGGTGTCAAGCGCGCAGAAATCCGTGACAGACTATCTTCATTGACTCAACAAATGGACGACTTCAAAACCATGGCAGAAGTCAAGATGAGAGAATCCATTGAGTCGAAGGTTCAAGGCGAAATCGATGCTGACGAAGCAAGACTTGCAGACCAGCAAAAAGAATTTGACAACCTCAAATCTCAGGATTCTAGAGCAGAGAAGCGCCAATCATGGCTGCAAGCAATATCTGGGCAAGGAACTCAAACTCAGCAACCTCAGATGGGCGTTGACCCTAGTGCACTAGGCGCAAGGCCTGGCTCTCTAGGAGCAGCGGCGGGCCGCCAACCACGTGGAGCATTAGCTCAAGCAGCAGCACAGCACACTCCTTCGATGGGATTAGCAGGAATGAGAGCACCTCGTTCAGCAGCAAAGGCTCTGAGCGGCGCCCAGCCTATTGCTAGACCGGTAAAGGCACCAATCGGCGGTGGAGTAAATCTACCCGGTTCCTTGGGTAATTTGCCACAACCGATTCAACCGAAGGTTGTTCGTACACCAGTAATCTCAACTCCGAAGATTGAACCTCCTGCTGTAAAAACTCCTGAAGTCATTGCGCCAGCAGTAGAACCAATCCCAGAAAAGGTGGTAATCGCGCCTAAGGTTGAACTCGAGATCCCCGATGAGCCTGCGGCTCCAGAAGTCGAAGTAGTCGCACCTGTTGTTGAAGAGTTAGAACCAGAGGTTGAGACTCAAGTCGAGCCAGTGATTGAAACCGAAATCGTTGAGACTGAAATTGAATCTGTTGAAGAAGTAGTAGCAGAAACTACTGAAGAGATAGTCGAAGAAGTTCAAAAGATTGCAACACTGACTCCAATTAAGAAACTCGAAGTTCCTAAACCCGTTCAGGCGGAAGAAACAGCCGTTTTAACGCCGGTTACCATGAAGGTGTTAACACCGGTCAAGAGAAGAGGACCTCCTCCATCTTCCGCACCCGGACAAAAGCCAGGTGCTCAAGAAGAGAAAGAGGCAACTGCGAGTCTGAGGCCTATCAAGAAACTAACTCCAGTAGAATCTCCAAGCAGCGATTTGAACGTTGAATCAGATGAAGATTGAGCAATAATGCTCAAACACTTCACTCCGAGCGATTCATAGGTCTGCCGTTCTTGGCGGTGGTTATGAGGAAAGCAATCGCTGTTCTTCTCGCTCTGTTACTGATACCTGCAATACCAACTGCAGAAGCAGAATCTAATCTCTTAGAGGTGGGTATTGTTGATACAATAGACGGTAGATTCATTCACACTTCTTTTTCCTCTTCCTCGACAATGATTACCCTAACTACTACGGGTAATTTATCAGAGCATTTTTGGGGTAGCGGAGAACTGATTACTCAATGGTCAATTGAATTGAACACGACTGCCAACTCAGCAACTCCTGATGCTACAGGATTGCAAATTGCAGTAGCACACACTGGTGGAGTGTATATCGTCAACACAGAATTGAAGATTGTGACTACGGAATACAATACATCCAATTCAGTAGATGCAGTAGCATGGGATTCCGAGGGAGACCTGTGGTTCGGCTTCTATGGCGGAGAGAGGCGTGCAAAGGAGTTTGACTCACTCGAAGAAACAGGTGAAACTACTGAAGCTCACAACACTGCAATGACAGCTATGACAATTATTTCTCAGGATAGAATCGTCACAGGTGGGAGAGACAATTTAGTCAAGATATTCACGCAAGAAGGTGTATTGCAGAACAGCCTCTCAGATTTCTCATCTTATCCTACCAAGATAATCAACGACGGTAATGGCAACATCATTGTTGGATGTGCCAATGGAGACCTGTTCCGCTACGACTTCACAGATTGGTCCAAAGAGGAAACATCAATCTCCAGTGGACAAAGTGTCATTTCGATCAATATCGCAGACAATGGGGACATCATGGTAGGGACTCAGAACGGTAAATTACACGTAATTGACGATTCTACCTTTACCGAGAGCGATGATTACTCCTCCGCAGGCAGAGTAATGATGGGAGTTTACGGAGATTCTGGAGAACTATACATCATTTCCACTTTCTCGTCCTCCTCAAAAATCAGGTTGTATGATTTAGACACTGACGGAGATGGAGTTACAGACAGCCAAGACCATTTCCCACTAGATTCCTCACAAACAGAGGACACCGATGGCGATGGCTATGGTGATGACCCGGATGGAAACAATTCCGATGAATTCCCAGATGATGTTTCACAGTGGGCGGATTCTGATGGTGACGGATATGGGGATAATCCAGATGGCAATGATTCTGATGCTTTCCCTGATGATGCAGGCCAATGGATTGACTCTGATGGCGATGGATACGGGGATAACATGGGTTCAGAAAATGGGGATAGGTTCCCCGATGACCCTACCCAATGGGCTGATTCTGATTTCGATGGTTACGGAGATAACATCAACGGAACCGATGGTGACGCATGCCCTGATGAGAACGGATTCTCCACAATAGACAGAATTGGTTGCAAGGATTCTGATAGCGACGGATATTCCGATCCTACAGATGATTGGGCCGTGGCAGATGGAGCAGATTTCGCAATCTATGATGTCACTCAGTGGAAGGATTCTGATGAGGACGGCTATGGTGACAATTTGCAGGGCAATGACCCAGACGCTTGCCCGTTATTGTCGGGCAATTCAACTAACGCTTACATTCCGGAAATCTCAACCGATGGTTCACTAACTTTGACTTATGTTGTAATCGAGAAGTTTGGATGCACTGACAGTGACGGAGACGGTTTCTATGATGATGGTGATGACCTACCAAACGATGCTAGGGACTACATCGACTCAGACGGCGATGAAATCGGTTTCAGTATGGATTACAATGATTCGAACAGACTAGTTCAAACCCTTGAAGACCACTGCGCAATGGTAGTAACTGATGAGACAGAAAAATGCCAGGGAGTCAGAGATGTCGATTACCAAAATTATCTCGCTGATAAGGAAGCATCTGGGGAGAACGCATTGAACTATTACGCTTGGAGAAACTCTGCAGAATCTGAAGAAGAAGAAGCGACCTCAAGCGACCAGTACTTGGATACTGCGAAGGAAATCCTACCTTTCCTTGGTGCAGGATTCGCTGCAATCGTTGCAGTTCTGTTGATTTATGCTGGTATTGGTAAGGCACGTCGCCGCAGAGCACTGGTCAAGACATACGGTGCACCATTCGCAGATGGAGAGAACAGTGCTGAAGATGAAGCATTGGAAGGCAAAGCTGGATTGTCAGCATCGGGTGGTGTCGAGTCGGACAAATATTGGGACGATGATATCGAACCAATGGAAGTCGGCGATGATGGAAACGAATTGGGTAGTGGATTCGATGATATTGATATCAAGGGAGATGGTGAAACTACAGAATCTTCCGGAGTTCTTGAAGAATCAGCTTCCCTAGAAGAATTGGCTGGATTACCTCCGCAAACCAGTAAGGAAGAGATCGACCAGAAGGAGTCTCAACCTGCACCAGTGCAGCAAGCACCACCTGAAGCACCACCTGTGCCTGCAGAAGGTCTACCTGAAGGCTGGACTATGGACCAGTGGAAATGGTATGGTGCTGAATGGCTTGCTAAGCAAGGCAAGTGATTAATCGGCTCGCCAGACAATAGGCAGGCTAGATTTCAATTCACCCAGTTTTTTCCCAGAATACACGGACGCCCCGTCTACTTTGAGCGTACTTGTAATCAACCACAAAATAGCATTCCAACTCTTTGGTGATGCGAATAATTCCACTTCACCCATGGTTGCTTTGACTAGTAATTTACCAGCGTCACTGTTGCCATCAAAAATGGCATGAACTAGGTCTTTAGTTGACAGCATGTAGCCAGATGGTCTCCAATCCATGGAAACACCTCACACCTTGAATGGAGCAAGATTCAATCTTTGGACAAGATGTTCAGCGCTAACATCAGCGACTTCTTTCATCTGTGTACGCAGTTCATCCAAATCACCATTCATTTTGGCTAATTTGTGTGCTCGAATTAGTTCAGACAAGAATGAGTCTACACTGCGATGGCCGTCCATCGTTCTCAACGTATTCAATTGTCTTCTAACTTCGTAACTTACACTCACAGAGGTCATCCCTTCTCCGGTCATGAATACTATGGGGTCTTCTGACTACTTGAATCCCGCGCGCATCTAAATGCCTGCGAAGCGTGTTTTGCGTCCTAATCAAATTGACCGACCTTGCTTCTCTAGAAGCAATCTAGGGTGCTCAGTTACTCCGAATTGACGGCGCATTTCTTGCACTCTCTCGTGATATTCCTTGGTCAGTGACCAATATTCTCGACTACCTGCTCCTGCACCACTTTTGCTCGGTTTGTTCAAGATGACAGTCGGCGCTCCGGTCCAGGCTGCTTCTGCAACCTTTGCCAGTCTTCGAATAGGTGTTTTGAACACTTTTTTGGGGATCTTAGATTGTACTTCATTACATACGTGAAGTGATAATTTCGACCTTTGGTCTACCATAGTCATAGCTACGCCGAAAATCTTCAGGTTTCGGTTTATTCTCTTCTGAATCATCTTAACGCTGTTCATCAGCATGCTGAAACCTTCCAAAGCATAGTATTCAGCTTGGACAGGAATGAATACCCAGTTAGCAGCACATAGCGCATTTATTGATAGTAACCCTAGTGATGGTGGAGTATCGATAATGATGTGGTCGAATTTGTCAATAATTGGAGCAAGGGCCTCTCTCAGCCTTGTTTCTCTGCCGATTCTGTGGCTTAATTCGATTTCAGCACCAGAAAGATGAATGTCGCTAGGAAGTAGCCACAAATTATCAACTCCTAAATCTTCAGGAATCCGATTTGAATTTTCATTTCTTTTTGACCATGCTTTCTGCATAGATTCAGTTAACTCCTGAGGAGAAATGATGTATTCTTCCATCAATGGCAAATCTTCGCCACTATCATTTACAAGTAAATCATAGGCGGTTTTCTTGATTTTCTTTTTTTCCACACCGAAAGATGTAGCGCAATTTCCTTGTGGGTCTAAATCAATGAGTAGAACCTTTGCTGGTGGGACTTTGAATTTGGGATTTCCCTTTGCTAGAGCGGCAGCTAGGTTGACCGCAGTAGTTGTTTTTGCACAGCCTCCTTTTTGATTTGCAACCGCTACTACCATCTTGTATGGATTCATCTAAACACCTCCTAAACTCGCTGCCGTGTATCCCCGAGGTAGGCGGCCCCCTGTAAAGAGTCGCATTCTTGGAGTGCTAATCATCCCTGTTGAATGACAGGAACTGGAACTTCGGACAGAATCTTTCGCACAATGTGCATTCCAGTAATTCCACGGATCTTTGCTTCCGGCTTCATCACGATTCTGTGAGAAATAATCTGCAAAGCAATTCCTTTGATGTCATCTGGAATTACGTAATCTCTTCCATCAATAGCGGCTGCAGCGCGTCCAGTCTTGAACAAAGATTGGCTCGCACGAGGAGATGCACCGTTTACAACACGGTGGTCTTCACGGGTTCTTTGAACGATTTCGACAATGTAGGAAAGAATTGCTGGGTCAACGTGGACGGTTTCAAGCGCTTTCTGCATAGCAACTACCTTCTTTGGTGAGGTAATTTGCTCAACATCGTGTTGGTCCTTACCACGCAACTTACGGCGTGCTAGAATTGCCTTTTCTTCCGCACGGTCAGGGTAACCCATGCTCATCTTCATCAGGAAACGGTCCATCTGCGCTTCAGGCAGTGGGTATGTTCCTTCTTGCTCAATTGGGTTTTGAGTTGCCAATACAACGAATGGTGCTGGTAACTTGTGAGTGATACCCTCGATAGTAACCTGCTTTTCTTCCATTGCTTCAAGCAAAGCAGCTTGGGTTTTCGGCGGAGCACGGTTAATTTCGTCAGCTAGTAGAATGTTAGAGAACAGTGGTCCTGCGCGCAACTTGAATTCTCCAGATTTTTGGTCGTACATGTACGTACCCATGATATCGCTCGGTAGCAAGTCAGGTGTGAACTGAACACGCTTGAACTTACAACCTAGAGCACGAGCGAATGTATTTGCTAGCAAGGTTTTAGCTAATCCTGGGAAATCTTCCAATAGCATGTTACCGTTAGATAGGATTCCAACAGTTACTCTGCGGAGGTTTTCGTTCTTACCAATGATAACTTTCGATACTTCACCCATTAGTGAATTTGCAATCGAAGATACAGTGGCAATGAGGTCCTTTGTGCGATGGTCGCCTGCTGGCGCTCCTGCTTGGAATCCTGCGTTCATGGTAATAGCACCCCTTGGTACAAGTCACCAACCAGCCCATTCCATACTTCAAGGTATTGCGTCCGTAAGTCGTAAAGAATCGCGACGTACAGCGTTTATCTCAACGGCCCCAAAAGTGATCCTGCTTACGATGTAGACGGGTAATTTCTTCCAAAATTTCCTCTTCAATCGGCGTTAAATCGAGTTTTCTCAATCTCTTAGCATGTGATGATGGGATGTCTACCCAAAATTCGTCACCCTCTTCGATTTGTCTACCTACTGTAGGGCCCATGACAGCAACGGCTAATTCTTCACCTTGATGTCCTTGTTTTACATCTTCGCTGGACCTGGTTCTGAGGCTCTTAATTTGACCAATAGGTGTACCGTCTAATTTCATGATCCTTTGACCTATGTGGACTCTGCCTCCGAGGACTCTCATACCAACAATGGCTGGTCCTTTGTTCCTGAAGGTGTGGTCTTTGAGATACAACAAGTGACCGGGATAAACCAAATTTTCTCTTGCAGCAGCATCCATTTCTGCTTTAGTGGTGTCTCTCCACTCTTCAAATTCTTCGAGAATCCGATAGATAATATCTGCACTGATGAACTTGATTTCAGCATCGGGCCCCTCTAGTTTTGGTTGAACCTCTGTGTTTCCTTTTACAGAGAATCCAAGGATTACCTGATTCAATGCATCATCAGCACACTGAGCGGTGATTATGTCTCTTTTATTGACGGGACCTACTGTGGCCATTCGAATAGGTATTTCCATCTTGTCCAATTCAAAAGCTAGTGCTTCTAGGCCACCAACAGTATCCGCTTTGATTACGACGCCTTCTTCAGCGATGTCAACGGAAATCTTTGCTTCTTTGAAAGCCTCTTTTTCAGCACTTGATTTTGCTTCTGCAGTATTTGTTTGCCTCAATGTAGTTCCAGCTAGTACGTTTTCTAGATTAGGCGCTACAATCTTCAATCCACAGGCTGCACCTGCGGTCTCGCATGATTCCCCGCGGTCACCAGCGTCTCTCATTTCGGACATTCCTTTTGGTCTGAACATCCCTTTGATATGGGTTGAAAATGGGCCATCAGAACCTACTAGAGTGATTGTATCGCCTACATTCAATTCACCACGATTGAGGATTACATCGATTGTTTTTCCTAAGCCTCTCTCATCCTTCATCTCTAGGACTGTGCCCTCGCCCTCGCCAAGAGTATCTCTCAGGCTTTCCTCTAGGAAACGTGCTGCCAGTCCTACGGTTACTGTGAGCAAGTCTTGGAGACCTTCTCCATCTTTAGCTGAACATGGGACCATAGCGAGATTAGATTTGAAATCCCGAATCTTGTCATACCTTTCGATATTGAAGCCGTGTTCGCTGAATTGACCGAGTAGTTTCCAATATCT
>JAKURJ010000060.1 GCA_022452125.1 Candidatus Poseidoniaceae archaeon
GTCATTACCTAATTACGTAGAGATACAATCCAAAGAATCCCAAGAGTTCAATGTTGCGTTTTCATACTCAAGTAGCTCGTGTATCTCTAACTGCACAACAACCCCTCAACAATATTGCCCGAGTAACAGTTCAGGCCTTGGCTGCTGTTTGCGGAGGCACTCAGAGTTTGCACACAAATTCCTATGACGAAGC
Organism: Candidatus Poseidoniaceae archaeon; assembly: GCA_022452125.1. GTDB lineage: Archaea > Thermoplasmatota > Poseidoniia > Poseidoniales > Poseidoniaceae > MGIIa-K1. The sequence goes on from JAKURJ010000060.1 coordinate 194, forward strand.
CCTAGGCCTTCCAACAGAAGACAGTGCAACCGTAGCACTACGTACTCAGCAAATTATTGCTGAAGAAAGCGGTGTTGCCAATGTAGTAGACCCACTGGGAGGTTCACACCTAGTTGAAATGTTAACTGAGGAGATCTACCAGCAGTCGAAAAACAAGATTCTCGAAATCGAGAAAATGGGTGGTGCTATGCGAGCTATCGAAGCAGCATTCCAACAAAAAGAGATTCCTGAATCTGCATGGACGCATTTGACCAAAGTGGAATCTGGTGAAAGAAAAATTGTTGGAGTCAACCATGGTGTATTAGAAGAAGAGGAAATGCCACCTCTGCTAAAACCCGACCCTGAATTGGGTGAGAAGCAAAAGGAAAAACTTGGAAATATCAGGAATTCCCGTGATAACAATTCAGTCGAAATTGCATTGGATGCAATAAGAACAGCATCTGCTGGAGACGACAATTTATTCCCATTGGTAATTGACGCTTTGAGGCAAAACTGCACGCTTGGGGAGATTATTTCGGCAATGAAGAGCGAGTTTGGAACTTACATGGCACCAAGTGGATTTTAGGTGATTGAATGAAGATTTATTTGGATCACATCGGTATTGCATGCGAGAACCTAGACGAAGCATCAAAGTTCTGGAATCTTATTGGGCTATTACAAGGCGATGATGAGTTAGTTGAAGACCAAGGAGTTGTAACTCGCTTCTTTTCCACGTCATCAAACGACCCAACAACTCCAAAAATTGAGCTACTAGAACCAACTGGTCAGGACACTCCCATAGGTAAATTCCTATCTAAAAGAGGTGCAGGAGTCCAACAAGTCTGTTTCCGAGTTGAGAACTTGGAAGAAATGATCAAACTATTGGTTGATAATGGAGTTGTGATGATTGACACCGAACCACGTAATGGCGCACATGGTGCATTAATTGCATTTGTACATCCAAAAAGCACAGGTGGTGTGCTAGTCGAGTTAGCACAGAAATCAAATGTCTAAGGAATAGTAAATTGGGTTGGTACTGATGAGTGAAACATTACTTTCTCTTGTTGGTGTCGGCAAGAGTTTCAAAGAAGTCGATGCATTGACTCATGTTGATTTAGAGATTAAATCTGGACAGGTCATTGGCTTGGTAGGAGGCAACGGTGCCGGTAAAACTACTCTACTCAGATTAATGGCAGGGGTTATGGAGCCAAGTAAAGGTACAATCATGTTTCAGGAAAAACCTGTTTCTTCGATGAGAAGTAAATTAGGTGTTGTCCCGGAATCCACCGGTTTGTATTCTAGATTAACTGCATGGGAAAATATTCGATACCATTCACGTATTTATGGAATTGATGATGAAGTTGCTTGGAATCGTGTAAATCATTTTGCAGGGATGTTAGATATTACTGACGCTCTATCACGTCACACAAAGGGCTTCAGTCGAGGTATGCGACAGAAAACAGCACTATTGCGTGCTCTAGCGCACGGACCTGATATTTTGTTGCTCGATGAGCCAACTGCAGGCCTGGATGTCACCAGTGCCCGCACAGTTCGACGACTAGTTGGCCAGTTACGTGATGAAGGAGGAACTGTGATCTATAGCACACACCATCTTGCAGAGGCGCAACAAGTCTGTGACCGCATTGTAATAGTTCACAACGGAACGATAAGAGCCGATGGTTCTCCTGATGAGTTATTGCACGAAACAGGCCAGCAATCACTGGAGGAGGCCTATGTTTCCCTAACATCTGACAAAGCAAGAGCGCGAAGTGAAGATGACAAAAAGGAAAGCAAGTTGGCAAAATGGTGGAGACGTTTCCTTACTGGAAGCACACCTGATTACAAGGAGGTGTCTGAGGATGAGTGATTCTTGGAGGTTCATCTCAACAATCGCAAAGAAGGAGATTGTCGAATTCGTTAGAGATTGGCGAACTCTGATTGCATTAATCGTGATACCACTTCTTATCTTCCCTGCTCTATTTATTGCTCTACCACTTCTATTACAATCCGAAGCTGCTGAACTAGATGCAATGGAGTTAGAGGTTGTATGGCAGGGAGATGTAAATGATGAATTGAACGTGTCGTTTGCTGAATCCAATCTGATTATTGTGTATGAAGAGATGCCAAATGAAATCAACAATTTATCTGATATTGGAAACGACCTTGACCGCATAAGAGATCAGGAAACTCAGGCAGTATTCAGGCTATTAGAGAACGAAACAGGTTGGAAATTTTCAGTCCTATACATTTCAACTAGCGAAGCATCTAGTGAAGCAAGGAGTAGAATTATTGATGCCATTATCGACTGGGAATCTGATGTGGTCAATGGTACATTGGTTGAAGCTGGGCTTGACCCTGAATCGACACTTGATCCGGTAACATGGGACGGTAATTGGGAAGAGGCCGATGCTGCAACTAAAGGTGAACAAGCCGGATTAGCGCTATCACTATTCATACCAATGGTAATTGCAATATGGACTGCTTCGAGCGCAATTCAACCTTCAATCGACATGACTGCCGGAGAGAGGGAAAGAGGTACGTTAGAGGCTTTATTGTGCCTACCGTGTTCGAGATTACAGTTACTGATAGGTAAATGGCTAGCTGTTGCAAGTATTACTAGTGCCGGTGTGGCATTACAAATTGGCGGTCTGTTATTCGCAATAACATACCTTGCATCATCCTCAGTTATCGGCATTCCTTCCGTTTCTGCGATAAGTATGGCACTACTGCTTGGAGCCGTAGTTATTTTTGCAATAATGGTAGTAGCATTCGAGTTAGCCCTGGCAATGAAGGCACACAGCGTTAAAGAAGCAGGTTCGCTGCTTGGACCAGCAATCTTGTTCATTATTTTCCCGGCACTGTTCACACAAGTAATCAACCTAGATAGTATCGAATCTTGGTGGTTTGCTGTACCACTGGTCAATATTTTACTGGCTATGAGGGAGTTATTACTAGATAGAATAATCCTAGAACATGTATTGGTTTGGTTGACATCCAGCATACTGTATGCAGGACTAGCCGCCTGGTTTGCTGCAAGACAATTCAAACGCGAAGATCTAGTAGCTTCTATTTCCTAAATCATTAGCATAATATACTACCCGGTGTAAATATTACACCATGGCAATAATTCATTGGCTAACGGAAAGTATGCGTGTATGGGACGGCGGTTTAACCGCAAAAATCGCGAAAAGTAAAAAGAACATTGAATAATACTCTAGTAATACTATATGAATACCTTGATATTCTATGGGCTGCGCCGACAAATCATGCCAAAGGTAAGTTTGGACATGCCGGCGCAGATTCTTGAAGACCTGAAATTGCATGTTGGCGATGATGGCAAATTCGTCAGTGTAGCCGATGCAATTAGAACTGCATGTCGAAAAATGCTAGACCAGCTAGACCTAATTGATGCTAGACATGGCCGAATGGAGGGTTCAGAATGATAACTAAGGAAGATGCTATGAGAGCAGTTAGTACTTTACTAAAGTACATCGAAGGTGATGATGAGCGAGAAGGTTTAGTGGATACTCCGAAAAGAGTCATACAATCTTACGAAGAAATATATTCAGGATATGCAATGGATCCCGCAGAGGTGCTTTCGTCAACATTTAATGGCGAAGGTTATGATGGAATCGTATTATTGAGAGACATTGAATTCCACTCGACATGCGAGCATCATTTGCAGCCATTCAAGGGAAGAGCGCACGTCGCTTACATTCCTACAAACAGAATTGTAGGTATCAGTAAGTTAGCGAGAATTGTTGAGTTACATGCACGCCGATTGCAGAATCAAGAAAGAATCACCAAAGGAATTGCTGATGACCTAGAAGAGCACCTTTCACCCCTAGGGGCGGCAGTAATCATTGAAGCCGCTCATGGATGCATGCAGTGTCGCGGCGTTCAGAAGCAAAATGCTGTGATGACAACAAGTGCAATGCGCGGTGTTTTCTTCGATAAGAATGAAGCAAGAACCGAGTTGATGCAGTTAATTCAAAGCCCGTCATTGTGAGATGGTTGAATGGTCACCTATCCTATAGTCGAGATCTTCCACTCTGTTCAGGGTGAAGCATTCCATGCTGGAATACCTCATGTATTCATTAGATTTGGTAATTGCAATCTTAGATGTGAATGGTGTGATACAGACTTCCTAACCTATGAGGATATGCAACTAGAGGACATTGTGAATGAAGTCTTGCAGCACAACTGCAAGAGGGTTATTTTCACAGGTGGAGAACCCTGTCTACAAGATTTGGATACTATTGGTGCGGAACTAAAGAAGCATGGTATCAATTTGTCAGTTGAAACAAATGGCACAATCCCAGTTCCAGAAATAATCGACTGGATTTGTGTATCACCTAAAGATCAAGTTTATCCTAATGTTGCAATAAAACAGAGAATTGGTCATGAATTGAAAGTAGTATATTGTGGACAAGACTTGTCTATGTATGATGAATTGAAACAAGGGTTTGAACACCATTTCATTCAACCTTGTTACATGGAAAACGATACTGTTGAGGAAAACGGTCGAAGTTTCGCTACGGTCGAACGCATCGTAAAAAATAACCCTGGTTGGCGTCTCTCATTACAAACTCACAAGTGGATGGGGGTTGATTGATGCGTGCAGTAATGGCATTAAGCGGGGGAATGGATTCAACAGGGTTGCTAGTCCATTTGTTGTCCAAAGGATACAATGTAAGCTGTATATCGTACGAATACGGACAAAAGCACAATATCGAACTTGAAAGAGCTAAAGCAAACATAGCATACCTCGCCCAGAAGGGGTATGTTGTCGAACACCAGGTTGCAGACTTATCCTCAGCGATGGGATTATTCCATTCAGCACTAACAAGCGACGATATTGAAGTTCCGGAAGGACATTATGAAGAAGAACAAATGAAGGCAACTGTGGTGCCAAATAGAAATGCAATTTTTGCATCAATACTTTACGGATATGCATTATCTGTTGCATTGCGTGAGGATAGCGATGTGATCATCGCCTTAGGTGTCCATTCTGGAGACCATGCAATATATCCAGATTGCAGACCTGAATTTTATGACGCTATTGGAAATGCATTTTCAGTAGGTAACTGGGATAGTGAGAAGGTGTCATTCCACCTTCCATACATCGATGGGGATAAGGAAACAATACTACGTGATGCTTTGGTATCATGCCAAAAATTAGGGTTAGATTTCGACAAAGTATTCGCAAATACAAACACCTCATACAATCCAGACAAAGATGGTCGTTCTAGTGGGACTAGCGGAGCCGATGTGGAAAGGATACTTGCTTTCCATGCAATTGGAAGAAAAGACCCAGTCGAGTACGTGACCTCTTGGGAAGAGGTACTCGAAGGAGCATTAAAAGCACAATTGCGGCATTATGTTATGAAAGAAAATGGTACTGAAAGACCATTTACAGGAGAATATGACAAGCACTTCGCAGAAGGAAATTATTACTGCGCCGGTTGCGACAAACTCCTTTTTTCATCTCAATCGAAGTTTGATTCAGGGTGTGGATGGCCAGCGTTTAGCCATGAGGCTGATGATGCGAATATCACTCAATTGGAAGATACAAGCCATGGAATGAGGCGGATTGAAGTCAGATGTTCGCAATGTGATTCGCACTTAGGACATTTATTCCACGAACATAGAGGACCTAGATATTGCATCAACTCGATTTGTTTGGAATTTAGGGGTGATTGATTTGGCTAGTTTTTTTTCGATTAAAAAATATGGACATGAAAGAGGACTATCTGCAGCATTCAGACAATGGAGAGCAGATAGCCATTGCAAATTTTTACATGGATACTCGCTCGAATTTGAGTTCGAATTCGGTGCGCATGAACTGGATGAAAAAAATTGGGTCGTTGATTTCGGTGGGCTCAAAGAATTAGAATCCTGGCTAAGAAAGAATTTCGACCACAAGACCTTGGTTGCTTCAGATGACCCGAAATTGTCTGAATTCGAATCACTGAAAGAAAATGGAATAATCGACCTAATTGTAGTGGAATCAACAGGTGCTGAAATGTTTGCTAAGATGGCTATGGAATACTCTACTAAACTAATTGCAGAGAACTATGGTGACAGATGCTGGGTTGAAAGTGTAACTGTTAGGGAACATGGTGCAAACAGTGCGAAATGTAAAAGGGAAATTTAGGCTAATTCGTCATTTACATATCATCTTCTGGTCTAACTCGTTTTCTTCTCTCTCGTTGCCAATTTGGGTCACCGGATTGTTTTTGGAGAGCAGTTGACCCTTGAACAAATGCTCCAATCATTCTTTCTGCTTCAGAGTCAATAGGTAGACCACGCAAAATTACTCTGTCAAATACGTCAGCTATCAGTTCCTTTTTATCACTGTCAAGCGAATGAGAGAACTCTGATATTGCCTGTTTCAGTATCTGTCTTAGTTCCGGTTTAACCGCTCGATTTTTTTCTACTCCACGAATCATCTTGCCTCTCTTCACCCTATCTCGGTGTAGTTCGTATACGCAATGACCAACAGCCTGTGACAAATTTGCGATAGGATAGCCTTCCCACGTAGGAAGTGTGAGCAAAAAATCACAGCGATCTAAATCGCTTGTTGAGAGGCCTTTACCTTCTTCTCCAAAAACCAGGGACACTTTACCATCAAACCCCCTTAACATTTCAGCAAAATCCCACGGTAAGACAAAATGACGTTTTAGCACCTTTGAGCCGACCTCGCGCTTTCCACTTGTACCGATTACAAGAGAAGATTCAGATACTGCTTCGTCCAAAGAAGTATAGACGCTTGTTGCATCTAATATTCTTCCAGAATGCTTTGCTCTGTTTCTAGCTTCCTCGTCATCCGTGGAGCAATTTGGATTTACCAACGACAATTTATCGAATCCATGATTCAACATTGTCCTGCAAATAGCACCCAAGTTACCGGGATGATTTATTCCCACCAATACAATATCCAATTCATAATTTGAATCAGGAAGAGGTACATCCATCCTGTCGCCCATCACATGACCTCCGCAATCCAGCGTGGGTCACAGGGAGCATAAAGAAAAACCACTGCTTCATCATCGTTTTCTCTATCTGGCATGATTATTGAATGCTTACGAAAACCATGCTGATTTCGCAAATGCGAAATTAACAACGTCAATTCATCCTTGCTGCCATGAACACTAACCGGTGTTCTATCCCAGGCGACTCTAATCGCCATGAGGTACCCTCAGTCAGTACGGCGCTGGCGGTATCTTGTGACATAGCCAGCAATCCAATTGCGCAACTTCTTTGACTGGACATCAGTCAATTGCTCGACCATCTTCTTGTTGTGGTCGAAATCGTCGGTGAACTTTTCACCGTGTTCCTCGCAAAGGATAATCGCACGTAGTTTGATGAATGTTGGTCTAATGTTACCCATTTTCACTCCTCCATTAATTTGACTTCAATAGGGATATCAGGTTCGTCGTGACGAGTTACTTGAAGGCGGATTTTTCTTGGAGGATTCTCAATTCCTCTAGACCAAATCGCTTCGTTAACTGATGGATCAATCCATACTTCTTCATCTTCACGAACCTTGAGGTGCTTGACTACCTCGTTCTTGATAATTTGAATTGCTCTTGGTGCTCTCTTGTAACGAGTAATGTTCCATGCATTTCTCAAAGGAACTACCAATTCACTAACTGCTGCGCGTGCCATTCTATTCACCTCTGTAACTTGGAGCGTCTCCAGTGATGACGCTTAGGATGTGAAACTGTGTTACGCGAAGTCTTTAGCATAACCCAAACAGGAACACGGCGGTTCTGCTTCCCTGCTTTTAGTAGGCGGATCTTCTTTGCGGCTGGCTTGTTACGTGACATATTTTCACCTCAGATTCTTCTAATGCTAGTCTCTCTGCGACCTTCTGAAAGGCCACCAAGGATTCGCTTGAGTTGCATATCATTGACAGGAGTAGCAATTCTGTTTTCATTCGACAGTGTTGCTAGGTGTGTCTTGACACGAGTTGTCAATTCAGGGTTGACAAGATTCAGACTTGCGAGTCTGGAGCGAGCATCAGGAGTAAGGATGCGCTTCATTGCGCTGTCCAATTCAGCCATAGCAGCTTGCTGAGTTTCTTTTTCGATTTCTGCATCGGCTTGTGCTGCAGCCTGCTCCTCCAACTGAGCCTGAATCTGAGCCATGCGCTGAGCACGCAGGTTGGCCAATTCATCGTCAGCAGATTGAGCCATGGTTGTCACTTCCCTTCACATCCATCAGTACTTTGTCAGTCCAGGATAAGCCTCTTCTGCAGCCTCTCTTACTGAGTGAGCGACCTCATCCAGCAACTTGTGGCCTGCAGGTGTGATGATTCTTCCAGAATACAGTTTCTGGTCTCCATCAACAGATTGAACAGTCTTTGTTTCCTTCATGGCGACTAGTCCTGCATCACTCAATTGTTGAAGAGCAGTTCGAATAATATGGCGGCTAGCCATGGCAGGAGTGTGTGGATTAGAGCCGTTATCCTTCTTTCCACCGTACGCCTGAGCTAGGGAGTTGACACCGATGGGCCCTTCTCGACCAACTTTGCGAAGAAGTGCTGCACAGCGCATTTCCCACCAGTTCGATTGGGTAGGAGGGCGTTCACGGTGGATTCCTGTTTTAACATAATCAGCCCACTGCGGGCGAGAAATGCCATCCATTCCGGATAATTTATCAGCTAAAGCTGGGTTCAACAAATCAGCAGGGACATCGTAAAACGTCGTCATCGTACCACCAAGCAACCTGCCGACCTAACTCCCCTATATCAAGGGCACTGTTCGAACACATTAGAATGGTGATTCAGAAGAGGGCACTGCGGGGCATGTGTAGTAGGGTTCATGAAGGGTACTTTATTCGCCCCAAACATGCGCAAAGCATTAGCTCAGAACCCTAACCTATTGCGTACATTAATCGGCATGGGTTTGACTCTAATTTTCTTGTTGGCGTATGCCGTTTACGGAGCAACAATCGACACAGAGGTTTACATGTATGAATCCGAATCTACTGAGTCCCAAGTAATGTTAGACAATGTGGACAAGTACTATGATTCCCAAGGCAATAGAACAATATGGACTTGGGATGCGGATTTGAATGGTCAAAACTTGACATGGGTCAACGTTAGTGGAGAAATGTTGTCGATCGGTTCGACTATTTCCATTTCGAACGCCATAGGATTTTACAGTCACCCAGACTTAGGAAATCCTGATGCGGAAGACTTCTCTTGCTCGGAGTCTTGCTTGCAACTTGAAGAGCACACAGTAAATATCACAAAAGATGAGACTGGCATAACTGCCCTCACAGACCCAGACCCTGCGCTCAGGGGGAAGGGGTCACTGTATGCAGATTCCCTCGATGAAGCAACTGACAAAGCTCAAGGAATAATCTACAATGAATTCAATTCCACACTGGTTAGGATAACTGTAATCGAAAGCGGAAACAGGGAAGTTAGCCCAACAATATCTTTGACTCAGGTAAACGAAGAATTAGGCGAAGTGAAACAATTTGAAATTGATGCTGCAACCGAATTCATGTGGGCGTTAGCTGCTGTAATTGGTTGCTTCGTAATGGTGCTTGGACCTTCGTTCATCATTTACTGGGCTGCACAGGCAAAGCAAAAGAAACTCGACGTTAAACTCGAGGCTGCTAAAACATCTTTAGAACAAGAATAGCGAAGGTGTCATATTCATTGAGGAATGTGGGTGTTTGAGGCCCATGAGCAGAGTAGTGCCTATCGCCCTAATCACTCTCTTAGTTTCATCATGCTTACCCTTGGTGTCTGCTACAACTGGTCGTGCAGTCAATGTCGACCTGGATGTTACAGATATCTCGATAACCTATCCTGATTCAACTAATCAATCTCTATACCAAATGTTCTCATCAAACTATCCGATTCCTGGTTTCAACAAGCCTGAAATGCTGTACGTAACAGATGGCGTGGTTGGAGTTGAAATGAATATCAACATTGTGATAGAAAATTTAGGTACCGTTCAGTCTGGATTT
>JAKURJ010000061.1 GCA_022452125.1 Candidatus Poseidoniaceae archaeon
GAAAGGGTGCTTGATCATAGAATTCCTAGCAACGGCATAATGTATGCCATTGGCCCTCCTACTAAGAATAGTGGAACTATTGCTGGCCATAGGAATACCAAAAGCGGATATTTCCGTGTGACCCATACTTTCTCAACTCCATTTTCCTTTAAGATTGAGATTTCTTCCAACAGTTTTTCTTTACTGGGTGTTTTTCTAGGAGCCCTAGTTCGATGAATAATTTTCTTCTCACCATTTGGCATTTCAGCAATAGTTGAAAGGAGCCATACGTGACTATCGATAACACTGTCAACATTCATTTTTTCAGCATGCCATATCAATTTCAGAGTGGTATTTCCTTCCTTTAGATTCTTTAGAATCATGATGATTGGTAATGCCAAGAAAGCTAAACCTCCCCATACAAGTAGGGCGATTGCTGGAGGCATTGCAATCACAGCATCTTCCATACCACCTGGATAGTAAACAGGAATACTAGACCAAGATGGAACCAATATTGCAACCCACATCAAGCCTTTACAATCAGCACCGCCGTGAATAAGGCGCATCCTCCATGCCATGTCAACTAGGAAAATTGGAATGAATACTGCAAATGTAGACCACCAAAGCGTTGCCTTTTCGCTGGCATCTCCAGATATGACCGACAAAATCGATTCATTGGAGTGAAGCAAAAGACCCTGCACTATACCCGTAATTCCTACAAGATACCACACACTAACAGCCAAATCAAGACGACTGCCTGCACGAATGTCATTCAATGAAGGTCTGCCAATTACTGCAACCGATGCATATGCTACCATGCCGGCAGCTGTAGCGAAGACATACCATTCTGCTTCTGTGTTTAGCAGGTCAAGAACCCACAAGAAAATCGCAGGTTTAGCCCAAGTTATCCAGAATTCATTAGGGACTCTTCGCTCTTTATGGTCCAGCCATGCTGCAATTCCTAGAGCCCAAAATAGGACGATTAGGCGAGTCCAGGATATGACTCCCTCCGAATCCATGAAACTCGGGTGGCGGCAATCACCTTAAAGGAGGCACTCTTGAGAAGGGTGTGCGCGAGTCTTTGTGCAGGTGTGAATTATGTCCGACATTGAAACTAAGTTGGGGCAAATTGCCACAGTGATCAACCAAATTGACGATCCTAAAGTTCCTAGAAACATTCGCAAGGGTGCAAAAGAAGCATGCGAGCAATGGTTACTGAACAAATCCAAAGAAATGGACATTAGGATTGCAATTACCCAAGCTAAATTGGAAGAGTTGTATGAAGACCCTAACATTCCACCAGAATTTGGAACACTAATTTTGATGATTAATACGGAACTTGAGAAATTGCTTAGAGAAACTCTCTAATCATTCTTCTTCGCTTTCTTCTTCCAACGTCTCGATCAAATCTTCGAGTTGCCGACGTAGGTTTTTCGAAACTCTACCCGGCGAAATGTTCTCGCTAAGTTGTGAGAATTCGTCTCGGCCATGTGTGGCAGCGAGAATGAATTCTATTTCATCAGAACGCGCTCTGCCTCTCTTTAGAATCGTTTGAGCAGCAGACCTGCTAGAAATTCTAGCTACCTCTTCATCTGAAACACCAAGGGATTTTTGTAATTCTGTTAGTTTGTAGAACTCTCCAGAAGATAGGTTCCCATCTTTCAGTGCATCTTGCCATGCCTCTTCCAGAGTTGGTGCCCTTTCCGATAGCAAAATCGCGATTGGTCTGGTTTCTTCGATGTTTTCTAGTACAATCTTAACGATTGCAAATAGGGGTACTGCCAAAATCATTCCAACAATTCCCCAAAGCCAGAATGAGAATGCAGTAATTAGAAGCAAAAATACAGGGGAGAGGTCTAATGCCCTTCCTGCCCACTTGGTTTCAATGTAATTACCCCAAACCTGTTGGTTGACCAGGAGTAATATTGTCATTAGAAGAAGCATTGAAGGTTTGAGCAAAATGATTCCTAGAATAAGTGGAGGAATTGTTGCAATCAGTGAACCAATGTATGGAACATAATTCAGAATGAAAGTCATTACTGCCCATACGAACCAAAGGTCGATGTCAAACATCAGCATGATTATTGCAGCAATGAAAGCACTGCCTAATCCACAACCGGTTTTTACGATAATGTATGTGTTAATTCCCTCTTCAATTTGAGTTTGGATAACTTCAACCCGCCCAGTTGAACTTCCCGGCCAAGCCCTTTCGATTCTTCCTGGTAACAAATGAGCCTCGAAGATAATGAATATCAGGAAGAAGAGTACAGTAATTCCTGTGGTAACGAACGCTCCAACTTCACTAACAACTGAGGCAATGAGGTCGGTGGCAGAACCTCCTGAGCCAATACCAATTGTCTCTAAGTCACCACCTAGTGTTCCTGTGTCGCCTTTTACAGATTCTGTGATGGCTGGACCAATAATTTGAACCTTCTTCAGATTCTTCCATTTTTGGTTTAATTTGCCATTGTATTCCTCTTGCCTTTCCTCATCATCGATTAGACCTTGAGCTTGCGACCATGCGAAGAAAGCGGTTGAAATTAGAATCAATATGAACAATAACAGCATTGTCAGATATGAGAGAAATACTGGAAAATTGTTCTTTGAAAGATAGTCTGCACCAGGCTTTAGCACGAAATATATGCCTAAAGCGATGAAGAATGGTTTGAGCACTGTTTCTAAATGAATCATTGCAAGACAGACAACTGTCAGAATTATTGCTGAATGCGAAAAAGTAGCAATTCTATTGTGGAACGACGAACCGCTAGTGTTGTAGGAACTCTCTCCCATAAGCCGAGACAATAATTTCCAATACTTGAGTTAATCACCCAAACAAATTTGGAAAATTGTGTATTCAGGACAATTGACTATTTGGTGAAACTTCAGGCGTCAATCTGTCTATGACTGCGGACAAGCGCTCAACAAGGCTAGTCTTCATCTCCCCAATTAGCAGTGCGTGTTCCATTACTTCGTCAAGAGTATCAACTGCAATGACTTCAATGTCATCGAATTGTTGATCCAGGAGAACATCTTGTGCATTAGCACGAGGAATGACAACGGTCTTGATACCTGATTTAGCTGCAGATTCGATCTTCGCAGTAACCCCGCCAATAGGTAGTACTTCTCCACGAACTGAAAGGCTACCAGTCATGGCTAAGTCTTGACGAATTGGAATGTTTTCCAATGCAGAGATAATAGCAGTGGCGATAGTAATAGATGCTGAATCACCGTCAACGCCGTGTGTGTCCACGAATTGAATGTGAATGTCATAATCAGAAACATCCTTTCCGGTTAGTTTCTTGATAACTGCGCTTACGTTGGTGACACTTTCCTTCGCTAGGTCAGATAGTCCACCAGTTGCATAGACCCTACCGCCACTGGCCAATGAAGGTGTGACAAGTGCTTCTACAGGTAACATAATTCCACTGTAATCGGACAATCCAGAATCTGCGCCAAGAACAGCGAGTCCATTGACACGCCCGATTCTGTTGCCTGAGTTGACGACTAGTGAGTATTCTTGTCGTCTTTCGATCATTCTGTCAGCAACTTGCTGTTCAAGTGGCTTTGCAATGTTTCTAGCTGCTAGGACATGCCTAGATGTTGTGAATTGAGCCCCTTCTTCGCAGGCTAAATCACCTGCAATTCGTACCAAGCCACCTAACTCACGTAGTCTTAGAGACAACTTTCCACGGCGACCTGCACGGCGCTGTGCTTCTCTCAGAATTACAGCAACTCCAGTTCTATCGAAGTGAGGTATTTCTCTTGAGGTCCCCACATCTCTTCGTACTTCTTGTGCGATGAATCGAATCAACCTACGGCGGTTTGCTGTAGTGTCAGGCATGAATGAATTAACATATACTTCGTATCCATACCCACGAATACGACTTCTTAGCGCTGGGTGCATGCCTTGGATAGCGTCTAGATTTCCTGCAGCGATTAGAATGAAGTCACAAGGAACTGCCTCGGTTTTTGTCAGTGCACCACTAGAGCGCTCTGAACGACCTGAAATCGGGAAAGCTCGCTCTTGCATTGCAGTTAGTAGCGCCTGCTGCTCTTCTAGTCTGAGCAAGTTGATTTCATCGATGTATAATACTCCGCCGTGCGCACGGTGAATAGCACCAGGCTCTACCCTGTCGTGTGCAGGAGTTTCCATTCCACCACTTTGGAAAGGGTCGTGCCTTACGTCCCCGAGTAAGCTACCGGAAAGTGTTGCTGTTGCATCTACGAATGGAGGCGCATCTTGTGCTTGATGCTTGACTAGGACCTTAGGAATACGTGCTTCATCTGCGCCACCCATGCGTGAACGCAGGAACATGTAACCAAACATCAGCAATAGCATTCCGAATAATAGCGTCAGAATATCTCCACTTTGCAAAGCGACTACTGCCAGTAAGAATGCAATAGCAACGAATCCAATCATAAGCATCTTCTGACTCTTTTCTCGCTGAATCTTGACGGCCTCTTTCTGGCTCTTTACGATTCTATCTCCGCGCCCAGCAGGAACAGTACGAACTCTTGGCTCGTTTTCGTCGTCATCGTTTGGATAGCAGAGGATATCCTCCAGCTTATCTTGTGGTAAAAGTTCAGTCATGGACCTGGCTAGCATTGATTTGCCAGTACCCGGGTCTCCAATCATCATCATGTGTCTGCGTTGTTCAGCCGCTTTACGAATTACGATTGAACCAGCCTCTTGGCCGATAACTTGGTCAACTAGCCTTTCGGGAATTGGCACATCTTCGGTTGATTTGAAATCAAGACTACGAACCCATTCGTCTACAGGAGTCGAGTTTAGTTCGATATTCTCTGAAGCCTCAGGACTCCAAATAGTGACCATTTCTTCCTCCTCCTCAGGAATATATTCATCCTCCTGAACATCGGAAATCTCGGTTACTTCCTCTTCGGTCACAGTTACTCCTCCTACATAGTCCATTTTAGCCGTTTGGCAAGCACCATAGCGTCCAAATTGGAACTATAAAAACCAATCATTGCTGATATTGGTGGCCGTAATACGCCCACTGCTCCATAGTCCATCCTGCTGGCAGACCGCCTGGTGGTAGTGGAGGTGCTCCTGGTGGAACCTGAGCGACCGCTGGTGCAGGAGCCGCAACTGGTTGCTGGAAGATTTCTTGTGCTCCTCCATACATTGAGTTAGCAACTGCATCGTTTGCTGGCAGTTCATTTGCCCAATCTACCATCTTTTCTGGACCGTTGCCACCGTTTCCTCCACGCATGAACATTAGTCCAGCAAGTAGTGCAGCGATGATAACTCCGATAACAATCAAGACTACTGTTAGGTCAAGTCCACTCTCGCTAACTGCTCCGTCGCTGTTACCTGCATTTTTCTCAACACAGGTTGTGTATTCACATGCTTCTGCTAAGTCTGCTTCCATTTCATCAAGTTCGGCTACAGCATCATCATATGCTGTTGTTCCTTCTTCCATGCCATCGATTTCTGTCTTCTTTGCAGCAATGGAGTCTGTTAATTCAGTTACCAATTGCTTGACTTCATCTTCAGTCATGGTTTCTGGTCCTGGTGCTGCTTCGATAGCAGTCCACTGTAGAACTGGTTCCTTGTATTCGAACTTGTCACCATTCGCTGCTACTGCAGTGATCTTGACTAGCTTGACATACCACTGTGAACCCATTGCGTCTAGTTGGCCATTAGATGGGTCGAATGTCCATCCAACGCTCTTCATTGTAATGTCGTGCTCATGCACTTCGTTAATCATACAAACTTCAGTGTTACAAATTTGCCATGTGCTGGTTAGTGAAGTAATAGTCACATCGTTCTTGTTCAGGAAAATGGTTGATTCCGGAACTTCTCCAATGTAAACATTGGTTACTTCGACACGTACATCTGCATCAGGACCTTGTCCAACAAGCAGAGGCATGCTGTCGTAAACATCTACGACTAGAGTGTAAATGTTAGAATCATACCTGTCTTCTGTTTGGATAGTGACGGTTTGCAAGCCTGCTGTGTCCCAAATTAGGGTTAGGGTGTTGTCTAGGAAGTTAACACGAGCAGCACCAGGTGTTGGGTTGCTAGCAGTTACAGTTACTTCGTTTACATTGCCATCCACATCGGATAGAATCTCGTTCAGGAAGATGACCTTCTGAGTTCCAACCTTCAAGCGCAAGTTCTCAAATTCTGATAGGTCTAGGCGAGGTGCATCGTTGACAGGTGTGATTGCGATTGTAATCAACTGGTCAGAGTATTGCTCACCGTCACTTGCACGAATTGTGATTGTTGTTTCACCATTGATATCATCATCACTGGTTGCATAATTTAGAGTGAAACCATTCAATGTGATGTCAAGTAGTTCAGGGTTTGTATTGTCAACAATCGCCAGCATCAAATCTTCAGATGAAACAATGTTTCCATTGTTGTCTGTGTCAGAGAGGTATGGTAGCAAGTATAGCGAGGAAGTGGATGCTTCGTCGACATATTGCTTCTCTACACCAGCCCATCTTGGCTGTCCATTCTCGATAACGTTGAACAGAAGAGTTCCAACAGCTGTGTCGGTTCCATCATCAACTGAAATCTCGATTCCTGAAGCAGTTGGTACTCCATTGACGAATCTGATGTTTTCAAAGTAGACTTCAATCTCTTCAGTGGCTGGATGCCAAGCGACGAAGTTAGGGCTGTTACTTGTGATGACCAACTGGTCAAGGTCAGTTTCAGCGTCTTCGATGTTGTCAACGATTGAGACCTTTGTTGAAGTTTGTACCTTTACTGTGGGTACAGGTTCTGCAGTGATTACAGGTAGAGCGTTCTTCAACTCAAAGCCATTCTGGGTAACCTGCCAATCACTGGTTTGCATTCTAGAGTCAATTGCACGGACACGGATGTCATAATCTCCTGCTCCCATGTTCATACCAGGCTTGACTAGGTACTGGCGGTGTTCGTTTGAAGTTCCTTCTTGGAAGACTTCATCTCCACCGACTATCATGTCTCCTCCCATCCATTGGTCCATTCCAGCAGGGGAGACTTCAACATCGAATGTAAAGAAGGATGTGTTGATATCAACAGCATCGTTGATTGTTGTCTTTGCTTCGATAAGGAAGTTGTCTCCTCTCTCGATTTGGTTGTTACCGATGACTTGTGCCTTTCGTGCAACTGGGATTAGATCGTGTGCGACAACTTCTGTAGCATCATTGTTGGAACTAGACTTGTCTGCGACAAGGTTTGACAATTCAACTCCGAAGGTAGTTTGGTAAGCGGATGATGGTAGACTGGAGGTATCAATCTGTCCAGTGAATGTTTGAGTTGCACCATTGCTCGCAAAGTTGCTTAGAGATTGTGTTGAACCAACATAGGTCTTCACATTGTTTGCCTTGTAGTAGAATCTCAAATCTCCGCCATCGCTGTAAGCATCAACTCCGTTGTTGATGACGGTGGCCTGTACATTCAGAACATCTCCGTTGATGTATCCGCCGTTAGGAGCGCTTGGGTTGTCTGCAGTGAATGACTGGATTCCAACATCGATTGTTGGAGCCATGTTCGAGTCAGCAGCAGAAACTACGTTGCGGTGGGAGGTGTGGTCTCCGTCCAGTAGAGCAGCGATTGTTAGGAAGTTCTCAGCAGCAGTAACTCCGCCACCTGCTCGTACAGTGTTGATTGGAACAGACCAAGACTTTGTTACAGCGTTACCTGCAGTCAAGGTAACGGATTCGAATCCGTTGTTGTTTCCGTTAAGCAACCACTTCTGCCATACGTGGTGAGGGTTTGGAGATCCTCCAGAATAAGTCTCCGGAGATGTTTCTTCTGCAACGGCTGCATAGATGTAAACGGTCTTGGAACCAGTACCAGTGTACGACGCAGTAATGTCGATATCCATGTTGTTTCCATTTTGTGATTGCAGTACTACCAAAGAGTAGTCGTTAGCATTGTGCATGTTTCCACCGTTTTGGTAGAAGCTATCGTAGTTTTGACCGCCTACCGTGTAGTAAGTTCCCGATGGTGCATCGCCAAAGACCGTAACTGGGATGCCGCCTGTGTATCCAGGTGCGTTTTGCATGTGGGAACGTCGGTTAATTGGGCCATCACTTGGGTTACCTGTTTGTGAGGATTCCCAGAAAGAGATGTAGGTGAAGTCTTCAGATTGGCTTCCGCCACCACCGTTTGTACCGTACAGGTTGTGCAAGTTGGTAGATGTGGTCTTACAAGGTCCACACCAATATGCCCCCATGTATTCAGCGAAAACAGGGTGGCCCGGGCTTGTAGCTTGGAACTGAGTTGGCTCTTCCTTCAATTCGGAATCAACTTTTTCATTTTCAGCGATTAGTCCTCCAAATGAAGCAAAAATGCTCAAAAGCATTAATCCAACAATTGTGTAAGCAGTCGTACGTACGGTCGTCATGGGTATTGTTTGAAAAACATGGTATTTGAACATGTGCTCTCTATGACACACCCCCTACGGGGGTATCTTGAGAATAATCATGCGAATCGTTCTTGATGTATTCCTTCTCGGAGAACCATGGCAGAATATTCGGTCCTGATGGAAAAAGAGGGGCGCATCCATGTTGTTGAGGTGGTTGACGAAATGGTCAAGCACAAGGGACTTGGAGTCATTAATATCGCTACACTGCTTGCTGATTCAAACATTGGCGATGAAGTTCTTGTGGGCCAGAAGTATCTCACAATTATGCCGGCTAGACTGCCGGAATTGATCTCTGGAATGGCTAGGAGAGCTCAGACTATTTCTGCTAAGGATGCAGGATTTTTTATCACGAAATTGGGAATTGGAAACGGCGACACGGTTCTTGAGGCAGGATTAGGCTCTGGCGGCCTTTCACTACATCTCGCAAGAGTGCTGGGAGAAACTGGCCACCTGGTCACTGCAGAGCCAAGAGATGAACATGCAAGCGTAGGTTTGACCAACTTACAAAGGGCAAGCAAATGCTTCTCTGGGTTCCCAAAACATACTCACTTGGAGGGTATGGTGGAAGATGTAGTTCCTGATGAAGATTTCAATGCTGTCGTTCTAGACATGCCAGTACACTCTCCGGCAATTGCTGCATGCGCACCTAAACTTGTATTCGGCGGAAGACTTGCATGTTATGCACCTACAACTTCTCAACTCGAGGCTTGCTGGAAAGCTTGTGAAGAAGCAGGTTTGGTAGTAGAATGGGCTGGAGAGTTGATGGAGAGACAATGGGGACTAACCTCTAAGGGAGGAATGAGGCCTGTGAATGGCCCATTTGGACATACAGCATTCCTTTTGGTTGCGCAAAAGAGGTAATCACTCAACAACCCTGATTCTAGTTTCACATTTTGGGCATGTGAATCTGAAAGGCGGCTCACTACCCTCAGGAACTCCGAGTCTCGCTCCACACGAAGTACATGTGACCTTGTTGTATTCATCAATTCTAACTTCATTTGGACCAAGTGGGGTTTCTTCTTCTTCCTCTTCCTCCAGTATATCAGCAGGCTTTCTGAATAGGCGGATGTACATCAGAAGAATCAGTGCCAGCGCCCAACCTGATGCGAACATGATGATTGAATTGCGATTGTCGAGTTCAATCAATCCCAAATCCATGCCTTGAGGTGGCAAGTCAGGACCTGCGACATCCACCCTAAGTTCAGGGGATTTATCGGTTACGGTTTGACCCAATATTTCGCTTCTCGCCTCAACTGTGATAGAAGCCTCAAAACCGTCTAGATTGATTGGAGTTAGCATTATTTTGAAGTCCTGACAACCTTTACTTGCAAGACTGAATGTTGAATTGATGCCAGTCTCTCCTGCTCT
>JAKURJ010000062.1 GCA_022452125.1 Candidatus Poseidoniaceae archaeon
TGGAGTGTGCAGTGTTATCTGCGGAGTAATCGTTGCAATACCATTGATGATAACTGGTAGCGGTATGGATGACTCTTCGTTGATTGGCTGACGGTGTTTAGATGGGCGAATTAATCACTGGCCAAGCAGCGACATATGTCGAAGAGCTCTGGGTTGAAACAGAGAAGCGTTACGAGATTATGTGTATAACTCGTGATGTACAAAAAGTAGTTTCAGAGAGTGGAATCCAGGACGGCCTAGTACTCGTAAATCCGATGCATATAACTGCATCTTGCTATGTTAATGACCTTGAATATGGGTTACACCATGACATAATGAAGTGGCTGGAAAAAGTAGCTCCATTCTACGGAGTAGATGGTAGTGATGGTGAAGAATATCATCACCACCGAACTGGAGAAGATAATGGAGATGCACACCTAAAGCGACAATTGCTGGGCCAGCAAGTAACAATGCCGGTCAAAGATGGAAGGTTGCACCTTGGAAATTGGGAACAGATCCACTACGCAGAATTCGATGGTCAGCGTAGAAAGAGGATTCTAGTCAAAGTAGTAGGTGTGATTTGATGGTAGAAATGTCTGAGCCAGCTCACCTTACCGATATGGCTCTTGATATTGGAATCAAAAGAGGTGAATGGGGTTCTGGTAAGTCCTCAGTATTCTTAGTTATAGAATCTAAACATTGTAACAAAGGAGGTGTCGCACACGGTGGATTATACACCATGATGCTAGATATGGCACTTGGCGGAGCCCTTGTATCCATATTGCCTAAACAAGAATGGTGTGCAACAACTCAACTTAGCGTGTCGTTCATTTCTGCGGCTAGGCCAGATGAGAAGATTACTGCGAGCGGCAATGTCGTGAAAAGAGGTAAGCATGTTGCTCACCTTGAAGGAAAAATCATCACTGATTCTGGTCGAACAATCGCTACTGCCACTGGAACATGGGCTATTTGGGACCACAAGCCTGCAAGCATGTCATAGAGAAGATTCATGACCTCAACATAGTTAGACATGTCATGGACATCATAGAGCTAGACCTCAATGGAGGGACTTTCAAGGTTAATTTCCCTTATCATTGGATTGGGTGGTTGATTTGGGTAATCGGTTTACTAATCACTTTAGTTGGATTCGCTGGTGCAATCAATGATGTACAAGCACTGATTCTTTCTGCTATTGGTTTAGTGGTTATGGCGTTTTCATCTCCTGGTTCTTTGGAAGGAAGCCTTCACAAAATTAGAAAGAATGCAATCGACCCTGCAGAACTACAGGCTAAGGCAGAATCAAGTGGTCTGTCGATAGATAACTGGTGGATGCAGCAGACATCCTACGTTCCTACGACAGATAGAAACGACTGGATTCTTCCAGCACCTGGTCCGACCACCTGGGATAACTCAAATCGATACGGCCCACATGGAGATGGTAGTCCACTTCCGGAGCATCCAGTGAAGGTTGGAACTCCTACTCCTGCCACAATGACGCTGTTCAGTGTTTATTCAATTACGGCAATCATTTGCATAGTGGTTGCAGTTGCATCAATGATGTCTAAGGATGAATATGAAGGTGGAATGATTATCCCATCGATTGTTGCTGGCATTGGATTCATTCTATCACTTGTAGGATACTTTAGATCAAAGATGCTTAGCCAGATGCTAGATACTCCTACCTCTTTGGTGCGCTCTGCACCCGTAGGTAATCCAGAACTTGTTGGTCAAGTAAGGCCAGTTTCAGAAGGTTGCTTAACCGTCGTTGTGGACGGAAATCAGAATATGTCAGTGGGCAATATGGTTGGCTATCATTGGACATATGAGCAATATCAGTGTCGAACTGTAAAAACTGACAATGGAACAAGAGAGGAATGTAGTTGGGTCACAATCCGTTCTGACAAAGGTGGATGTCCATTTATTCTACATGACGGAACTGGTGGAATCAGAGTTAATGCAGGTTCTTTCAAGCGGGCAAAATATGGACAGTATCTCAAGAGATGGGATGGCGCATTCGCTCAAACTCTAGGTAAGCAAATTATGGCTTCTGCAGTTGCAGGTTTACTTGGTGGGGCTAGGGTCAAGAAGCATCGCTGGACACTATACGGGCTGCGTTTAGGAAACCCAGTCTATGTTCTGGGACAGACCAAACCAAGGCCGTCTGAAGCTCTTCAGGCTGAAGGATTAGACGGTACACTGGGTAACAGTATCATTGAAGTGTGGGGCAACGAAGATGCCCCTGGTATAAAGTGCACACTCCAGAGAGGTACAGAGTTGTCAAATCTTGGAAGTTCTAGGTCAGGATTCGAATACGTAGTTGTTCCAATTCTGTTAATGTTGAGCGGTTTGGGTCTAATTGGCTTAGCGTGAATATGATTAGGCGGTTTACATTCGCAGGGTCATGGCAGAAGATGTCGTGATTGTAGGCGGAGCAAGAACACCATTTTGTGAATGGCAAGGTGGCAAACGTGGAGACGGCCAACCGGGTGGTCTTCTCAAGGATGTAAGCGCACTAAAATTGGGTGAAATTGCAATCAAGGGAGCACTAGAAAAGACAGGCACATCTCCAGAGAATGTAGACCACGTAGTAATGGGATATGCTCTGCAAACCTGCGACCAAGCAATCTTCGGTGCACGACATGCAGGATTAGGAGCAGGTATCCCTCAGGAAGTTCCGATGCTCACCCTATCACGTATCTGTGGAAGTGGAGTCCAATCAATAGTGACTGGCGCTCAGATGATCATGCTCAATGAGGCAGAAACAGTTGTTGCAGGTGGAATGGAGAATCTATCTCAGGCACCGCATGTACTTAGAGGAATGCGCGACACCTACAAATTAGCAAGACCTCCTCGTGCAGGTACTGAACTTGAGAAGGACATGGAAGATTACCTATTCACAAACCTGCTTGATGGGATGTGTGGTTCATTCATGGCACAAACCAGTGACGAAATTTGCAAACGTAAAGGCGTTACTCGAGAAGAAACCGATGAGTTTGCAGCTATGTCCCATTCTCGAACTGCTAAGTCTATTTCTGAAGGAATATGGGAGCAAGAAATTGTGTCAGTCAATGATGTCACTTACAAGGATGAAGACCACGTTGTTTTGGGAAGCACTCCCGAATCCTTGGCTGAACTAAGAACTGCTTTCGGACCAGAAAGTCTAGTCACTGCAGGAAATGCAAGCGGTGTGGTTGACGGAGCAGCTGCGGTCGTAATCAAATCTGCATCCAAGGCTGAGGCAGATGGCGACAAGCCTCTGGCCAGAATTGTATCCTGGGGGATTGTTGGTCTCGAGCCTGCAATCATGGCATATGGACCAGTTCCAAGCAGCCGTTTAGCATTGGAGAAGGCAGGACGTACAATCGATGATATCGCCCGATGGGAAAGTAACGAAGCATTCGCAGGTCAGGCGGTTGCTTGCGTCAAGGACCTTGGATTGGATGTCGCGAAGGTGAACGTAAATGGTGGAGCAGTCGGTTTAGGACATCCTCTTGCAGCGACTGGAACAAGACTAGTTCTTACTCTAGCGCACGAACTTCAGCGATGTGGCGGAAAGTATGGAGTTGCAACCGCATGTATTGGCGGTGGTCAAGGCATTGCAATGGTCATTGAATCTCTTTGATTACCATTCAATTGGTGTTCCATCAAACTGAACATATCTGCCAGTCATTTCCAAGGTTTGTTCCTCAATCCTTTGGATTATTCCTTGCACGCTCTCTTCGACTGATAGTGGGGCGTGTGGCCCTCCCATGTCGGTTTCCACCCAGCCAGGATGCATTATCAAAATCGAAATTCCTTGAGATTCAAGTTCGTTTTTCATAGCAATTGAAAACATATTCAAGGCTGTTTTTGAAGCTCTGTATGCGTATGATCTTCCACTCATACAATCACTTATCGATCCCATTAGACTACTCATCATTACAATTGTTGAATCATCACTCATTTTGTTTAGCAGTTTTTGAGTTACGAGAACAGGGGCAATGGAATTAATTTCAATGACGTCAAGAGCGTGTTGCATATCAATCTCTGATATTGATTGCCATCTACCATCTGCAACACCTGCGTTGTTGATTAGAAGGTCGATTTTCCCATCGATTGAATTAGATAATTCATCAATCGCTTTTTGGTCTCTTACATCCATTTGATGAATGCTAAGATTCTGATTGTTGAGATTCGCAAGTCCACCCATTTCGCTTCGGTGAGTTGCATAAACTCTGAACCCTGAATCAAGTAATTGCTTTACTAGTTCAAGCCCAATTCCCCTATTTGCTCCGGTTACTACTACACTCTTCATGCACTTGGGTCGAAAATCCGAATCATAAGGATTGATACTTTAGGTCACAATCCGGCAGCGATTAATCCCATAGAAATCCAAGCGCCAGCCATTGAACCTAAGTTGGTCAGTGCGGTTACAAGCAGTATTCTTCCAGCTCTATTTGTCCAGAACAATTTTGCAGAATCCAATTTCAGGAACTCTGTAAGGTCCTCTCCGGTAGGTTCCTTGACCTTCATTTGTGCATAACCAGCAAACCAACCAGCAGCCAAAGCTGGATTTAGGGAAGTGATTGGGGATGCTAAAGCCGCTACTAAGATCGCAATCGGGTGTCCTCCTGCTAGCAAGCAAAATAGTGCAGCACCGATGAAATTGCCTGCAAACCAATAGATCCCGTTTTCCTTAATTGATGCCAAATCTCCATTGTAAGCAAACCATCCTAAGAGTGCGAAAACTGCAACCGGAATTGCATATGAAATGGTTTTCAGCATTCGGCCTCCTTTAGGGACCATCGCTAACTCTGAGATTCTCTCTTCACTAGGCTTGACATCTTCAGCAAGAAGTTTTGAAACTCCATCTAAGTGCCCTGCTCCCAAAACTGCGAGCACTTTTCCGTCGCCTCTAATCTCAGAAATCTTTCGAGCGATGAATTCATCTCTCTCATCAATTAGAACTTCACCGGCACCTGGAGATACCTCGCGCAACTCTTCCATAAGGGAAGTAAGTAAGTCCTTATCTGCTAGCATTTCTTCTAATTCCAATTCCTCATCAGTATCTTCATCTGCTAGTAAGGCCCACATCAGTCCGGCCTTTTCCTTGAAGCGCATGTTTTTCCATGCTCTGCGCAGTGTAGTTTGGATGTCCCTATCTACCAGTTTAACCTCGAGGTCATACTCCCGTGCGGCTTCGACAGCAGCGAGTAATTCAGCACCAGGTTGCTGGCCTTCATCCAAACCAAGTTTTCTTTGCTCAGCAGCCAGTAGAGACTGGAGTAATACCATTGGTGCTTTACCTTCCTTGATGACTTTTAGCAGACCTTCTTTGTCTAATCTCCTGTCCTGGGTTAATGCTTCGAATCTACTTTTGCAGAGTTCGACTGCTACAATATCAGGTTTCCATTCCTCGATATTTTGCTTTACCGCTTCGACGGATGCTGTGGCGACGTGAGCGGTTCCTAGGAGCCGCAAATTATCATCTACATCGACAATAGGTGCTCCCATTCATTCCCCTCCTAACGCAGATTTCAGAATCATTGTTATTGATTCCATTGCTTCTTCAGCATTTTCACAATTCAATTCTTCAAACGGTATTTGGCCACCTGCTAACTCTTTGTGTCCACCTGCACTACCTTGTGCGAATGTTCTGCCCAATATCTTGCCTAAGTGAATGCTATCTTTGGTAGACCTAGCGGATATTATGACCTTCGACATTCTTACCCCATAAGCGACAACAATATCCACTTCTTCTGTTGGCAATAAGAAATCAGCAACCTGTGATAATGCATCTCTATCAGCCATCTCTGTTATTGGAACCAACATTAATCCCTCATTCAGAGTAGCGTCTTTGAGAGCTTGTCTGAAAATTGCTAGAACTTCTTGTGAGCGAGGTGGACTTTCGAAAGAGCGCATCAAATCCCAATCGATCCATGCCCCAAGCCAGGAGAGTGCTCTTAGGTCTACTGCATTGAAAGAGCGTGTAAATCCTAGAGTATCCGTTCTGATTCCAAATGCAAGAGCGGTGGCTACTTTTGAGTTCATTTCCACACCTGAATTCATGAGGACAGAGGCGATGAGTGATGATGTTGCTGCAAATTCGGAGCGAACTAAAATGACATCTCCCGCAGGCCTGACTTCGCTGGTATGATGGTCGATTACTATGTGAGGCACGCAAGTTGGCGGTAGAATGTTATTCGCACCCGGATGACTAAAGTCTACGCAAATTACTACGTCGGACTCATTTAGCAAGTCCTCTATTTCCCAATCTAAAATCAGTTTGCGAACATCCATTTCTAGTAATTTCACCATTGCCCTATTTTGTTGATGCTCAATCATTCCCCAATGAATAATTGTTGAAGAATGGCCCATTGATTCGCATAGGTGTTTCATTGCAAGTGCGCTTGCTAATGCGTCTGGGTCAGGATTATCGTGACACACTATCAATATCTTGGAGTCTTCTTCATCGCTTAGCCTTCTCAAGACTTCACTAGCGCCCTGCTTCCTATCAATAGAGCGAAGTCTATCTTGAATTGCGGAAGTAGTCAAATCTTCAACCGAAATCATTTCAGCACCTTCGACATCAATTGTCGATAGAATTGGTGTATTCGGCCAGCGATTTTTGAGTTCTTGAACTGGGTCATCATCGCATATTATTTCCTCTAACAGCATGACTGCAGTAGGAGTAACCTCTGGTAGCGGCATTTCATGCAGTTCCATCTCAGTTGGCAGTGCCACAATTTCAACGTCATTCATCGGAACTAATTGTTCTGCTAATCCGATTATCCGTACTCGCGAACGTGCACCAATCCATTCTGCAAGTCTTATTGCAAGCGAGTCAGAACCAAAAATCAGGAACATCTTCACTCCTCCAATCTCTCCAGTACAGAGAACAAATCAACGTGCTCTCTAACATCATGAACTCGAATAATGTCAATTCCTTCATAGAAACCCTTGGCCGCAATAGCTAAACTACCGGCAAGCCTGTTCTCAGTATCTGGTTGGTTACATATTTGGCCAACCATTGATTTGCGTGAAACTCCCCAAAGAACAGAGTATGGTCGCAAACTTTCGCTGGATTTTAGGAGTTGAATATTATGTTCGAGTTTTTTGCCGAAACCTATTCCTGGGTCTAGGTATATCTTGTCCATCGGATGTTCAAGTTCAACTAATTCTCTCGCTTTGGAAATAAGATATTGATTAACTTCTGAATTGACGTCATCATACTCTGGATTATTTTGCATATTGCCCGGTTCACCCAACATATGCATAATACAAACTTCACAACCAGAATCGACAACCAATTCAACCATTGCAGGATCTCTCAAACCACTAACATCGTTAATCATGGTCGCTCCAGCCTCCAATGCTTGGCGAGCGACTTCATGGTTTCGAGTATCGATAGAAACTTTACAGTGCTTTGAGATTTCTCTAGCAAGAGGAATAACTCGAGATAGTTCTTCTTCTATAGAAACAGGATCTGCCCCTGGCCTCGTAGATTCGCCGCCAATGTCAATCCAATCTGCGCCTTCTGAGATCATTTTCATCGCTCTATCAACATCTCCTTCACGCGATGATTCATGGAAAGAATCGGGAGTAGCATTGATGATTCCCATCACGAGAGGTCGGCTTTTGCCGCTGCCCTCTAAGACTACCATGTTTACACCCCTGCCTGCGGCAGGTTTTATGACATGCGGGGTTTCAGGTGTTCCCATGTCTGAAGGCGAGGGGATGATTGAAGACATCCATGACAGCCTTGAATCGGATGACATAATTATGCCTAGCGAAGAAAAAATGTTGTTCGCAGAACGCATTTTTGCTAGATTGAAGCCATCTTCAATTGGTGCAATCCCAAGCATGATTCACAAGAAAGCAAAAACCGTAGGAGGAATATTTGCCGGATATGCGGTTTTCTGGTGGCTAACGGTGCTGCAAGTCAAAGACGAACCAGCTTTTGAATCCATTTTCTTCGGACCTGAATTCCTAACAATTACAATTCTTGCACCCTGCTTAATCTTCCTTGGCTCACTCCTTTCTGATTTCAGCAGAGAATTAGGGCAACTTTTCCCAGGACTTGCGAGTGGTATTATGTTCGTATTAGCAGTGCTATACACTTTTGAACCAGCAATTATGGGATTGATGGGTGATGTCGAAACTGGTGATGCAGTCTGGAAAACATTCAGGCTAGGAGTACTGTGTACTACTGTTCTAATGGCAGCTAAGTTGTTAATCGATGCATGGCTACTAGTTTGGGTCAAGGAGTTTATGGAAAAGAATCCAGGAATTTTCTTCGCAAACAATGGAGACGAATTAGATAATTCTGACCACGCTGTTATCGAGACAGAGGCTTGAAACCAAGGACCTCTTCGGAATCGATATGAGCGAGAGACTTGAAGTCCTTCGTCTAGGATACCGCAAAGGCAGAGATCCTAGGATTACTACTCATCTTGCACTTGTTGCCAGAGCCATGGGAGCCGATGGTTTCCTTCTAGCAGGCGATGAAGATAAGGAGATGTTTGAAAATCTAAATTCAGTAAGTGATAGGTTCGGTGGTAATCTTGAAACCAAACAAGTTAGTGGTATGGGGCATCTAAAAAATCACGTGGCAAATGGTGGCGTAGCTGTTCATTTGACAATGTATGGAGAACCATTCAGGAAGGCGATTCCAAAGATACGTCGAGACCGACCCTTAGTTATCGTGGTAGGTGGAGCGAAAGTTCCAGGAGACGTTTACAAAATATGTCAGCATAATGTTGCAGTAGGCAATCAACCTCACTCGGAAGTTGCAGCATTAGCACTATTCATGGATGCTTGGTTTGGCGAGTCTGCAACTGAAAGGAACTTCGATAATGCTCGGCTCATTATCGAGGGAACTAATGATGGTAAGTTAGTTCACGATTTGCGAGAAGATGAGTAACCAGTAAGCAACTGTTTACTTTTGCTACTGTGATGTATTTAGGGGAAGAAATAACCTTTGCAATGGAATAGACATCGCACTCTACTGCCTTGCCAATGATTATACCCCCTATACAACCAGCAAATTTGATGTCGGGTGAGTGGTCTCAGAAAGGAGATACCTCTCTCGGGGACCGTATTCTGTTAGTAGATGCCACAGACGATATCAATGCAGGTGCAACAATACCTCCAACTGCCTCTGGTGAAGGTGTCCTATTATTGGCCGATGGTAGTCGTTTTACTGGCAAGTTATTCGGGGCAAATGTTTGGGGCGAAGGCGAGTTAGTTTTCACTACTGGAATGACAGGATATCAAGAGTCATTGACTGACCCCTCTTTCGCAGGACAGGTTCTAACTTTCACATACCCGCTGATAGGAAACTATGGTATTCATCACGGAACTTCAGAATCTGCGGGTGTTTGGCCAAGAGGTGTAGTTGTGCGCCATGCAATGAAGAATCCAGACCACAGAGATTCAATAGCAAGTCTTAGTGATTTCTTGGCTTATCACAACGTTCCTGGAATAGAGGAAATCGATACCAGAGCAATAACTCGCAGGGTTAGGGAGTATGGTTGTGTCCTGTGTGTATTCGGCCCACTCGAGGATGAAGAAGCTCTCAAACAGCATCTTTCACAATTGACATCCCCTGAATTAGAGGA
>JAKURJ010000063.1 GCA_022452125.1 Candidatus Poseidoniaceae archaeon
TGGCAAAACTACCTTCCATGCACCATCAATTCAAGGAATTGGCCGGTGTTGATATCGCTAAGGAGCCAATGGAAGTTGGCCCAACCGCTCACTACGTGATGGGTGGAGTTGTTGTTAATGCCGAAACCCAGGAGACCACAGTTTCTGGACTGTATGCTTGTGGTGAAGTCGCAAGTGGTCTGCACGGTGCAAACCGCCTTGGTGGGAACTCACTTTCAGACCTAATTGTATTCGGAAAGAGAGCTGGCGAGTACGCAGCAAAGCAAGCTGTTGACTTAGCACAGCCAAGTATCGATGAATCCCAAGTACAATCTGCAATCAAGGAAATGGTTGCTCCTCTCGAAAGAGGCGAAGGTGAAAACCCTGGTCTAATCTATGACGCTATGCGAGATATGATGCAAGAAAAGGTCGGAATCATCCGTGTCAAGGATGAATTGGAATCCGCTTTGGAGGATTTGGAGGACTTCTCGAAGAGAGAGCAAACATGTTTCCCTGGAACTAGCAGGAAATACAACTCAGGATGGCACCAAGCACTCGATTTGAAGAACATGGTTGATATCTCAAAAGTTGCAACATTGGCTGCACTTGCTAGAGAAGAAAGCCGTGGAGGACACACACGCGATGACTTCCCCGGACACGAAGATGAGTTCTGGGGTAAGAATCTCAACATCTGTTGGATGGAGAATGGTGAAATCAAGATCCGCCAAGAACCGGTTGAAGAGATTCGAGATGACCTCAAAGACGCCCTTCAAGAGGTTAAGGACATGATTGCTGAAAGAGCAGCAGAACAAGGGGGTGGCAATTGATGTCACTGAAAGGAAAGAATCAGAAATTCAAGGTCCTACGTGGTGAAGGCGATGACGCAGAAATGGAAAACTATGAACTCGAACTAGATGAGGGAATGGTTGTCTTAGACTGCATGCACAGAATCCAGTATGAACAAGAGCCAGACCTTGCGGTTAGGTGGAATTGTAAAGCTGGAAAGTGTGGTTCCTGCAGTGCTGAAATCAATGGTCGTCCACGTTTGATGTGCATGACCAGAATGTCAGATGTTGTTGCAGAAACCCCTGTAGGACAACCGATTGAAGTGCGTCCAATGAAGGCCTTCCCTCACATCAAGGATTTGGTTACCGATGTTTCTTGGAACTATGAAGTCGCTCAGAAAATCAAGCCAATCAAGGGTCCTGAAGAACCGAATTGGGAGTTCAATCAACATGAGGCACACCGTGTTCAGCAGTTTAGAGAATGCATTGAGTGTTTCCTTTGTGTAAATTCCTGTCACGTTCTGAGAGACCACCAATTATTCGATGAATTCGCAGGACCTCGTAATCTAGTCAGACTGGCTCAATACGAGATGCATCCGCTTGACCTGGAAGACCGAATCCCGGAAATCAAGAAGGAGTTCGGTGTAGAATACTGTAACATTACAAGGTGCTGTACCGAAGTCTGTCCTGCGGGAATCCAAATCACAGATGATGCTATTATCCAACTTAAGGAGAGAGTTGTAGACAGGTACTATGACCCGCTACAGCGCATCTGGAGAGTCATCACTGGAAACAAAGTCAGAATGTGAACACCTTAAGGTGATTTCATGGATAGTGAAACTAGTGGTAAAGTAGACTCTGTCGTAGAGCAATCATTCGCTTCAAGACTATTCCAGCCAGGCAATGATAGGTTAGGCTACATCCTATTCCTAGGCTCACTTATTCTATGGGCAGAAGGTAGAAACCTTCGCTCAGTCAATGTGATTCTGGTAATTATTGCAATATTTTGGCTAGCGGTTAAATTGTTGGCGAAGACAAAATTGTTCACAAAGAAAGAGAAAGATTTGCAAAAGGTTAGTCGGAAAAGGAAACTCAAATTGTTGTCATTGATTATTGTAGTTTTAGTTGCAATAATGGTTCTTGCAACAACAATAGCTGTCAATTTCTCAGAAGATTTTGGCGGTGATGCACCAGAATACGATTCACCCAACTACAATGACGGTGTCTTTGAGAATGTAGAAGCCACCACTTTGTCTAACGATGAAACATCAACTTGGGATACCCTTGGTCAATACATGGTTAGTGACAATTGTCGCTCACCAGACGAGGTTTTACCCTCACAAGAATTCAAGTTGAAGGACTTGGAAGATGGCCAGTTTAGTGTGTCTTGGTTCGGTCATTCAACCGTTTTGTTACACACAAATGAATTTTCGATAATCACAGACCCTGTGTTTAGCACAGGTGGAGCCGGCCCTCTATCACTCGGTCCTAGCCCATTCCCTTACGAACATGAATACACTGTGGATGACTTACCTGAAATCGATTACGTGTTTATTTCTCACGACCACTACGACCACCTTGACAAAAATACAGTCAGGGAATTATCAGATTCAAGGTTCTATGTTCCACTTGGGGTGAAGTACCACCTCATCGAATGGGGAATAGATGAGGATAATATCCAGGAGTTTGACTGGTATGATGAAACAAATGTATCAGAGGATTTGTTTGCGGCATTTGCGCCTTCACGCCACTTCAGTGGAAGGGGAGTAACCGATAACAGTGCAACGCTTTGGGGTTCTTGGATTTTCAAGTTCTATGGGAATAGCATCTACTTTAGTGGTGATACTGGATACATGGAGGAATTCAAGAATATCTCAGCGATATACGGGCCATTCGATTTGGCATTCCTTGATTCAGGCCAATATAACGTTGCTTGGGAACATGTGCACATGCTTCCTGACCAGATGATTCAGGCAGCAATGGATTTGAACGCATCAGTTTCTATTCCGATTCACATTTCAAAGTACGAATTAGCTCTGCACCACTGGTATGAGCCAATGGAATTAGTTTCGACTTATGGTGCAGAACAGAACGTAACAATCGCAACGCCAATGCTTGGTAGCACCTTCATTTTCGGAGAAGAAGTTCCACAGGATACGTGGTGGCGTGGCGTTACAGAATGCACAGATCCATTCCTTGACGACTATCCTTTGGTTGAATATGCATTGATTTACACAAATGTTGTTGGAATTCTGTGGCTTGTAGTTCCCCGAATAAAGAATCGAGAGTCCAGTTCAGAAGAAGAGTAATTCATTCGCATGGGTACGCCTTGATTCCGGAAGACGGAGTTCGCAACGTACCCACGGGAATGGGTGACTGGTTGTGCGTGATGTTCAGTCACAGCAACTCTTCTCTAGAGCGTCCTGTGCACAGAAGCAAGTCTTTGCTGGAACAATGTCAGCTCTAGAACTTCGCTCATTGAATAATGCAGTTACTTCATCCAGTTCTCCAGAGGTGTCTCCTCTTGCTTCTAGACATAGCTTCAGACCCAATAGTCCCCACATGTTGTCTTTCCACAACTTGATGTCTGCACGGTATACTTCCTCTGCTTCCTCAACGTGTCCTTGCTCTAATAGTAGTGCACCTAGGATGTGGCGAACAGGTTGCATTTGCCCCCATGGCTCGTTGTATGCTAGGTTTAGTGAGAGGTCTACTCCACGACGCAACTCATCGAATGCAGCAGTGAAATCGTGTGCATCACCGTTTGCCTTTGCGAGGAATTGTCTTCTGTATTCGATTTCTGCTTCTAGGATTGCAGCATTTACATTCAGAATAGAAGGTCCTTCAGCTGGGTCTTGATACATGAAATTGTTATGCATCATTCTACCAGCAAGTGCAGGGTTTTGCAAGGCT
Organism: Candidatus Poseidoniaceae archaeon; assembly: GCA_022452125.1. GTDB lineage: Archaea > Thermoplasmatota > Poseidoniia > Poseidoniales > Poseidoniaceae > MGIIa-K1. The sequence goes on from JAKURJ010000063.1 coordinate 3,678, forward strand.
TCCTTGAACAGAGCCTGTTCTGCTTCAGCTTCAGGAACCATGCCCTTGGATGCATATGCGACTCCTCTAGCGTAGTGCTGTGTTGCGATTGTTGCAGGGAATACATCCTTGTCGGAATACATTGGTTCTGCTAGAATCTCATCCCACTTTCCGAATCTAATCATTACGTGCCATGGCATGGTAACATATGACTCTAGGAAGATAGCACCCATTGGAATAATTCCAGCCAGCATGAATTGAACTCCGTGGTTCTCATCACCAGCAGGCAGAGTATCTACTGCTTTTCTTGCGTACTTTAGTGCTGTTTCATATTGTCCATCGAACATTGCACACCAGACAACGAAGTGGTGGTTGTGCATTCTGTAGAACTTGTAGAATTGAGATTCGTTTCCTGTTAGTTCGACATACTTGTCGTCTGCTTCAACCGCAGCGATGTTACAATCGATTGCCTCTTTCCACTGACCAACCCATGCATCAATGTGAGATGGCATGTGAACTAAGTGTCCTAATCCTGGCATTCTTGTACGAAGTACGTCTGCTGCAGGTAGCGCCTTTTCAGGGAAAGGCGACAGTTCTAGTGCGTGGCAGGACAAGTGGCAAAGCGCTGGGTGTACCTTTGCTTCATCACTGCTTGCAAATGCATCTTCCATAATTTGAACTAGCAATAGTGTGTTATCATCAGCTGGAGTAATTTCTCCTGTTGCGGTGTTCTTATCCCATAGTTGCCAAGCCTTGAGGTTCATCAAAGCCTCAACATAAATTGCTGTAACGTCGAGGTTTCCGCTGTACTTCTCATAGAGAGGAGCCATTGCTTCAGCGAATGCTACGTTTAGCTCAGGACTGTTACCCATGTTCAGTACAGACGGGTCAGCAGCATCTCTTGCTTCTGCGGAGTGGCGAGGTGATAGTGCTGTGATCAGGTGTTTTTCCATCTCGGTACAGTGGTCCATTACTGAAATTGCTTGCTGGATTGCATCATGCCCAGAACCAAGTCCAGGAGCCCAGTTGTAATTAGAGGAAACACAGTATGCAATTCCCCACCATGCCATAGCGCAATTTGGGTCAAGTTCTGTGCACTTTGTGAAACATCCAATCGCCTGCTCGTGATTGTAGTTCAGCATGTGTCCAAATGCTTCAATGAACATTTTTCTTGTTTCATCATCAGCACAGGTAACGCTTTCTGCGAACGAGTAGTTTGATGAATCTCCGAAGTCATAATCTGTTGGTGCTAACGCCATGATTCTCCCTATTTTGTCTCAATTATAAGTGCTTGTAATCTAGAATATCTCTATTCAGTATTGTAGATTAGAGAATGTGTGTTCTTACTTCACAAGATGCAGGTTTCTTAGGAGCTTCACTAAATCCAAATTTACATGGCGGATACATAGGAGTCATTACTCCGACATCTTCGCCTAAGATTGTTGCACCTGCATCAGATAGATTCGAGACTCTGTCGATTGCATACCACTCTCTGCGGTTATTGCGTGTCAAACCGTAGGTCCTTGTTGAGAAAATTAGCCTAGCAAAGAATAATTCGACAGTGGCAATAAACAGAAGAGATCGCTTGAAAGGAATTGCAAACCCTTTTTTCCAGGAGAATTGTAACTCCATTGATTTGCACTTGATACTTAGACTGCGCCCCTCTTCTTTGGAAACAATATCTTCGAGAATAACTTCGTCAAATGAGTACATGGCAGTTACATAATCTGCGATTTCTTGGGTTGGTGCAATCAACACTCTAGTTCCATCTGATTTAGCCCACATGATATCTGTAAAGGTACCAAAGGGAGAGGAATTCCAAGCACCTACAACTATCCTGTCGCCTGTCTGGAAACCACTTGAGGTGATTCTGCCCTGGAAAATGTCGAGTGAATCGTGTAATTTTTCTCTGCCCTTGAACGGTGTTACTTGTCCGATCCAAGTAACACCCAGAATCAGAACAATTTGGATAACCAATCTCACAACATGCCATATATCATCGTAAGTCTTGCCACTTAGTGGAATATCATTGTACCACATATTGAAATTCGCCCAGTAAAGGACAACTAGCATCCATGCCATCCCTACAGACGCCCAAGCTCTAGTTCTCGGGATAATCAATAACAATCCGAATAAGGCTTCAAAAAAGCCACTGGCTAACACCCAGAAAGTAGGATTAGGTAGTATTGAGGGTACTATTGGTTCGTACCAACAAGGACTGTTGAAGTGGTCAACCCCGACTGAGATAAATGCTAGACCTAAGCCTAAAGCAAGGAAATCTCGTACCGTGATTTTGTATTCCACATCACTTCCAGTTCAATCGAATAGAAAAAGGAATGTGATAAACCTAGAGATGATTCCAGATTTGAAATAAAAAAAGCCCCCCACAGGAGCGAACTCCTGTGAGGGGCAAAGTCCCGCGAGGGCGTATCAACAATGCATCATTGCATCCTTAGTTCAAAGGTGCTCGATACCTGTCTTGCTTACGTTAGCCTTCTTGATCTTGTCAGGAAGCCACGCTGGGCCGTTTGCAGGCTTGTCGACAACGTCGATGCGTCCGGTGAAGACGTGGACTCTCTTGGTTCCACGCTCACGCAGACGGATGTCTGTGTGTCCACGGGTTGCGGCTTTTAGAGCTGCACCACGTGGTTGTCGGCTTGCAAATACTTGGCTTGTGTCCTCATTGTTCTTCATGAGAACGAAATACTTCTTTTCACCCATAGGTTATACCTCGTCCCGCCTACGATAGTGTCAAGGTTATAATATTTCCCCCGGCAAACCGCTATACTGCGCTACATATTGTCCGCAGTAACCCTTTTCAGATACCACTTTAGAGCAGTAAAGCGTTTAGAATGTACTCGGAAAACACCATTTACAAGACATCATTTTTGCGGGGATTCTGGTAAAGATGAAAATATTACAAACGAGATTATCTGAGATCTTCTAGACTATCTCTGTACATTTCCCATTGTTCCGCTTCCCATTCTTCAGGCATTGGTCCATCTAGCCAATCTAGGAACTCTTCAAGGGTCCACCCTTCTGGTATTCTTTCATCACGCTGAGGCTCGATTTCCTCGTTCTGCCATGTCTCGGCTTCCTCTGATGCCTCGCGTGCTCGCACGCGAGTAGTAATCAGAAGCGCTAACAATAGTAGTACTACAACCCCTATTGTAACGGGAACTGCTAGCGATTCTGAGCTGTCATCAGTTTCCTGCTCAATCTTTTCACAATCAGCACATTCCTCAGCCGAATCGATTAGTACCAATGCAGAATAGTTTACCTTGTTACCACTCCAATCTTCGCAACTAATCTCCACAGTGACATTACCATTCAATTCGTTTGGCAGTAGCCATGAACTTGACCAGAAACCAGTACCGTCTAAATCGGTTACAGCAGATCCAGATTTTGAATAGATTACTTCTTCATCTTGGAGATATTCAATCCCACATTCAGCATCTATCCCATCAGCATCTTCCATTTCGAGTAATATCTCTAGCAGGGATGCGTGTGAAACATTTGTTGGATGAGAAACTTGGATTTGCGGTGGGGAGTGTAAGAACTCGAAACTTAGATGAGAAACAGAAGCAATTTCATCGATATCCACGACTCTAATTCCGAGGGAGCCATCTCCGGGGACGAAGGATGAATCTAATTGTATTCTGAAATGGTATGCTGCATCTTGTTCAGCGAGGTCGTTCCCACACTCCGCTGCAGCCTGTGATGGAGCGGCAACTATCCAACCTAATTGTTCCAAGCTAGCAGTTACATCACCGACCTGTCGAGAAGAGCGAACTCGAACGACAGCATCCGCTGTTTGACCGAACATTAGTTGATCAATCTCTTCACCGTCCTGGCACAAATCAATGCTCAAGATTTCGGGAGGACTCAGAACGATTGGTGTGAGGAATTGTGCCGAATTACTTGCTCCATTCGCTCCGGTTATGTTTGCAGTGATTAGTAGGTCACCGTTCTCAATGCTCTCCATAGTAGAAAGTGGAATCAGTGCTACACCGTCATTAAACTCTACAGGAAGTGAGTAAGAAGATTGTCCTGGCCATTTGATAGTTAAGTCGCCATAGACACCGTCAATTGAATCATCGTAGTCAGTGACTACAACCTTGATGAATTCATCACCGCCCCCTAATACATTTGCAACTTCAGAATCCGTGCCATCGACAATCAATATCTCAGCTTCAGGTGGCTGGTCTGAAATTTGAATTGTCCTTCTAGTCATAAAATCGCCATTGTGGTCTCTCAATTCGATCTTGAAGGATTCCAAACTTGTCTCAGTTGAAAGGGTGAATGAAGCAATGTAGCAATGTTGGTTTGCATTGCTTCCAGCGACATGAGTAAGCCCGTCGATTTGCCCGCGAGTCGAGGAAATGATTGGCGCTTGAGTGGATAAGTCATGGTCAGTATCCAGTACACACGCCTTGAGAGTCAAGACATGTCCACGCAGCACCCCCGTATTCGGATAGGATGTCAGAACTGTGGCTCCACCCCATTCAGGGTCATCAACTCCAGAAATGTGAACTCCAAACCAGAATGCTGGAGCGTCTGTGATTAGCGCTATTCCATAGGCAATCGATACGGTAGAAATGTTGGACTCGTCAGTCGAATTCGCCATAATGTCAAGCATGCCTAGTTCAACATCAGAAGGCAGGTCAATAGTAGTCCACCAAAGGTATCCATCCTGACTACCAGTGCCTTTCCATGTCCATTCTGTGCTATTGTTCCCGTTGGTTATTCGCCATGCGATGTCGGTTGAATGAACTCCACTATCGTCGCTCGCTTCGATACTACAAACGAACCTATCTCCTCTACTGTATTGTGATGAATCACAGAATATGTCTTCAATAACAGGGGCGCTGTTAACCCATAGTGTATAGTCGAACACATTGTTGTCAATATTTCTCTCAGGGTTCAGAATTGAAGCAGCATCCCAGCGAATTGCTAGGTTATTCCACCCTTCACGGGAAGTATTCAATTGTAACTTGATTATTTGCCTGCTACCGATTTCAGAGCCATTTGGCATCGCTAGACTATGATTGACTAAGATTAGGCTGCCCAGTTTATCAATAACTTTCAGGTTACCAACAGCAGTACCGGGGCCTACATTCTGAATTGCAATTTCAATTTCAAAACTCTCGTTCTTAGTCACGTTTTCAACAACGCGTACATCGATTATTTCGATATCGTGAACGATGTCTGCATAAGGGCTCATCTTAGGGTCTCCAACAACCACGCCCATCCAACAATTAATTGGTAGAGGAGTCGGACTAAACACAACTCTGGTGATTGGTGACACGGTTGCCGCCGAGGGGGGCTCAACCGTAATCGCCGTTTCCGCCTCACTCCACAACGACGAAATCACGGAATTCCCTGAAGAAGAGGCCAGTGAAAGTGAAGAAATTAGCGGCCAGGACAAACAACTTGTTATGCTGGCGAATTATCTTAGCAAAACTAAACAATCTGTATTCGAATTCTTCAAATCAATTGACCTTGACGATTCAGGCAATATTGACGGATTTGAGCTGCAACAAGCCTTGATCAAGAGCGATGTGGGCGAATACCCTCCGTGGGAAGTGGAGGCACTTGTTTCAGCAATCGACTTAGATAAAGACGGGAAACTCAATCTTCCTGAACTTGACATTGCTATTATGCAAATGGCATCGAATTATGGTGCTCAGAAAGCTAACGATGAACCAACAGAAG
>JAKURJ010000064.1 GCA_022452125.1 Candidatus Poseidoniaceae archaeon
GCCCACCACTTGTCAATTCTATCAGTTCTGCCCATGCCATTTAGCATCGGTAACTTGAGGCCGTCTCCCATTAGGTACACCAACCGCGCCCCCTGTAGGGGGCGGATATTTTGTGCGAGTAACGATGGGGTCTTTGACCTGTTCGGCTCGTGTTCATGCCAGTGAAGAGTAGTCAACTTCTGCTTCGACCATCTCTATCTCATCGACGTCCATCTGTGCTAGTTGCAGTTTTCCGGACAATTCGTCATTGACTGCGTGCCAGTAAGAGTATGCTTCGATAACCCAAATTCCAGATTCTCTGGTTCCATTACCGCTACCCTTGACACCACCAAATGGCAAGTGTGCTTCAGCACCGGTAGTCGAGTTGTTGATACCTGTCATTCCTGCCTTGATTCCAGTCTTGAAACGATATGCTTCAAGGCGGTCATTGGTGTATATTGCGCTAGATAGACCGTATGGGCTTGCGTTCGCAAGGTGAAGAGCATGTTCGAAATCATCTGCCTTGACAACGGTGACTGCTGGCCCGAATACTTCCTCATGGAAGCAAGTCATGTCTTCAGTAACATCTGCATAAACGTGAGGCCACATGAATACTCCACCTTCTGGACTTCCCTGGAAGTTCTCAGGAGTGTTGCCTGTAGAGATACGTCCTTGACCCCAAAGCTTGGTTGCTCCATCTGCTTCAACCATGTCGATTCCTTTCAAGAAATCAACAGCATATTTCTCAGATAGCATAGGTCCGTAAAGTACGTCTGCATGCTTTAGGGAATCGCCGATTCTAGTGCTCTTGACTTTAGCCATGAACTTCTCCATGAATTCATCGTAAATGTCCTTGTGAAGAATTAGATTTCCAAGGCTAGTACACCTTTGTCCAGCGGTACCAAACCCTCCCCAATAGGCTCCAGCAACAGCATTGTCGATGTCTGCTGAAGGCATAACCACCAGCGGATTCTTACCTCCCAATTCTAGGCTGCAAGATACCAAGTTTCTTCCACACACTTCGCCGATTGCCTTACCGACTTCAGTACTTCCAGTGAATGAAATCTTGTTGATTAGTCCCTCGTCGACAGCGTCTACGATGTACTGTCCTGCTCCACTACCTTTGCCGTGAACCAAATTGATGACTCCATCTGGCAATCCTGCTTGATGCATCACACGTGCTAATGCAAATGAAAGCAAAGGAGAATCTTGAGGTGATTTCCAGACACAGGTGTTACCACAAATGATTGCAGGGATCATCTTCCAAAATGGTACCGCTGAAGGGAAGTTGCATGCATTGATAATTCCGCAAACACCGAGAGGACGACGATATGTGAACAATTCCTTGTCAGGTAATTCGGAATTGACCGTTTGGCCATATAGGCGGCGGCCTTCTGATTGGAAGAATAAACAGGTGTCAATCGCTTCTTGGATTTCTCCACCACACTCTTTCAGCGTCTTACCTATTTCACGGGCCTGTAATCTAACAAGATCTTCCTTGTACTCCATCAACAAGCGACCCATGTTTCCAATAATTTGTCCACGTGTAGGCGCAGGTGTTGCTGCCCAGCCAGTCAAAGCAGAGCGAGCTGCTGCGATTGCAGCATGTACATCATCTCTGGTGGAAAGAGGGAATTCTCCCAACTCGTCAGCAAGAACGGCTGGATTCTTGCTAGTGAAGGTTGAACCGTCTGAAGAAGAGGTTAGTTGTCCGTTAATTATGTTGTAACCCTTAACCTTAGGAAGGTTGTCTGGATTATTGTTGTCCATGAACTCAAGTCCGGCTTCTAGGATGTGCGTCATGGCGATGCGTCATGGAATCAGAACATAAGTCTTGCATTGAGGTTAAATCCATGGATTAAAGTGATACCGTCTGCGAAGATAGAACACTCGGAGGGGTTTACCCATGGCTGGTGATGATAGTGATTCTATTTCGTTGAAGGTTTCAAAGGCTATACCAAGTGATGTTGGTCACGGTAGAGCACGCATTAGTGGAGAGAATGATTTGGACCTGAAGCCAGGTGATATAATCGAGATTAAAGGCGAGAATCGCTCGACGGCTGCAATCTACTGGAGAAGCAGGCCGGAAGATGCAAAAATGGATATAATCAGAGTCGATGGAATCATCAGAAAGAATGCTGGTGTAAGTCTAGGAGATAGAGTAACTGTCTCAAAAGTCGAGGCAAAGATATGCACTAAACTAGTATTATCTCCAGTTATGGCAAACAAGCAGAAAGTCAAGTTCGGCCCTGGCATCGAAGGATTCGCTAGGAGAGGCCTGAACAAGCGACCTGTAGTTGCTGGTGATAGAATCTTCATTCCTGGAATGACGCTATTCGCTGAAGCTTTGCCTTTCGCAGTGTTGCAAACAACTCCTAAAGGAATCGTTCAAGTAAACTCAGACACTGATATTGTAATCAAAGACGAAGCAATTGATGATGACGATGTTGGCCAATCTCAAGGAATAACCTACGAAGATATCGGTGGAATTGGCAGTCAATTGCTGAAGGTTCGTGAAATGATTGAGCTTCCACTGAAGCACCCTGAGTTGTTCCGTCGCTTGGGTATCGACCCGCCAAAGGGAGTTCTTCTGCACGGCCCACCCGGAACTGGAAAGACAATGATCGCAAAGGCGGTAGCAACTGAAACCAATGCGCATTTTACTTCGATTAACGGTCCAGAAATCATTTCCAAATATTACGGTGAATCAGAAAAGCAGTTGCGAGAGATTTTCGATGAAGCCGCAAACAATGCACCTGCAATTGTATTCGTTGATGAAATAGATTCCATTTGCCCTAAGCGTGAAGATGTTAGCGGAGAAGTAGAACGCAGAGTCGTTGCACAAATGCTGACCTTGATGGACGGCATGCAAGGACGAGACAATGTCATCGTCATTGGTGCTACAAACAGAAGAGACGCCATGGACCCTGCTCTGCGAAGACCAGGTCGATTCGATAGAGAAATCGAAATTGGAGTTCCAGACCGAGAAGGAAGGAAAGAAATCCTAGACGTTCACACAAGGCAGATGCCAATTGCTGACGATTTCGATGTTGATTGGGTACTGGAAAATTCGTATGGATTCGTAGGTGCTGACCTAGCAGCGTTAGTAAGAGAGTCTGCAATGAAGGCTCTGCGAAGATACCTGCCTGAAATTGACCTTGATGAGGAAACAATTCCTCCAGAAGTACTCGAAAAGATGGAAGTTAGAATGGATGACTTCCGCCTAGCAATCCGCGAAATCGAACCAAGCGCACTTCGTGAAATTTATGTTGAAATTCCAGACGTTTCATGGGAGAGCGTTGGTGGCCTAACTGAAATCAAGGACCGCTTGAAAGAGAGTGTTGAATGGCCGCTAACGAAACCTGAGCTATTCGAGCATTTCGGAATCAAACCACCTCGAGGTATCGTTCTTTTCGGTGCACCCGGAACTGGAAAAACGCTACTTGCCAAGGCTATTGCTAACGAAGCAAAAGCGAACTTCATTTCGATTAAAGGTCCAGAACTAATTTCGAAATGGGTTGGTGAATCCGAGAAAGCTATTCGAGAGATATTCAAGAAAGCAAAGCAATCCTCGCCGTCGATTATCTTCTTAGATGAGTTTGAGTCTATTGCAGGAATGCGTTCTTCCAACTCTCAATCTGGCGGCTCGGATGTAGCAAACCGTGTTGTAAATCAACTACTCGCTAGCATGGATGGTGTTGAAAGCTTGGACGAGGTTATCATCGTCGCTGCAACAAACAGACCGGAAATGATCGACCCAGCCTTACTCAGAAGTGGAAGGTTCGAGCGAGTATTGCATGTTCCACCTCCAGACAAGCCTGCAAGAGAATCAATCATGGCAATCCACTCTGAAGATATGCCACTTTCCACATTCTCGATGAAAGACATACTAGGCGGCATGGAAGGATTCACCGGTGCTGATATCGAAGCCGTTTGCCGTGAAGCAGCACTGATTGCAATGCGCGCTGGTAAGAAGAAAGTAACCAAGGGTCACTTTGAGGAGGCGATCTCTAGAGTTCGCCCAACTGTAACTCCGGAAATGCTAGAGTATTATTCAAAGATGGAAGAGAGATTAACATCTGGTCTTTCTAACATCAAACGGACAAGGGATACCGGTTACGGAATGGAATCGATGTGATTTGGCAGACGCCGTATGATTGAAGTGACTAAAGTAACTGCGAGTAATGATAGGAGCGGAGACAAAACATGTCGAGTTTCAGCGGAGAATATCTCAAACGCTCTGTTGTTGACATTAACGGCGAATTATTTGGTCATCTAGCTGATATCGTAATCGACCCTAGAAGTGGTGAGATTACCGAAATCTTAGTCGAAGTTATTTCTGAAATCGACGTTACTAAATTACCCTGGCCTAGCGATGGCGGTTTTTGCCAAGTTCCAGCGCAAGAAATCTCTCAAATCGGGGCACGTATCGTGTTAAGACGATGAGCAGAAAATTATCATCAGTGCACAACCTTCTAAACCCAATGTTAGAGTCGGTTGTCTGTATCTTGTACTAGAGGTGATAGTTTGGACCAAAAACCGCGCTTTAACAAAAGAAGACTCGTTCTTCAAATTGCGTTCTGGTTTGTCCTCGTAATGTTACTATCAACCGTAGTTTCACAAGTCATCAATATTGGCAACAATGAAGGCCAATCTGCATATGGTGATGATTGGAATGACATGTCTGCATTCCGCCAAGATATCAAGGATATGGGAATTGAAACAAAATCTCTGGTTTCATCGCCGCTTCTACTAGCTGATATCGAAGACCCAGCAAACACTACATTCATCATCGCTGGTGTTGAAAGGGATACTCTTTCACTACCTCAATTCTCATCAGACGGATTCCTTACATTCGCTGCTGAGGACGGTTATACACCGGCTGAAGTAGAAGCGATCAAAGAATTCGTATTCGCTGGAGGAGATGTCCTTGTAATGGATGACTTCGGCTATTCTTCTTCCATTGCAGAAGCCTTTGGAGTTCGATTCAAGGGCGTTCAGTTGTATGATACAGTATATGTCACTGAATTGGACTACAACTTCGTGTGGATGTGTGTTCAAGAGTCTCCTTGTGGAATGGATGGAACCTCACTCGACCCTACAACTGTTGAAAACCACAGCAGATGGTCAATTCAAGACAACGGCGCACACATCTGTAAGTTGTACGATGGTAGATTCATGGCAAAGTCTGATGCTGGTGTTTGTGAACAGCATTGGAAGGATGGTCAAATCCAATACAATGCTTCCTACCAAGTGTTATTGAACAATATCACAGGAATCGACATCATCCCTAACGCAAAGACTGGTATGGGCGCAACAGAAGTAAGAGCACTAACTTCTGCAGAAGCTACAATCGATGTTAACGGCGATGGTGAAATTTGGGTTGGTTCCGAACAAACCTCGGAGACTCCTGACCTGTGGGGTCAATTCAATTTGTCAATCGAAGTATGTATCTCACAAGATTGTAATTTCGTCCAGGGTGGTCGAATTACATTCATCGCTGACGGTTCTGCGCTCACTAACGCACTATACGATTACGAAGGATACAATGACGGGGATTACGGCAAGGCTGACAAGCCGATTCCAAGAAATGATAACCGCAAATGGGCTCTAGATTACATTGCTGACTCATTAGTCGATACAAATGAGCCAGGCGTTTCTGATGATGTTCCAGAACCAGCACCTAATGCAATGGTTATCTTCGATGAAAGCAGGCATATCCAACCAAGTATCGCTTCTGAGTCATACAACACGATTTACTTCCTGCTAGTTTACTTCACAGGTGAAGGGTTGGCTATGTTGCTTCTATTCCTGATTCTATTCATCGCATTTGAAGGAGTTCTTCTCAAGAAGAAGGACCCTGAGCCTTGGAGACACGTATTCAGCATCATTTACTATGGATTCGGAGATGCTAACCGATACACATACTATGCTAAATCGAATAAAATCAAACAGGTATTCCTATCAAAGGTCAGGAACCAAAACGGATTGACTCGTGAAGAGTTCGACTCCTTACCTGCAAGAGAATTGCAGAGTATGATCAATGACCCTGTGTTGGTTAAGTTCGTTTTCGAAAATAAGAACTATTCATTAGAACAGACCGTAGCTATCGTCAAGCGAATTAAGGTCTGGGGAAGGACGTGAGGTGAATTAGATGTGGACACGTAAAGCAGCATTCACATTCACCGGTGGAATCGCACTGATTCTGATTGGAATGATGATTTCCAATCACCAAATGATGATTCTTGGTGTGACATTCATCGCATTCATAGTCGTTAATTCCTGGGTCAGTGGACACGGTGATGTTGAAGTTCAGAGAACCCTATCTGCTGACAACTTGTACAAAGGCGACGATTTGTATGTCGAATTACTGGTCACAAATCGAAGCAGGCGAAAAACACAGCAATTGGAAGTCTATGACAACGTTCCTCACGAAATGAAATTGAGGAGCGGTCTAAATCAAATGAGACTCAATCTAAAACCTGGAGAGAGTGCAAGAATTCGCTATGTACTGCGCTGTCCTTTGAGAGGGCACTACTCTATTGGCCCAGTATCGCTGCGATATCGTAACACATTCAATCTCTCTGTAGACGAGATGTATGTTGACCACCACTCTGACATCATCATCTTCCCTCAGATTAGAGATGTTGAGGAAGCATTCATTCGCTCACGAACTGCAAAGATGTACACTGGTGCAACTACTCTAAGAACACCAGGACCAGGAACGGAGTTCTATTCGCTAAGAGAATATGTACCAGGCGACCCGTTCAAGAACATCAATTGGAAGGCGTTTGCAAGAACTGGAGATTTGATGATCAATGAGAAGTGTAGAGACGCTGTAACCGATTTGTACATTATCTTAGATAGCAGAGATATTGCTAGAATAGGAACTGTTCTGAAGAATCCGCTTGAAATGGGTACTGTTGCAGCTGCTAGCCTAGCATCCTTCTTCATCAAGCGACGTGATTCGGTATCACTTACAATTTATGATGAAAAATTGTCCTTCTTGCCACCTGATACCGGAGACAAGCAGTACTTCAAAATCCTCTCATCACTAGCGGGTGTTGCTCCACGTGGAACTATGCCACTACAAGCGGTAACTAACAGCCTAGCGGCAAGATTCAGTGCTGGTAGCCCTGTGTTCATCATTTCATCATGTGAAGGTGATGGTACCGTTCCATCTGCTGTTAGAGACTTGGTTGGAAGAGGTCACGAAGTGACTGTTCTTTCACCATCATCGATTGATTTCGAGCGACTAGTTAGTCGCATTCCTAGAATGTCATATGAAGTTCTCAAACTTGAAAGACAGAATAGGCTCACATCTCTGGCTGGTTTCGGCAGTCAGGTGATTGATTGGATGCCGGACATGGACCTATCGCAGGCTCTATTGCAGGTGAGAGGATACTGAGGTGATATCATGGCAGGAGAAGTTACACCTCAAGGAGAAGGCGCAAGGTCGCTGCATCTACGCCAATTGAGAGTACAGTGGCAAATTGTTACTCTACAGGTATTGGCGACACTAGCTCTTGTGTGGATGTATCTCGAAGTTGTATCCACTTACGTTGTAGGAAGCATTGACCACACTCAGTTATTCGATACGCTAGAAACCGCACTAGGAACAGAATTGCCTCTGGCAGATTGGCTAACAGGTAGTGGAAGCGATGGCCTAGCTAGATTCTACGTTCAAATGGGCCTAGGTCTAGGTCTTGGAGGAGCGATGGCTGTACTGGCCTTCCAAACTCCTAAGTTCCAGCAGAGAGTCAAACTCGGATTCATAATTACAATGATTATTTTGCTAGCTGGAAGATTCACCTTTGGCTATGCTTGGCAACTCATCGGTGATGGATGGGGCGCTCCTGGTGAGGATGTTTTGAAGTTGCTTGAGTGGCCTTTGTTGATGATGCTCTCACTAATTATTCTGACATTCTACCTACTACCAATCATTACTGGTACCAGAGGAATTTGGGGTCTATCTAGGAGAGGTGTCGCTTGGTCAATCGGATTCACATTACTATTCCTTGGAGTTCATGCAATCCTGACATTCCCATTGATTAGATCTCAATTGGGAAGTTACGGCTCTCAATTAACAACTCTAGAAATCATTGTTTCAGATCCTACAGTATTCGGTTTAGTCACTGCTGAACAGTTTTCTCTGATCCTAATCGCATGTTTGATGATGGTATTCCAAGAATCTGCGTTTGGCGTGATTCGCCAACTAGAGTACGCATACAGATTACCAGAATCTTGTAAGAGAGACCCAGAGTATGTTGCTCAAATGGACAATCTTCTAAATGGTCACATCAGACATACCGCTGTCTTCCTTTCACTTACAGTAGTCGCAACTACAATCGCATTAGGATTCCACTCTGTACTCCTAGACTGGGTTGGGGGAGTCACAGGCTCGCAATGGGCTTCACAGGTGGGTGAATCTATCGAGTTAACTCTAACATATGGTTTGGTTATCTCTGCGTTACTATTCCTAGGAATAATGGCGCTACTACGCTTTGTAGTTCCTTGGCAGAGAGTTTGGGGACTAATCGAGTCCTCATTTACTCCCAGAGAGTAATCACTTGGAAAGAGTGGATTGGAGCGCCCTTCCAATACCTTCAGTCAATACCAAGACTATCAGAGGTATTCCACATACCCAAGAAAGAATCAGGCTTGCGCCGTCTAGATGTTCCTGCAAAGCAATGCCTACATACACTCCGAGTGCGATTAATCCCAAGAATAGGAGTTTTTCAACCCATAATGGATAGTAGGTCGAACTCATTTAATCGCCTCATAAGTCAATTCCATCTAGGGAGTCTTCGAGTTCGTCCAAAGTCGAATCTGCAACTACTCCAGGTTCAACTGGGTCTGTTTTTCGTGCCCATCTAGCATCTAGTCGAGCTAATTCTTCTTCCAATATCGCTCTTTCATCGTCATGAGATATGTCTGTGGTATCCTCTACTAATACTTCCGACTCATCTTCAACTGGAGTGGACAATTCTTCCCATTCTTCAGTGATATCACTTACTTCGACTGCTACTGCTACTTCTTCATCGATCAATTCGCCTTTCATCTGTTCAAGAACTACCTCATTTACAGGTGCTCTCTCACCAGCCGGGACAGAATCTCTCTCAAATGGAAGAATTCCATCTCTCTTGAAATCCCACAATGCACCACGAACTTCACCTTTGACAAAGCCACTAGCGTCTAGTTGTGTGAGAAGTTCTTCTAGAGCGCTTGTTGTAGCCTCGAGTTTGACCGCTGAGCCGGCATCTCTCATATAAGCGTCAAGATGGATATCATCCAATGGCTTGTGAATCAACGCTCGGGTTTCTCTTGC
>JAKURJ010000065.1 GCA_022452125.1 Candidatus Poseidoniaceae archaeon
AAGTACCATCCTCACGGTGACCAATCCATCTATGATACAATGGTCAGAATGGCTCAGGAGTTCTCATTGCGCTACCCACTTGTTGACGGACAAGGAAACTTCGGTTCGATAGATGGCGATCCACCTGCGGCAATGCGATACACAGAGAGCAGGCTCGACAGAATCGCTAAGCACATGCTCGAAGATATCGACAAAGATACCGTGGATTTCCAGCCAAATTTCGATGATTCTGAACAAGAACCGACCGTTCTGCCTTCAAGACTTCCTAACTTACTACTGAATGGTAGCGATGGAATTGAAGTAGGTATGGCGACCAGGATTCCACCTCACAATCTAACTGAAGTTTCTGGTGCAGTCAGACTCCATGTTGAAACAATTTTGGAAGAAGGGGAAGGTAACCAAGGCATGCCCGATTTGTCTATAGAAAACTACATGGAGCACGTAAAAGGTCCAGATTTCCCTACTGGTGCATCCATACATGGAATCGATGGAATATACGATATGTATTCAACAGGTAAGGGCAGATTCCATGTTCGTTCCAAGTGTGATGTTCACGATGATGGAAACGGCAAGAGAATTGTTATTCATGAAATTCCGTATCAAGTCAAGAAAGCAGATATGCTTGTGCAGATTGCAGATTTGGTCACCAAGGGTTCAGTTGTTGGTATCAGAGATATTCGAGATGAATCTTCCAAGGAAGGAATCCGTGTTGTAATCGAAGTGAAGAATAATGCGGACCCACATGCTGTTCTAAATCAGCTATACAAATCAAGTCGATTACAAGAATCATATTCTGCTAACATGATGGGAATCCTTGATGGAAGGCCAGTATTGTTGACACTACCCGTTATGTTGCATACATACGTTGAGCACCGTGAATCGGTGATTGAGCGCAGGGCAAATTACGACCTAGGTAAAGCCGAAGCAAGAGCACACATCCTCGAGGGATTGGTCAAAGCACAGGATCGCATCGACGATGTAATCACTGTTGGTAAAGGAAGTTCTGGCCGTGAACAATTCGAATCTGTACTTCAAGGAAATGAAACGTTCCCTGGTATTGCACCATTCAGCTTCACAGAGGCACAATCTAAGGCTATTGCAGAGAGGCGACTATACCAGCTAAGTCGTCTAGACGTGGAGAAAGTACAGAATGAGTACGATGAGTTGCAAATCAAGATCACTGATTTGAAGGATATTATCGCATCAAGGGCACGCCGTTTGGATATTTTACTGACTGAAATGGATGAGGTTGTTGAGAAACACGGTGATGAGCGCCGTTCGCATATCGACCCAATGCCACTATCTATGGACAGAGAAGATTTGATTGAAGAAAGAGCGATAGTGATTACTCTAACCAATGACAATTACATCAGACACCTGCCTGCTGAAGCGTTCAGAATGCAGAACAGAGGTGGCAAGGGAATGAAGGGTGTTCAAACCAAGAATGAAGATTTCCCAACCACACTGATCACGTGTTTCAGCAAAGATAGACTGCTTGTTTTCACTAACCGAGCAGCTACAAAGAAGGACAAAGATGGAAATGAAGTTCCTTACATCGAAGGCAGAGTCTACGGTCTCAAAGCTTGGGAAACTCCGCAAGGCTCTCGAACGAGCAGAGGAAGCCACATTCGCAATGTTCTGGGCTTGAAGGATGACGAGACAGTAGTATCAATCATCCCGATGAACAAGGAGCTAATCGAGGAACCAGAGGGCCATTTCTTGGCATTCGCTACAAAGAAAGGTGTCATCAAGAAGAGCCGTCTGTCTGATTATGTCAAGATTAATCGTAACGGTAAGAAAGCGATTAATCTCGCTGCTGATGATGAATTAGTTTCAGTAAGGAATGGAACTGATGAGCACAATGTCGTTATGGTTTCCAACCTTGGAAGAGCATGCAGGTTCGACCTCTCAAGCGTTCGAACTCAGGGTAGAGTCTCCAGCGGTGTAAGAGGAATCAGACTTGATTCTGAAGCATCGCTAGCAGGAATGATCCTAACCAACGATATCGACACCAGCGTTCTAACTCTGTCCAAACAAGGAATGGGTAAGAGAACACGCCTTGGAAAGGGCGAGAAGATTTTGTCAATCCGTGACGGTGAACAACAGTACGATGAAGAAGGTAATCCTAAGACAGAGATGGACGGATATCGGGTCACTAAGCGTGGAGGTAAAGGTGTAATCACAATGAACCTCAATGACGGCGATGTCATCTCTAGAGTCCACCAAGTGCCAGATTTAGATGACCAGTTATTCCTGCTATCAGGTAAAGGAATCGTAATACGAATCTCTGCTGAGCAGACAAAGGAAACCTCCGGACGCTCTTCTAAAGGCACTAGAGTCATGGAATTGAGGTCTAAGGACAAGGATTCCTTCCTTGATGAACTGATATTCAGTGCCAGAATGCCTGCTGAACTTGCTGAGGAAATCCTGACTGAGAAGCCGTCTTCTTCCGAAGAAGAGGAATGATTCTTCTATCCGACGCATTCAAACAGTGAGTGCCTGTCTCAAAGACAGGACCGAGTGTCTCAATGGTGATTCCATGGACGAGCAGAATCTGATCTACGACTGGAATGTAGTCGACTATGAATATTCAAGAGATTCTGCTAATCACCCTCACGGTGTTTGGTTTGACGATGAAACCTTACGTGATGGGCTACAGAGTCCTAGTGCTCTAAATCCTTCAATCGATCAAAAGATTGAGTTGTTGACTTACATGGAAAAACTAGGCATTCAAAAGGTCGATTTGGGGCTTCCTGGAGCAGGGCCATTTCATATCGAGCACATCGATGCTATGCTTTCTCATATCAGAGAAAATGATTTCCAAATCCGCCCAGGTGCAGCGGTTAGGACACTGATGAATGATATCGAACCATTGGTCGATTTACAAGCCAAGCACGAAATGCAAATTCAAGCCAGTGCGTTCCTAGGTACAAGTCCTATTCGTCAATTCACTGAAGGTTGGACAATGGACAAACTTGTTTCCACAATGGAAAAAGCAGTATCATTTGCTGTTGATAATGACATTCCGGTAATGTTCGTAACAGAAGATACGACTCGCTCAAAGCCAGAAGATGTGAAACTCATCTATCAGAGAGCCATGGAACTTGGCGTTCGCAGACTTTGCGTTTGCGATACTTGTGGGCACGTTACTCCAAATGGAGTCAAGCAGCTCCTTTCTTTCATTGATGAAGAAGTAATCAAAGATGCGGGATACAAGCGTAGCGAAATAGAGGTTAACTGGCACGGGCACCAAGACAGAGGTCTTGGGGTTGCAAACAACCTCGCTGCTGTTGAAGCAGGTGCTGACGTAATTCACGGTACAGCACTCGGAGTAGGTGAGAGAGCAGGAAATGCACCTTTGGACCAGACTCTTGTTAATCTATCACTAATGGGTGTAATCAACAACGATTTGTCCCTTTTGAGTGAATATGTTCAGAAAGCAAACGAATACGTCAAGGTACCACTGCCTAGAAACTATCCAGTATTCGGACAGGATGCCTTTGAAACCGGTACAGGTGTCCACGCTAGTGCTGTTATCAAAGCAATTCGAAAAGGCGACACGTGGCTTGCAGACAGAGTCTACAGTGGCGTGCCTGCTGGTGATTTCGGTCTTGAACAAGTTATTCGAATCGGACACATGTCCGGTCGCTCGAACATCATTCATTGGTTGGAGAGCAATGGGATGGAAGCCAGTGATGAGTTGGTAGCACACCTATTCGAGGTTGCAAAGAGTCAACCAAGAAATATGGAAGACGATGAAGTAAGGGCAGCGATTGCAGAGTTCCAATCCTGATTAGGCATCTGCTTCTTCTTGTTCGGTGTCTTCAGCATTGATTTGGTTCCATTCGCCGTCTACTGAACCTCCAGACCAATCACCTTGAACCTCGATTTCGACCATTTCTTCTTCTTCACGCCATATCGCTTCGCCTTGGCTGCCATTAACGATTAGAACACCTCTGTCGTCCATCTGTGTTTTTAGCAATTCAATGTGCTTGGTAACAGGTAGGAAGTGACCTACTGGTGTACCCGCAGTAACGAACGGATTTGTGGCGGTACAAATCATCAATCCATCTTCAGGCGCAACAATATCGACAGATAGACCCGGTGCACCGGGGTCCGAAATTGTAGCAATCACGTCTCCCTTGGTGACGATACTACCAGGCCCCACAAACATATCAAGAAGTCCACCTTCTCCAGCTCTCAGCCATGTTGAACCGCCCGCATTCAATCTGAATCTTGGTCGACTTGGATTCTTTGGAATTACTTTCAGAGCTTTTAGCACATTGAGACAACCATGTACTGCCACCTTAACTGCAGTCTGGTCCAAACGGTTAGCTCCGCCTCCTTCATAGGTTACAGCAGCAATATCCATTTCATTAGCCACACGACGTAAACTTCCTTTCGGAGGTTTACTATCTAAGACAACTTCAATTCCAAATGCTTTAGCGAGTAGGTAGGATTCAGGATGAGATAAATCGCCTCTAATCTGCGGCATATTCGACCTTCCAGTAGCAGCGCTATGCAAATCAATTATCACATCAGAATCATTGATCAAATTCTTCTTTACTCTACTTGCAACTCTAGAAGTTGTGCTTCCCTTAGACAAACCGGGGAATGCGCGATTCAGGTCCCTTCCATCAGGGAAATATCTGGTCTTCGAGCGATATCCGGGTAGATTTAGCACGGGCACGATTCGAACAGTACCTGCCATTGATTGTGGGTCCAATGCGCCTCCAGGTTCAGTGAATTTTGCTGACAAAAGGTTCGTACAAGCACTAGGTCCAGTCAGTTCATCACCATGTGTGGCTCCTATAATTGTCACAACAGGTCCCGGCCTAACTCCGTGGAAAACAATAATTGGAATTGGCCATGAATCGCCCATGTCCACATCTAGCAGAGGCATATGAACAGTACGCATTTCTCCCGGTTTGATTCTCTTCCTCAAGAAACGAATGTCCTTCCAATCCGACAAGCGGTCCCACTCTGGACGACCTTCAGATTCATGTTCGTCTAGCGCTTTTTTAATCGCTAAACGTCTGGTTTTAGGAAGTTCGTTAGCGACTCGAACTCGTCGCTTCTTCCCGGCCATGTTTGGCCATAATCAAACAGGAAATAAGTTGATGCATGCGAACACAAATCAACCCCCTCGATTTGTGGTGTATTATGGGACACGGGGTTCAGAGGCAATATGCCCCCACTTCGATTTGCTTTGGTTGTGGCCCAGCAAATGAAAAGGGCTTACAAATCGATTCATACAGGTGTGAAGAAGGTCTAGAAATGAGATTCACTCCATCTGAAGAGCATCAAGCATTTCCTGGAATGATCAATGGTGGGATTATTGGAAGTCTGCTCGATTGTCATGGAAATTGGGCTGCTGCAATAGCACTAATGGATGCTGCAGGATTGGAAGAACCTCCTTGTACAGTTACAGCAACTTATTCGATATCTTTGAAAAGACCAACTCCTGCTGGTGTTGAGTTACATGTGTTAGCAGAAGTTGAAGATTTGCAAGATGACAGAGCTAGCATCAAAATGACTTTGACTGCAGAAGGCAAAGTATGTGCTACTGGAAAGGGCTTATTTGTAGCCGTAAAGGAAGGCCACCCTGCTTACCATCGGTGGTCATAAATGGTAAAGCCATCAAAAGTTCAAGCAGTAGAATTAGCTAACTTGAGAGATTTTGTTATTGAAGTAATGATGGCGATGGAAGTGTGGAGTGAGGAGCAACTTACTAAACTGCTTGAGATTGATTTAGGTTTGTTGAGGAAGAACGCCACTCAAAGGCATGGAGTTACCAGATGGAAGAGAGGAGTTCTCAAACCTACGAACCCAGAACAAGTAGAAGTCATTGATTTACATCCTCGCTTATTGTCACAAGAATGGATGCCATATGCGGCTTGGGTTCTTCACCATGAATTCGTACATGCATTAGGATACACTGCACACGACTCAACATTCCGTTCACTGGAGGCTCTTTGGCCCAGTCAGGAATCGTCAAAGATGGGGTCACGCTTCACTGAAACGTTGCGCAGGGAAAAGGCCACTTGGTTATGGGTATGTCCGGATTGTGAGAAGGAATATCCTCGGCAAAAACCTGGCAAAGGAAGATACCTCTGCCGTATTTGTAGGACGGTATTGAAAGATGTGCCCAATAATCCGTCACAGTGATTAGTACTGAGTACTACAGCAAGATATGCGCAGAGTGGTTGCAATATTGTTGCTCTGTGTCATTTTTTTACCCCTTGTTAAAGCAGCTATTGACTCTGAGGACGGAGGTGGAGAGTTATGGTTCTCTTGCAACGATGTCAATGATTGTACATTGACTGAGTTTCATACAGGTGAAGCAAGCGTTGGGGGGACAGTAAACTCTGCTTCACCACTATCTCCTGAAACGATTTTCATAGAATTGCCAATGTATCCTCAGCAAAGCGAAATTGCCCTAATCCCCGATGAAATTGAAGAATTGAAAATTGATTTGAAGTACCAAGATGATGTAATTGGATTATCGAGACCGGATTTGCAAGTCACAATAATCATCGCACAATCTACAACTGTTATCGAATTCGAAGGTGACACAAATCCTGTAGATGGAGTTCAGGGGCCTTATTCAGTTGAAAATGAACCACTAAATCACGGAGGCGATAGATTACTTTGGCCAGACGAAGAGATCAGAATTTTGCTACAATTCGAAGTGGAAAGACCTGGCAATTGGCAGCTTAATCTTAGAGGCGCATCATACATGTTGTTGGACATAATTTGGTCCGAAGATGTAGAATCTAGGGATGTAGATGAACCATCATCATATTCTTCTCCAAGGATGACTGATCTGGAAACAATACATTATGGCGCTTTAGTAGAAGATGATTGGGATTGCTGGACTTTTGACCTTGACAGTCACGAGATTTTACGAATTACAATCGAATGGGAAGAGGTTCCATCAGAAATTGAGCAAACACATGGCCGGCCAGATTTAATTATGCCAGATAACAAAATGGCACCGATTCCAGATTTAGAAACTGAAGTTACTAATGGCGCTACTAAGATGACTTGGCAGTGGCGAGCGCTACCTGTTGGCGAGTACGATTTCTGCATTGGAGGGCGACTAAATGCATTCCAGCCATATCAATGGGCTGGATTGATAGCATTCGAGGGGATTGGTCCAACGTCCCCCGAAGAGTTTGACTATTCTGCTTGGCAGTGGCAAGGGTATGGAATGAAGGCTGAAAGTTATGGGTCAGAAGAACTGAGTGCGACTTCTGACTTGATGGCATTAATCCTCTCTCTTGCGATTTTAGTCGGATTAATAATTGAATTTAGAAATGATACAACTTCGAAGTCTGTTCGGTATGGCATATTTGTTCCTGGCGTTTTAGTACTACTTTTGGGAGGAGTAATATCTCCACTTTGGGCGATTGGTGGAGAAATGCAATCTAGTGAAGATGATAGTTTGGAAGAATTGATTGACTCAAGATTAGATCAATTATGGCACGCATCTCATCCTAACACTCCTGCCTCATCACGTGCATTACACGTCGGAGCAACCTTCGGGATGCTAGACGGTGAGACACTCTCGGTCCGATTGATTGCAGACTCAGCATGGCCACTTGATGATGGTAGATGGCAATTACATATTCCCGAGTTTTACGAACTTGATTTTGAAGCTTTAATTTTCAATAAGGTAGCAGAAAAATCTGCAGTTAATCCAGTTGATGATTTACTTGATTCACATTCAAGGTCATTCATATTATTAGCAGCAAGAACTCTAATGCTCGATTTATTGATGCTAGAGGCTTTGCTTGTAGTCGATGAAATTCCAGATTCAAATGTAATTAACTTCGAAACAGAAATGGTTAGTTCTGGCAGCTTAGGTCTTGTCAAAGACCCTACATGGGGTACTAGACCGATTGATGTGCCTGAAGGAAGATGGAGATTAATGCAAGAAAATCTGTATCCAAATCTAATCTCGATTACTATGCTAGATGGAGTTAAGGATGACTTGGAATTTAGAGTTCAAATCGACACAGAAATGGATCACAATCTAATGTACGCAAGCGAATCAGTTCAACCTGCAACACCATTATTGGAATCTCAATACCTATGGGTTATTGCTGGAATTACTCTTGTCGTCATAGGTTTCACAATAGAAAATCGAAGGCGTACTAAAGCAAAGCAGATTCTACAGCAGTTCGCTGGTGACAATATTTGGAATTAATCTTCGAGTGATTGTAGAATCTTCTCCACTTCCTCACTGATTTCTCCGCTATCTAATGCTTCCGAAAGTTTGGTTTTCTTAGCCTTAGAAAGTCCCTTGGATGCAGTTTCAATCATCTTTCTTTCTTCATCGGTTACCTTTCCATCTGCTAGTGCAGATTTGATTGCACTTCTGACAGCCATCTTAGCAGCATCTTCGTCGCTGATCCCTAATGCGGATTGAATCGCCTTTAATTCCTCAAGTTCCTTATCGGTGATTACGCCATCAGCATACGCATTTTCATACTCTTTAACCAAGAAGTTTGCGTATGCATCTGGGTTTAGGATGACATCACGAATTAATCCATAATCGACGCTTCCTTGCTTGGAACCCATTTCTAAAATTACAATTGATTTTCTGACTTCTTTAATCGCCATGTCCTTTAATCCATGAGCAGCCCAAACCAAGCCTGAAACACTAACTGCAGCAGCGAACCATCGCATGACATCCGGGTCAACTAGGTTGCCTGGAGAAATTAGTTGGAATATTCCGATAACCGCCATTAGAGAACCACAAATGACTTCGAACCAGTCGTTCAAATCAGGCTCATCATCAAACACAGAAAGTCGCTCATCGACCATTGCATCGTCACTGCTCATATTACACGCACACTAAAGATAGGACTTGAGGGTGTCGGCTATTCAAGCGGTTACCTTTTGGACTATTGACCGCTAAAATGCATCATGGGTGAACCGGAGCGCGCAGTCTCTAGACTCGGTTTGCCAGAAGATTTCGTTCAATTTGTGGAAAATGATTGGGGCATAAAGACGCTCCACCCGCCACAGGCAGAGGCAATGCCTTCAATTCTAGCAGGCCGAAACACTATGCTTTGCATTCCTACTGCAAGTGGCAAAAGTTTGGTTGCATTCATGGGTTTAGTCAATCAAATTATGACAAGAAATGTTGGTTCTAGAGGCATCTATATTGTTCCATTGAAAGCTTTAGCATCAGAGAAACTTGAGGAACTCAAACAGTTAGGGGAGAGCCTGGGTTTGAAAATCGGTCTTGGAATAGGAGATGCTCCAAATGAAGCTAA
>JAKURJ010000066.1 GCA_022452125.1 Candidatus Poseidoniaceae archaeon
AAGGAATTGGAAGTTTCAGCAGTAAGCATCCATGCTTATCCTGACATAGCTGACGATTATGCATTGATGAATTGTGGCGCATCGATGGGAGAAGGATACGGCCCTATGATTGTCGTTAAGAAGGGTGTAACCGAGGAAGAGGCTAAAGCTAATCCGATTGCAGTACCTGGACGCAAAACTAGCGCATACCTTGGAATTAAGTTATGTAGGGGAGATTTGACGTACGAGGTAGTGCCATTCGATGAAATCATTCCTAGGATTCTTGATGATACTTACAAATCAGGATTGATTATTCACGAAGGTCAGTTGACATATGTTGATCATGATTTAGATGTGCTAGTTGATCTAGGTGTATGGTGGAATGAAAAGACAGGAGGGCTTCCAATGCCTTTAGGAGGAAATGTAGTCCGTCGTGATCTTGGTCAACAAGTCATGGAAGATGTTACCAAATACACAAAAATGAGTATTGAACATTCGATTGCGAACCCTGATGTCGCTCTGCAATTCGCTAAAAAGTGGGGTAGAGGAATCGATGATGACACGAATCGTGAATTCGTTACAATGTATGTTAATGAGCGAACGATTGACTACAAGAAAGAAGGTAGAGATTCAATTCGAATGTTCTTACGGGAAGGCCAAGAAATTGGATTGATTGACTCAAATTTTGATGTTGAAAGTGTGCAATTTATTGGCGCGGAAGAGAGTTGATTCCATGAGTGTTGCAGATAGGGTTCCAGGGGTATCTGAGTATGGTTCAGTTGACCCTGCACCACCTTCTCGCGAGACCAATGTAACATCATTGAGAACAACACTATTAGATGAGAATAGCAAAATGTTCGAAAGAATGCGTGCTGTTTTTTCCTTGAGGAATGATCGGTCTAGTGAAGCCGTAAGTGCATTGTGTGAAGGTTTCAAGGCGAGCAGTGCACTATTGAGACACGAATTGGCATATGTTTTGGGCCAAATGCAAGATAATCTTGCAGTTCCTACTCTTATCGATGTGCTTAGTGATGAATCAGAACATGTAATGGTCAGGCATGAAGCTGCTGAAGCTCTTGGTGCGATTGGAGATAGAAGTGCAAGGCCTGTTTTGCAACAGTTCCTAACCGACCCCCTTCCCGAAGTGTCAGAATCATGCGAGGTTGCATTGGATTTGTTAGCATTATGCGATGAACCAACGGAAATCGATTGGTGATACGCCACATTCAAAGACTTCTTCCCTTACGCCAAAACAAGTGAGACCTATGCCACACGAACACATCGAACTCGCACAGACTCCTAACGGAGAGATTGGTCCGCGATGCCATACATGTGGAATTAGGCTTACTTTTGGAGAGGCCATGGTGGTCGACAAGCACTACTATTGCTGGACACATTATGTCGAAGTAACGGGTGCCGATACAGCAACTGTTCAAATTCAGAGAGAGAAACGTTTCTGGAGAGAGTGAAGATTCAAAGGTCTCCGCTGTCCACCTTGGTATGAGGTGGTACTATTTCTGGCTGGGCAAGGTTCGCACACCGTTTTACTCAGTACTATCGTACTGCAGAATTGTGGACGCCTCCTCGGCTACGTACCAGAGAATGGATGTTCATTCCATTCGGTGGCGGTACTCCAATCCGACACAAATCATTTTCAGACATGAATGATGTTAGAAGGTTCATTTGCGAAAGGCCCCAGCATTCTTGCTTTTATTCCACAGCCTACTGGAAAAAACCGCACGAGTTGAAAATGGCTGACAAAGATTGGCTAGGTGCAGATTTGATCTTTGACTTAGACGGTGACCATTTACCCGGTGTTACTGACAAAGATTTTCCTGGGATGATAGAAGTCATTCAAGAACAAGCATGGTCTTTGTGGAACGATTTCTTGGAACCATATTTTGGGTTTAATGAAGAACATTTGCAGGTCACATTTTCAGGTCACAGAGGTTTTCACCTACATTATCGTGATCCTAAATTCTTCCACCTCGATTCCGAGGCTCGAAGAGAGTTGGTAAGTCACATTAGAGGCGAGGGTGTGGAAGTTAGTGATTTACTCGAGCGTTCTCGTAATCCTAATGCGACAGGATGGGCAAAACGCGTATCGAAAGGAATTGATTCCGTTGTAAACAAATTAGATTCTATCTATGAAGGCGATGCACAATTATTGAAAACGATGACTGCTGGTTTGCAGGAAATGATGGACCGCGAAGGAATCAAGGGCCTGAGGGGTAAGGCTAGCGTCGAAAAATTAGCAGAATTGATGCAAGCTGAAAGTCGTCGCAATCGTGTATTGGATGGCCGCCTTACTGCACTAAACAACCATGCACTGTTGTTTCAAAATTTAATTCGAGCGGATTCCAGTGTTGTTTTAGGAAATGCTGGCGAAACCGATGAAGTCGTCACAATCGACACAAGACGGCAAATTCGCTGGCCAGGTTCTCTCCATGGGAAGAGTGGTATGCGAGTTACTGAGTTCCCGCTATCAAGGTTGGATCCAGATTCAAGTAATTCATTCGATTGTCTTAGTGAAGGAATCGCTTTGTCAAGAGAAGAAATCGTGAGTGTTGAAATGGTAGTCGATGATGCGATTACTCGTTTTGATAACCGCGTTATTGATGCATCAGTGGGGGATGTAATTGAAATCCACCAAGGAGGGGCAACATTCCTTGTGCTCAACGGATGGGCTAGGTTGGTGAAATAGGTCAAAATACCATACTACGTATGGTTCTAACAATGGCAACGTTCAAGGGCAGATTACTTCCCACGTGAACTGAGGTGCACGCATGGGGCTGGGTAAGAAGAAGAAAGATGGCAACAATTTGCCACCACCGCCAGGCTTGCCTCCAATGCCAATGCCACCCGCTCCAGGCATGCCAATGCCGCCCGCACCAGGAATGCCTATGCCGCCTGCTCCGGGCATGCCATTGCCTAATCCAGCGCCTCCTGCACCTGCTGCACCAGCAGCACCAGCAGCCACTTCACCAGCCGGCCCACCTCCTGTTCCAACTCCGCAAAATGCAGCTCCACCGGTTGCACCTCCTGCACCAGCTCCTGAAGCCCCGGCTCCAGTTGCTATCGAAGCCTTGCCACCTAGCCCTGCTCCAGAACCAGTAGTAGTAGTAGAAGAAAAGGACTCATATGCCGGGCTGTATGCTAAGAAAAGCGGAAAGCCCCTACAGCAGGTGTATGGTCACATTGACCGCATCAGCCAAGGAGAAATCGGCAGCCTTCTTGACAGATATTCTGACAGATTCGGACACGAGCTCGACCGTGACATCATCATTATGCGCAAAGAAGAGCGTGATGATAAGGCTGCTGAAATTAGAGATTCACCTACAGTCCAACTTCTAAATCAAGAGGAAGAAGAAAATAGCCACCTAGATGGAGAAACTTTAGTTGAATTGAACGCTCAACTTGCAACAGTTGAGGATGAACTAAGGCGTCTAAAGCCTGAGTATCAGGCGGCCAAGGAAGCTGGAGATAGGCAACTATTGCGCGAATTACGTCCTTCTTTGGAAACTATGATGGCTGAGAGAAAATTGATCAAGGCTGTTATCGCCGGTGAAGCGGAATTGGACGAGTTATTCGCTAGCGATGATGATGATGAAGAGGAATATGAAGAAGAAGAATCGCATGTTGCTGAGGTCGCAGAAGACGATGATGACGACGATCTTTTCCCTTACTTCGTGACAATTATCGATTCATTCCTTGGTGAACTGCCTGAAGATGAGGTCGCTGCGTTCACTAAATCTGAAGGATTCGAAGTCTACCGTGTAGTGGCTTCAGACCCTGAGGGCGCTTCGGATGATGATAGAACTGAGTTCTTCTCAGTTGTTGACTCACTACTTGGCGGGATGCCGGATGATGCAGTTCTAGCTTTTACTCAGAGCGATGATTTCGAAGTTTACCGTGCAATCGGTGCAATGTACAGTTGATGTGAGAATATGGGATTACTTGACAAAGTTGACAATATAGATGATGCGAAACCTGCTAAGGCTAAGCCAAAGGCAGCAAAAGCAGTTGCCAAAGCAAAACCTAGGGCAGCAAAAGCAGTAGCAAAAAAGGCTACTCCTAAGGCGGCAAAACCTGCTTCAGCAAAAGCAAAAGGTGCTGGCAAAGATAAGCCAGAAAAAATTAGGCCTTCTGGTCTTCCTGAAGGTTTCGAACTTGCAGGAAATATGCCAAGGTACATCGGTTGGATAATCAACTTCGCTTGGAACTTCGGTGTAGCAATTGGTTTATTGAGCATATTATCCACTGGGGCGGATTCAGACCTTACCATAGGTTGGGCAGTTGCACTCCTAATGATTCTAGTTAACTGGTTAGTTCTGCCTATTTGGACAGGACGTAACATTGGTGAGTTCGTTTCGAGGACGAAGTACATCAATTCGTCAGGAAACAAACCTATCTTCTTGCATGCAGTGTTGAATAATAGCATCGGATTCCTCTCTTTGATTGGATTGATTCTCATGATGGCTAATTTCCAAAACATTAGTACTTCAGGCATGATTCCGTTCATCACCGGTGTAGTGTTTATTGTATTCTGGATATTCAATTTCTTCCTAAAGAAGAACTCAGATTTTTCACAAGGCGTTTTCGATTTAGCTTTCAGTTCTTATCTCGTAAAGCACGTTGCTACTGGTGATGAAACTGGCTGGATGGCTAGATTCGAATCCCTCGGTGATTTCGGTGACAAGTGGGCTGAGAGGTCTGCTAACCGTGAAGTAAAGCAGAAAGAAAAAGCGGCAAAGAAAGCTGCCAAGGCTGTAGAAAAGAAGGAATCTGCAGAAGAAACTAGTGATTCTGAAGAAGCAACAGACTCCGAAGACGACAGTTCTGAGGACTGAGTATGGATCGCCGTAGGGCGACATGGGATGGCTATGCCATACTGATTTTACTACTGTCAGGTGTATCCTTATCGATTTTGACTCCATATGCGATATTGTTTTTGTTAATTGTCTGTCTCGCGATAACTCATCAAATTTTACTCAGACTAATCTTTACTGGACCTGAAAAGCGCAGTCTTCCCTTTTCTGATACTAATTGGGAAATCATAAGGGCAATAAATGGAAAAACCGATGTGTATGGATTCGTAAATTACCAGGACCATGAAACCGATTTAGTGGTACTCATCCATGGCTGGCAATCATCTTCAGAGAAATTTACAGAGAGAATGTATCTTTTCAAAAACAAGGGATTGCATACTCTGGCAGTGGATATGCGCGCTCATGGAATGGCGCCTGATACACCTGAATGGACTGCTGGTAAAGTCATTGAAGATGTGAAGATAATATTGGAACAAATAGACAAATCGAGAATAAAAAAGGTCCATTTTTATGGACATAGCCTTGGTGGTTTTATCTCAATTGGTATGCATCATGACAGACACCAAGGGTGGTGGAAGGACAATTATGGCACATTGATGCTAGAATCCCCTATGGCTGCATATTCCCCTATTCTAGAACAAATGTCGGGGAGGATTTCATTTATGTTACCGCTT
This sequence comes from Candidatus Poseidoniaceae archaeon, assembly GCA_022452125.1. Lineage (GTDB taxonomy): Archaea > Thermoplasmatota > Poseidoniia > Poseidoniales > Poseidoniaceae > MGIIa-K1. The sequence goes on from JAKURJ010000066.1 coordinate 5,483, forward strand.
CTAAAAATTTGGGCAGTTAAGGGGTTCAGAAAAATACATCCCGAAGTTGAAGACCTTGAATGGAAGGACATAGATTTCCCTTATTGGGGATACCCTAAGGTTCCAGTGCTGTTATTGCAAGCAAAGAATGATACTCGTTTAGGACGATATCACTACGACTTACTACTATCGGCTGATTTAGACATCGAACCCCATCTAATCGAATCTCTTACACATTCAAAGAATCGAGTAAACCCCGAAAGGGATGCACTCATTGAATCATGGATCGAGAAAAGAATCCTGTAATCACTCTTCTTCTGAAGCAGCCTGTTCGCGAGCTAGTTCCCGCATATCTTCATGCTCATCTAACTCATCTACGATTTCTTCACCTAACAATGTCTCAATGGCATCCTCCATTGTGACAATACCTGCTGTTCCACCGAATTCATCAACAACTGCCAATATCTGTACTTTCGATTTGAGGAATGTCTCTAATGCCAAATCTACGCTATCATCAACGCCGATTGTCATCAATGGTTTTCTCATCTCGGTCAAGACTTTATCCCATTCATCCATTGATGCAGCCATCAAAATATCCGAACGAAGAACGAATCCAGATAATTGGTCAATCGACTCCTCATATACCGGCATTCGTCCAAATCTCAAAATCTTAGTATCATCTAGTACCTGCCTAATTGTCCATCCTTGCTCAAACGCTAATGTTACTGTTCGAGGTGTCATAATGTCCTTCACTGGCATTTCTCTAAGAGCTAGCAGATTGTGAATTACAGTCTCTTCGTCTTCCTCTAATTCCCCTTCCTCCTCGCTAATATCTGCAAGGGCGTGGAGTTCATCTCGAGTAACAGAAGCTGACTCGGCTTTGGGCAATAATCTCTTGAACATAAGTAACGGTACAAAGAAAGGTGCAAGCATTTTTGTCATTCCAGATAATATGAATCCAGAAGGCAATGACAATTTTTTCCAGTAGGCTGCACCGATCGTTTTAGGTATGATTTCAGATAAGAATAGAACTGCTAAAGTCAGAATTATAGATGCAACAGTGAGACTATCATCACCCCATATTCGAGATACTTCAGCACCTACTCCAGCGGCACCCATTGTGTGTGCTATAGTATTCAAAGTCAAGATTGCAGTAAGGGGTTTGACGGAATCGTCTTCCTTTAGCCGTGACCATCGCACACCGTTCTTATCGCCGGTTTTGCTCATTATGCTAACATGTGACATTGACATTGATAATAGCACAGCCTCTAGCATCGAACAAAGGAATGAAACACCTAGTGCAAGTGACCCGTAAATGATCAGCATTGTGTAGTCTGCCATGGGGTTCAACGAACTCCTCGGCCAATCGGCCCATTATGTCTGTCGTGAGTGGAGTTCTTGAGTTTTCTCCACTACAATATACACAGGACTCATGTAGTTCTTTGCATCCGACAGGTTGGGTGACACCTATGTCTGGCGAGCATGTTCTCATTTGCGTGGCATGGCCATATGCCAATGGCCCACTGCATTTGGGCCACGTAGCAGGCTGTTACCTTCCACCTGATATTCAAGCGAGGTTCGAAAGAGCAAGGGGCAATCGCGTGCTAATGGTTTCGGGTTCTGACGAACATGGAACACCAATTACAGTTACCGCAGAAACCCAAGGAATCTCACCACAGGAAGTAGTAGACAAGTACCATGCAATTAACACCAAGGCACTATTGGACCTGGGATGTACTTGGGAGCCTAACATCGACCCAAGAGGTGTTGAGTTTGGAGGTTCCCTTTTCAATAGAACTAGCGACCCTGAACATTACAATATTGTTTCAGAGAATTTCCTTTCACTGATGGATGCCGGTCTATTTGAGCGCAAAGTAATGCAACAATATTACGAAGTCCGTGAAGATGGAGGCCGCTTCTTACCTGACAGATATGTCGAAGGTGAATGTCCCAACTGTGGTGCAGACGGCGCAAGAGGAGATCAATGCGATGAGTGTGGTGTGACATATGAAGCTCATGAATTGAAGAATCCGCGCTCAAAAATGAATCCTGAGGCTAAAATTGAAATTCGCGATACTGAGCATTTTTTCTACAGACTAGACCTATTCCAAAAAGCACTGGAAGAGCATGCAAGTCAGAGACAATCCGCTTGGAAATCTAATGTCCGTGCAATGACCAAACAATGGTTAGACATGGGTTTGAGGCCCCGAGCGGTTACCCGAGACCTGGATTGGGGAATTCCTCTTCCACTAGAGGGAGAAGAGTGGGATGGAAAATGTATCTATGTCTGGTTTGAGGCTGTTCAGGGTTACTACTCATGTGCCAAATTATGGTCACAGCGACACGCAAGTGGAGACGATTGGGAAAAGTGGTGGAAGATTTCTGACGATGGTGAAAAACCTCGACATTTGTATTTCTTAGGAAAGGACAATATCCCATTCCACACTGTTATATGGCCAGCGCTGATTATGGGTCTAAATCATGCTTCTAAGGGATTAAACTCCGATACTATGCCTAGTCTCCCAGGCCCTGGTGATTTGCACCTTGAGGATAATGTTCCTGCTATGGAATACTTGATGCTCGCCGGTGGACAGTTCTCCAAGTCCAGAAGACACGCAGTATGGTTACCTTCATTCTTGGAGAGGTTTGACCCAGACACGCTCCGTTATTATTTGTCAATTAATATGCCTGAAAATCATGACACAGATTTCAATTGGCCAGATTTTGTTGAAAAAATCAATTCTGAATTGATCGCTGCATACGGCAATTTCGTCCATCGTGTACTGACTTTAGGAGCCCGACTGCCGGATGATAGGAGGTTGCCATCATTCGAAAATCTAGAGTTCTGTAAGGATGAAATGAGCAGACTCGAAGAAATTCATTCCGATGTTACATCTAGCCTTGAGAGACATCGTTTCAAAGAAGCATTGCGTAGCGTAATGACAGCTGCACAACTTGGAAATCAAATGCTACAATCGGCAACTCCATGGAAATATCTCAAAGACTTGGATGGTGATGGTGCCGCACAGTCAATGTCAAAGTTATCCTTTGGTTGGCGCTTATCTAGATATCTCGCTATCTTAACACACCCTTTCTTGCCTTTCAGTGCACAACGCCTGTGGGAAGCGCTTGGAGAAAGCGGTGATGTATCACAGGCAGATTGGAATTCAGCAATCGATTGGAATGTCGAATACAAGTGGAATGATGCAGAAGCAAAGCCGCTATTCCAGAGATTAGATTTGGATGAGATTCTTGAGCAGGAGAAGTCCCTTGCTACAGATGATTCATCGAGTAAGGAAGACCCTAGCCATGCTGTAAAGGGTGGAAAAAAGAAGAAAAAGGAAGTGAAAGAAATGCCAGAAGGAACTACACATCTCGATTTTGAGACTTTCATGGAAGTAGAATTGCGTGTTGGAAAGATTGTATCGGTCAGTGATCACGAAAATGCAGACAAATTATTCGTGGTCTCTATTGATGATGGGAGCGAAAATGGTCGTACTATTTGTGCAGGTCTGAAAGAATATTATTCTGCAGAAGAAATGACGGGTAAATCCGTAGTTTTCGTTGCTAACCTCAAGCCAAGGAAACTTAGGGGCGTAATGAGTGAAGGCATGATGTTGGCTGCAGATGACGGTCAAGGTGGTGTCAAATTAGTCACCATCGACGGCGATATTGCTTCTGGCTCACAGGTAAGGTAGTCACAATTTCTCTCTCCCCGCATCCATGACTTGGCGTGAGAGCGTACGGGAATCTTCCTGAATACGCGGCGCATTGATTCTAATTTCTTGAGCAT